>JANPBV010000337.1:0-29961 GCA_031430615.1 Ignavibacteria bacterium | reverse complement strand
AGTTTTTGCGCTGTGTAATGAATCAGGGATGGAAAGCGGGCTTAAGAGAAAAGTTTTGAAACAAGTGATAGAAAATAATATCCGTGTATTCACAAGTCCTACAATTTCACCTACAGGTTTTCCGTTTAAAATTGTAAGTATTGCAGGGACTGCTTCAGAGGCGGAAGTGTATGAATCACGCGCACGTATTTGTGATCTTGGTTTTCTTCGAAATATTTTTAAGGATGAAAACGGCAATATCAATTATCGCTGTTCCGCTGAGCCTTTTAATGATTACATCCGTAAAGGAGGCAAGTTGGAAGATACGGCAGGAAGAACTTGTCTTTGCTGTAACCTTACCGCATCGGCGGGTTTCCCGCAGATACGTAGTGGGGGTTACATTGAACCGCCGCTTGTTACTTCAGGCGATGATCTGTTTGCAATAAGGGAACTTATTACTCCGGTTAAAATGAATTACTCCGCTGAAGATGTTGTGAATTACCTTCTTCCCGAGCTGAAAACAATTTGCTTAAGCAACTAAAAAATTGTAATTTTATTTTTTGGTTATGTAATGAGACCTTGCAGCTCTTTTCTTGGCAAACGCTCTTTGACCGGAATTTCTTTCAGCGCCGTTATTCATAATTGGATTTACAAATGAAACTTCATTGCTCTTAACTTTTTTATTCAATGATTGCTGAACAACATCATTTACTTTCATATCTTTTGTTTCACTTAATCCGTGATGAAGTTTTTTTGGACTGTTAAGACTCCAGTTTTCACCCGTCTTTATTCCCGCTATTTTTTTGTAATCAATTTTTTCTTTTATTTTATCCATAATATATTTGTTTTTTTGCTTAAAATTGCGCTTAAACCCTTTACAATAAATCTTTTCTTAGCTAATATACATAGTATAACTCTTGTAACCTAATTACGCTTCATTGCATGATTTGCTGCAATACATTTAACCCTTAATTCATTGAAAATATTCAGTGTTTTTTGTAATTTGCTGTACACATAAAGAAGTACTAAATCCGGAAAATCTCAGAATATGGCGAATACTTACACTCAAATACATATACAAGCTGTTTTTGCCGTTCAAAACAGGGATTGCGTTATCCGAAAAAAATGGAAAGATGAATTGTGCAAATACATTACTGGTATTATTCGAAACAATAATCACAAAGTTCTGGCAATAAACGGCATGCCTGATCATATTCATATCTTCTTCGGGATGAGGCCAACTCAATCTTTATCTGATTTGATGCAGGATGTTAAGGGTGACTCTTCAAAATGGATAAATGATAAGGGACTGGTAAAGGGCAGGTTTTCCTGGCAAGAGGGATATGGAGCATTTTCTTACAGTAAATCACATGTTGATAGAGTAATAAATTATGTTAAAAATCAGGAAAAGCATCATCGAAAGAAGACGTTCATCGAAGAGTATAATGAGTTGCTGGACAAATTTGAGGTTGATTATGACGAACGATACATCTTCAAACCGGTTGAATATGAATTAGAAGAGTAGATGTGCCGTAGGTACAAGATATTGGTAGATTAAGATATTCAGATGTCATCCCGCCCCGTACGGGACGGAACAAATTATACAAAATATTTTTTACCCATATCGTATCACTACGGGAAATTGATAATTGTTTTTTATGATATTAATAAAGAGTTGGTGATATGTTAATGAATTTCTTTGTGCCGTTAGGCACGATATATTGGTAGAGCATGGTTTGTTTTATGTCTAAATCCCGTCCCGTATGGGACGGGACAAATCATATCATACATTTTTTACCCATATTATATCCCTAACGGGATATTGATTCTAAAGCAAGTTCTAGTTTTCATCAACATCACAAATAAAAAAAATAATCTTTTAACAAATGAGTAAAAAAATAACAGTAAAAAATTTCTTAAATGAAAAAGAAGTAACTTGACGAAAAACACGCCAAAAACGAGAGGGTATCTTGCTGAGAAAAGCTTTTCAGGGGTTTTTTTATACAGGAAAAGCAATAAATTGATATATCTTGTTTCATTTGAATATAAAAATAAAAAAGATAAAATTATAATAGGTTCAAGATTTTCAGGGACTCTATATCCTAACCGCTCTGCAATTTCACCTGATGGCAGGGATTTTCTTTATTTCGCAATGGGTAAGAGCCAGGGTAATTATGATAAGAAATATTATTGCTGGACTGCAATATGCAGCCCGCCGCTCTTAAAAGCCAATTTATTTTTGCCGCATATTAATACATACAGCGGAGGCGGTTATTTTATTGATGAGAATAATATTTATATATCGGATGGAATGAAGCCGGAATTAAGTTCTTCCACAGGGATAAGTACGGGAAACTATTTCGGCAAATATAAAATTACATTTGATCCTTCCTATAATGACGGCAGATGGGATTCCCAAAAATACGGGTGGAGTGTAACCCGGAAAAATAAGCAGGGTTATTCTGTAGCATGGATGAAAGAATGCAAAGGATTTATTATTACCAAGTCAGTGAAGAAGAACTGGGCAAAAGGAGGTGAGTATTCCATGCATGAATATACAATCGCCGGTAAAAAGGGAGAGATATTATTAGAAAACACTGATAGTATTAACTGGGCAGATATTGATAATTACAACAGATTAATTTTAGCAAGCGGCAGCGAGGTAAAAATATTTAAAGATAAAAAAGACTTATTAAACGGAAAATGTTCATTGTTTGATATGGAAGAGTATATTCCCTGAAATTAATACTATATGCTTGTATCATAAACCTTGAATTTATTAAAATAAAGAACTAACTTTATCTTATCACGCGTTTAAATAGAGGGCTTGAGCGCCATATATCGGGGCTTAAGTTTTTTTTGTTTTATTTTCATAAATTGTGTTAATCACAAAAAAACCATGAAAAAAACAGACCAACCGGAACAGGCTACATTAACAGACAGGCAGAAGGAAACCAGAAATGATTTGGTTTTCTCATACAAAACTCTCAGGAATCTTATAGGTTTTAGCGGAATGTTACTGCCGGTAATCTTAGCCCTGTACACACTCAAAGAAGAGGGTGATAAACTTATCGAACCATCTATCAGTGATTATTATTATACCAGTAACGGGGATATATTCGTTGTAATCTTATGTGTGCTTGGGGTATCGCTATTAGCTTATAATGGATATAACCTGAAAGAAAAATTATGGATAACTCTGGCGGCAGTGTGCGGAATTGGCGTTGCATTTTGCCCGACAGAAGCTAAATATATCAGGCATTCGCTCAGTGTTCACTCAGTTGATGCTAAGGGACCTGAGGTTTTTGGTTTTGAACTTCATTTTATATTCGCAATACTTTTTTTTATCTCGCTTAGTGTTATATCATTATATTATTTCCCAATGTCAGATAAAAAACCCCAAAGGAAACCCGGTGAGAAATGGAGCCAGAAAGAAAAAAGGAACCTTGTTTACAAAATTTGCGGATGGACAATGATAGGATGCATTGCAATACTTGCATTATATTTTTTCATTCCACAATTTAATAATGCAGTTGGAAATTTTCCAATGACATTTACATTTGAAGCTATTGCAGTTGAAGCATTCGCGGTTTCCTGGCTTACCAAGGGAGAAACATTCTGGCCGGATGGTGAGCATTATATTGTGAGTGCAATTAGGGATTTTAAAAAGAGCTTTTAAAAAATATCTAAATCAGGTAAAAATTACAGAACTGTAAAATCAAAAAAGGACACATATTTGTGTCCTTTTGGTTAATGATCTGTGATAATCCGTTATATCAGTGTTATCTGTGTTCCTCAGTTTTTATCAAGCTGCCTTTACATCCTTTGTCGGATAGCTTTCAGGATAGAGCAGGCATTTTACTTCGTGGCTTGTTTGATTTAGTGATGCAAGCAGCGGTCTGATATGCTCGCACTCGCCCTTAATAATTTTTGGACACCTTGGGTGGAAGTAACAGCCCGGTGGCACATTTGCAGGGGAGGGTACATCGCCTGTTAAAATAATTCTCTTGCGCTTCTGTTTCGGGTCAGGTATCGGCACCGCAGAAAGCAATGCTTCTGAATACGGATGTTTTACCTGCGCATAAAGATCTTTGCAGTCAGCAATTTCAACTATCTGCCCGAGATACATAACAGCTACTCTATCACTAATGTGTTCAACTACTGATAAGTCATGGGATATAAATAAATATGTTAAACCCATATCCTTCTGCAGGTCTTGAAGCAGGTTAATTATCTGTGATTGAATAGATACATCAAGCGCAGATACCGGTTCATCGCAAACTATGAATTTTGGCTCGACAGATAGCGCTCTTGCGATACCAACTCTTTGCCTCTGTCCGCCGGAAAATTCATGGGGATATCTTCTGGCATGAAGCTTGGATAGCCCGACTCTTTCAAGCAGGTCCATTACCATCTTTTCAGCTTTTTCGCCTTCTGCGATATCGTGATACTTCAATATCTCTGTTATCATTCCGCCAACTGTCATTCTTGGATTCAGTGATGAATACGGATCCTGAAAAATTATCTGCATATCCTTCCTCAGGGTCTTAAGGTCATTTTGATCCATTGTTGTAACATCTTTGCCATCAAACTCTACCTTACCGCCTGTTGGCTCGATAAGTCTCAGGAGTGTTCTTCCAATGGTAGTTTTTCCGCAGCCGGATTCACCTACCAAGCCCAGTGTTTCACCTTTTTTTATCTGGAATGAAACATCATCCACAGCCTTAACGTAGCCAATGGTTTTGGATATAAGTCCTTTTTTTATCGGGAAGAATTTTTTGAGGTTCTCAACATTAAGCAGAATTTCTGACATAATTATATATGATAATTTATTATTTCTCTATTATTTAACAGTAAATATTACCAAATATATGCTTAATACCCTAATATTTCAATGTTAATAAGAAGTTTTTTGAGAAAAGCAGATAATAAAAAAGATTCAAAATCGAACGAAATGGGACAAATTTTTATAATTTCATGTACGACTCCTATGGAGTCGAAGAAGTTATCTAATATACATTTATAAACGTACAACTCCTACGGAGTTGATATTAAAGAAATAAACAGAAATATAAATATGGGTATTTTCATTAAAGTAAGGACTCCGTAGGAGTCCAACATTTATAGATTGAAGATTATATATTAACACGACTCCATCGGAGTCGCACATTCCCGGGAAAAACTATCCACTAAGCCCCGGAAGTTGAATTTATTCTATTTTTAAGCAGTTTAAGGTTATCATTTATTTTATTCAGGTCTTCTGCAATCAGGTTTATTTCATCTTCTACGCTTATATTTCTAAGCTCTTGCCTGATCTTGGCAAGCTCTTTAATTTCTTCCTCTTTATTGGTTTCTTCCATGCCGCTAATAATAACACCGATAAATAAATTAAGCATTATCATTGTGCCAAGCAGTATAAAACTTACAAAATAAACTGCCGCGGCAAAAGGGTGCGCTGAGGGTACCCTTGGTGTGTCAGGAAAATTTTCATAGCCATAGATATTTGAACCATACACCTGGATGTTCATAAAATCGATCCATCCTTCAAGTGTAATGGTTTTAAATAATGTCATCATGGAAACCTGCAGACTTCCAAAATGAACAGGATCATTTTGCCCGAACATGAAAGTGCCTATTACCGCATATATGTAAAAAAGCAGGAAAAGAAGTATGCCTACATAACTCATTGAAGGAATGCTCTTCAGCAAAGCTCCTACCAAAATCTGTAGTTTAGGTAACGCGCTTACAAGGCGGAATACCCTGAGTATCCTTGCCAACCTCAGAACTGCAATATATGCGCCGCCTATTGGGAGAAAACATACTGCTACGATAATAAAATCAAACACATTCCAGCCGTCGTTAAAAAATTCCCACGGCTTACTTCCTTTTGCGCCGATCTTCAGTAATATTTCAATCACAAAAATATACAATACAATATGATCAAGCAGATGGAGCAGGTTTCCCTGTGTTTCCATCAACCCGGGGTAAGTTTCCAGTCCTACAATTACACCCGCGGAGAGTATCACACCGATAATGAAATATTGAAAGATTTTTGAATCAACGATCTTTCTGAAATACTCTGACATAATTTGAAAATTAATTTTACAAATATATCTAAAAAGGTGATAAGACTCAATTTAGTTATTGGTTTGACAAGCAGCCTGGTTGAGGAGTGTACAACCGTTATTAGCCCCTCAATATAATTTGGCTTAAAGGAGTTTGCTTATTGTAAATATTGCGGCAGTTTCGCTCCGGTATTTTCTTGCGCCAAGATAGAGTATCTTAAAGCCGTTACTCACAGCAAGCTCAGCTTCTGCAGGTGTAAATCCGCCTTCGGGACCGATAAAAATATCGATTGAAGAATATTCACCGGTGATATCTTTTATATTTATTTTACCTGGGATATTTTTTTCATCTGCGATTAGTCTTAGCTCACCCTTTGCATTTGTTATAGCATAAGCAAACTGAACTGGTTCGCTTACAATTGGCAGGTAACACCGCTGCGATTGCTTCATAGCAGCCAAGGCAATTGATTGCCAGCGAGCGGATTTGTTGGTTGTTTTGTTCACAACGTTATCGGTTATTACTGTATTGACTGATCTCACCCCAAGCTCAACTGATTTTTCAATTGAAAATTCCAGCCTGTCGGGATTCTTAATAAGGCTTTGATATAAATTAATGTGAACTGCCGGCTCATTCAGGTTTTGATGGCTTTCAATTATACTGCACTCAATTATCTGCTTCTCAACTGAAATAATTTTAGACTTATATAAATTACCTTCGCCATCAGCAACATATATTTCTTCACCGGTTTGCTTGCGAAGTACTCTGCCTAAGTGTTTTGCCTCATCATCAACAATTGATAAAGAGCCGGGTGATATATATTGCTTTGGTGTGTAGTAGTATTCCATGGGTTAAAATTTTGCTGTTAAACCGAATCCTAAATGCCCAACAGTTGGCGTGCCTAATCTAAAAACCCAGTCAGCCCTTATAACATATCCAAATGGCGCAATAAAATTTAAACCAATTCCCGCCCCTGAATAGAATCTCTTCTTAGAAATTTTTTCATCTTTATACCACACGGTTCCAATATCATATATAAAAGTAAAGTATAGACCATGGCGTATATCAAGGTTCTTGATAATGGGGATATCTTTTACTATCATCATATCTTTACCTCTTACATAACGCGGCTTAATTATAGGTATCCTTAGCTCATTATAGATTGTAAATACATCATCGCCTTCAAATGCGTGCCCTTTCCACCCGCGAACGTAATCTTCACTGTATCCAAGGTACTCATGGTTATACACGGGTATTACTGCTCCCATAGCAAGGCTGGTATAAAGCTTTGAAGCTAATGTAATGTAATATTTTTTTGAAAAGGGTATAGGTATAAAACTTTGGTTCTCAAATGAGAATCTGCCGAAGTTTATAACAGCGTCAACAAATCCATATCTCTCATACATCAATCTGGAATACAGCCCTTTTGTAGCATACTCATATATATCACGGCTATCCCATGCAATTCCGCCGCCAAGTATAAAATACCTGTCAACCCCGTTTGATGAAACTGTTCTCCCGGGGGCGTATTGGGTAACACGCAGATGGTTAAATTTAAAATTTGTAAATACCGAAAAATTCTTTCCAAAGTATCTGCCTAAAGTCAGTTCTGCTTTATACTGAATGTTATCATAATTACTATCATTATATGCAATAGTATTTGTACCGCTCTCTCTGCCAACAGCTTCCAGACTTCGGTTCCTTTGTCTTTGCCACTGTCCGCCAATACCCATGAAGAGATGCAGCTTTTCTCCTATCCACGGAACGTAATAGCTTAGAAATATTGATGGATTATAAAACGCTCTGAACCCGGCATTAAGTCTTTCATTCCTGCCGCGGAAATTATCCCATCTTAAATTAAGGCTTAACCAGAATTTTTTCCATTCGCCTTCTTCTATCCCTGCGTTAGGCAGCGGCAGGATATACCATCTTTCCTGAACATCTACATTAAGCGCTATTTCATTATTATTGATTGGGACAGGTATTATATCAACTTTCGTGAAGAGAGCCAGATTGTAAATATTCAGCAGGTCATCGGTATATTGCTTCAGGGTGAACTTGCCGCCTTTTTTAAGGCTCATTTCGCGCAATATAATGTTATCCTTTGTGGTTTTATTGCCGGTGATAATTATACTCGTTATCTTTAAATCCATTGAATCAATTTTCGATGCATTATCATCAAATTGCTTTTGCAGTGAATCAGTTAAATCACTGTTATACGTGTCGGTTTTGTTTTGTGAATATATTACGAAAGGGAGAAGTAATATTAATAGAAGTATATATTTCAAATTATATGTTATAGGTTTACCTTTTACAGGTTATTTTTCTTTTTTAGCTCTACTGCCTGCGGGAAGTTTGGCATAGCGATAAGCGCCAGCTCAAGATACTTCTTCGCGTCCTCTGTCCTGCCTGCTGATAAAAGATATGACGCTGAGCCGGTTAGCATCATTGCGTATGACCGCATTAATGTTTCGTAGTAATAATCCTTTGGCGCAACGGGAGTGAATGCAAAATCATATATTTTGTAATCATCAACCTGGTTATTTTTAAGCTTATCTTTCGGTACCATTCTGAAGAGAAGTCCATCGGGTACCCTTGTGAAATCCTGCGCGAACGGTTCGTTCTTATTGTTCTCAATTTCCCATGTGATGTATGACCTTCGGTTTGGGTTATTCTTCACAAAGCTTGTCATCATTTCCTCGAAGAGCTTCATAATACTCTTGGTATCGTAAGGAATATTATGCTCAAACTTATACAGCTCAGGCAGGAATCTTTCAATTTCCGCTTTTGAATTATTATAAACCTCAGGGTAATTGTTTTCTAAGAACTTAAAATACCAGCTTCTCCTTAGCAGCTCTTTATCTATTACAACGATATCGGCTCTTATGTTCTTAACAAAATGGAAATACCAGCTTGCAGATACCCAGAAATCCCACTGCGATGAAATTATGATGCTGTTTGGCTCAGCGTTTTTGAAGATGTTCATTGTGAACTCTTCAACATAACGATTTTTGCTCTCATCGTTGCCTGCATAATTGGTATTTATGGCAACAAGGCTAAGTAATACTATCGCTATGCCAAACACTGCTTTTTGAACATTCGTTTTCAGGAACTCAACCATTTGTGTGTAAATGAAAACTCCACCGAAGCCAATCCATACCGCAAGCGTTATATATGCCAGCAGGAAGTATGAATATATATCGTTGATATCATAGTTAATGGAATAGAACACACAACCAAAGAATGTAAGAAATGTAAAGTAGAAAAGTTTGGGGTTGAACCTTGAGAGGTAGTAAATACCAATTATAGAAAGCAGTATAAGACCCGTACCGAACTCACCCCAGAGTGATGCCGAAAACTTTTTGAACTGGTCATTAACTATCTGCGCAGAGCCTGATATCAGCATGTAACCAAGAATGCATATTATAAGAAAGAATATGAAGTGCAGATTTTTATTTATGGTCTTCTGCTTTACAAGTCCATAGATTGATAGCCCGATAGTTGTACCGGTTAAGATAAGGAAGGCGGGGATTGAACCCTGCGCGCTGAATATCCATACAGAAAATTGCTTACCTGTTATGTGCCAGTAAAACCTTTCAAAGTTGAACGGGTTACCCCAGATGAAAGTGGGGTTCATACCTGCTCGTATTGGCAGATACAGGTAGAGAGAAAATCCAACCACGAAACAAATTGCCATAAATCCAAGCAGTTTGTACAGCCTTTGCTTATCATTCAGATTGGTATAAAAGAAAAGTGTTAAACAAGCAGGCGCCAGTAGAATTGTTGTTAAATGATTTGTGAACGAGAGTCCGAGCATGAAAGCGAATATAAGGTAATACTTATTCTGTGTTATAAATGTGCCATCACTATTGTTGCGTTTAGTATTGAAGATTGCCTTTAAGAAAACAAGCATCAGCGTAACAAGAAAAAATACATGTATTGGATATACTTCAACGGAATTTGCCGCGCCCCAGTATGTTTTAGAAAATGCAAGCACAAGTGACGCAAATCCGGCTGCTGAATATACTATAATATTAGGAAGTGAAATTAATTTTTCTTTTACCTGCGTAGCAGGGGATTTAGTCTGATTTTTATTTTTATCTGGCACCTTTATTGTGGAAGACTCTTCACCCTTTGATAACAGGTATTTCATTAACAGGAAAAATACAAATATCCCCAAGGCGCAGAAAAATGAGCTCATGAGGTTTAGCCTGTAAATTTCGCTTGAGCCAATTGGCAGCATTGAAAAAATATGTCCTATTATAGTGAAGAGGGGATAGCCGGTAGGGTGAGCAATTCCTAAAGTTGTGGCAACGGCTGCAAGCTCGCCGCTATCAATGAACCATACGGTTGGCGCGAGTGTCATTAAATACACGCTAAAAGCTATTAATGCGGCAGCTAAACCGAATATATATGTAAGTTTTTTCACCAAAATTCTACAAATATAGTTAGATTTTACTTAATTTAAAGCTACTATTCTGAACGTAGTGAAGAATCTATTAATTCAGTGTTACAATAAGTCCTTTCATTCGAAGCTAAATCTTCACGATTAATAGCATTTCTATACTGGAATTTTGGGGATGAGAAAATTCTATGATAAATAAAGAAGACGTCCCAGCGGGACGTCTCTACAAGAAGCAACTGTTATTTTACTTTGTGATTATCCAGTCGTTGGTGTCAACATCAACAACTTGGGAATACGTGCAATGACGTATCGGGTTTATTCCAAAATTGATATTCACGTTCGATACCTACGGCATCGGATTATATTTTTTATACGTATCTACCAACATTTGACCCCTCTGGGGTCATCAGATTTTGTAATTATTTTTAAAAAAACAATCCCGTAGGGATTGAATATTGGTAGATAGCATTTCATGATTTTTCGATGCCGTAGGTATCGAACATATATAATGAAAATTGATAGATCATTGGCATAAAAAAAGAGACGACCCGCAGGGTCGTCTCTACAAAAGCAATTTTCCAATTCCCTCCCCTTCGGGGAACTGCCAAAGCAGTCAGGTGTTTTAGGGTGGGGTCACTAATTCACATACACACCATCAAGCATCTGCCAGTATAAGCCGGCTGATTTTTCAGCAGCTTCAAGAACCTTGTTCTGGTCTTCCTGTGTCTTACAGCCTGCAATTATTGCATCAAGCTCTGATTTACTGTGATAAATATCAGCTTCATGGTGAACAGCAAAGAACTCTAATGCTTTATCGCTATCTATATTATAGAATTTCTTTAAGCCGTCTATCTTAACCTGTGATACTTCGGGGATCTGTTTTTCATAGCCGAATAAAGCCGCGAGTCCTACACGGTAATCTTCATTCCTGCACAGGTTATAAAATCCCTGGATTGAATTTTTCACTTCATCAACCACTTTAACATTTTCTGCTTCATCAGCGCTTACGCCCAATGAATTTGCAAAGTTCATCCATAATGTGGGATGGTCACTAATACCTGTTTTAAATCCGTCTTCATCTGCAATGTTTTCAACAAGCATTTTGCGTGTTTCGGTATCAATGCAGTTTGAGTGAACTGAGCTTACAAACATGGGGAAGTGCTTAACAAAATGGTAGTATTGCTTCGCGTAATCCTGAAGCTCGCCAATTGTTAACTTGCCTTCATTCCACTTCTGGTAGAACGGATGTTTAAGTATGCTCTTTTCTTCAAGAATCCTGTCTAATTCTTTTGTAAGCTTCTCCGGTGTCATCATTTTATTTGATCTCCTTTATGTTAAAGTATATGTTAATTTATATTTATTCATTTATTCTTGCCTTCAAGAAAACCCGAAGGGTTTTCGCAGTCCCGCCCTGGCGGGATTTAAATCCTGAGCGCAAGCGACGGATCCATATAATTTCTTTTTTGTTATTTGCTATTTGTTATTTATTAATTGAATTACAAGCCTTTAACATACTTAGCCGCTGCGTCAATTTCTTCCGGGGTTAATTTACCTTTAAATGACGGCATATCTTCATCATCATCAGTCTTACCTTTTTTGCCGTTTTCTATAATTGTCTTAAGCTGGTTAAGGCTTTTTCCTTTTGTATCGCCCTGTGTTAAATTTGGAACACCTTCAACTTTACCGGTGCCATCTTTACCGTGGCACTTAGCGCATTTCTTCGGGAATATTGCGGCAAAATCAACCGATGGACCTTCTTCCTTCTTTACTTCCTCTTTCTTTTTTTCTTCTTCCTTTTTCTTCTCTTCCTCTTTCTTCTTCTCTTCTTCCTTTTTCTTCTCTTCTTCCTTCTTTTTATCTTCTTCTTTTTTCTTATCGTCAGTCTTTACGGAATCTTTTTTTACGGTTTGCTGCTCAGTATTTTTCTGCTCGGTTAGCTGCTGCTGGTTTGTTTTGTTAGTATCCTGAGTAGTTGTGGTTGTTTCATCCTTTTTACCGCATGAAGGAAGAACAATTGCCGCTGCTACGAATACTGCCAAAACGATGAAGGTTAAGAATTTAGCTTTCATTAACGATTCCTATATATATAGTTATTAAAATAATCGCTCAATTTACATATTGATGAAGTAAAATTCAATGTTTAACATTCCCCCATACATAATTATTCCAAATACGCAAATTTTTTCCCCGATTTACGGGGTGTTGATTTTATCCCGAGTACTCGGGAGGAAATCCCGCTAGCGGGATAAAGTTTATTGTGCCTTCGCGCTCTTTGCGTTCTTTGCGGTTATGTTTTTGCTTTTCTCTGTGTCCTCTGCCACGACTTTCTGGCTACTTTTTTAGTTCGATTTCAAGAAAGCACGCTGTCTTTTGATTTTGTTTTTTGCGTTTGCACATTATAGCTTTTCTCTGTGAACTCTATGTCCTCTATGTTGAAATCTTTTGATTTTTTTGCCTTTGCGTCCTCTGCGTTCTTGGCGGTTGAAAAGCTGTTGATTTTCTTTTCTTTGAGCCTTTGTGACTTTGCTACGACTTTCCTTCCTCCCACTCCGTGGTTTTAAGGCGTAGCGTTTTTTGAAAGTTTTGCATTCTTTTAAGTTTATCTTTTGTCTTTACACATAAAAACTTAATTCGCGAAATTAGTGAAATTCGTGTTTGTCTTTTGATTTTGTTTTCTTTCTGCTCCTGGCTACTTTTTAGTTCGATTTCAGGAAAGTGTGCTGTCTTTTGTTTTTTTTTGTGTTTACACATTATTGCTTTTCTCTGTGAACTCTATGTCCTCTATGTTGAAATCTTTTGATTTTTTTGCCTTTGCGCCTGCCAGCCTTTGGCATGGTTCTTTGCGGTTATGTTTCTGCCTTTCTTTGTGCCCTTGACTTTCGTTTTTTTGCGCTTTTGGCGGTTATTACTATGTCACCCCTACGGGGTTTGTGATTTTTGGGATTCATCAATCTATCAACATTCCACCCCCTACGACTGCTCCGCAGTTACGGGGTTAGCTGTCTTCTGCAGTCAAGAAAACTTCTGAGTGTCCTTAGTGCCTATGTGGTGAAAGTTTTTTCTGTTCCCTGGCGTACTTTGCGTTCTTTGCGGTTATTTTTTGGCCTTTCTTTGTGTCCTTGGCTTTCGCTTTCTGCGCTTTTGGTCACGCCTTGTTACACGGAGTGCCATGCCTTAAAACCGCGAAGCAGGAGGAAGGAAGGTTTGACATTTCTCGTTTCATATTTTTCACTTGCATATTCCATTAGCATATATTATATTATAGCATATGCATAATGCATATAAACCAACTTATTTTTCTTAAATTAAATAATTTCATAAACTTAAATGAACCTCGCCCCTCTCCTTTTAGGAGAGGGGCTGGGGGTGAGGTATAAACTTGAAACAATTCAACCAATTGCTTCACGATGATATTATCATGCTTAAGGGCATTAACCGCGAAAAATTCCATGAGGAATACCGCCGGGTATTTGGCAATATCATGAAACGGTACAATATTTCACGCACTACTGTGTATGCAGAGCTTGGTAAAGCTGTTCCCGGCGGGTATAAAAAATATGAGAGCAAAAGCCGTCAAATTATAATCAGCAAAAAAGAAATTGCTTTGGTTAGTGATATGGTAAGTAAAGGTAAAACCATAAGGCATATTTCCAAAACCATGTCACTCGAGCTTGGCTTCCGTTACACATCTTACCGCATTTATAAGATTAAGGTATTGCTCGCATCAGGTAAAAACATAAGCGGCATTACACCTTTAGTTGAATATGCAGATAGCGAAACATCAGCCAGGCTCCTTGAGGAAAGTAATTTTATTAAGTTAATATCCGAAGATGAACCTGTAGTTTTTAAAGGTAACATCAGTCGTTTATTTTACAGGCTTTCAATGATCAATTTCATCGACCCCCAACGCCTGGTTAAAATTAATCTTGCAGGCAAAATCTATAATTCTTCAAGCCGTGTTATTAAGGATTGCTTCAGTCACATTATATATTCTGCCTCAAGTGGCGGTAAAAACATACTGGAGAGTTGCCATTTTGATATGGAGACTATCCTTATAAATGAAATGGAGCATGTTAAGCGCGGGAATAGAATATCTCCTGCCGCCTTAAAACAGCTCGAAGGTATCCGCAAGAGCCTGCTTGAAAGCGATCCAGAGCGCAATGAAAACAAGCCCCTAAACGGCGGCTATGACCTTGATGATGTTTATCACGCAGTCCATTACTTTGCGCCAAATGTTACAAGGGATGATGTAACCAAATTTTTTAGCAAGGGTGAGAATGATACTCATATCTAAGCAAACCGAATCACCGGACAATACAATGAATCACCGGAAAGCCTGCATGCCACAGGCATGGCAAATCGAATCCTCGGACAGCGCCCGATTTCTGCCCAAAACAAGTTAGAATTACAGTGCAGCGTTTGTTTGATAAAAAATGTATCTAACAACCGAACCCCTCACCAATTTTCGGACAGCGTATCCGTTGGGAATTGAGAGTATGTTAAAATCTTTGTGTCCCTTTCTGATCCTGACTTTCGCTTGTTGAATATTTGGTGAATGCTTTTGCTTTGCTTTTCATTGTGTCCTTGACTTTCGCTCTTTGAAAGTTTGGTTGAAAGCTTTTGATTTGCTTTTCTTTTAGCCTTTGCGCCCTCTGCGTTCTTGGCGGTTGAAAAGCTGTTGCTTTGCTTTTCTTTGTGTCTTCGTGGCTGTTTTTTGTTTTGATTTTCGCCTTTTGTAAGCCTTGATTTTCGTTTTCTGCGTTTCTTGCCACGACTTTCCTTCCTCCCACTCCGTGGTTTTAAGGCGTAGCGTTTTTTGAAAGTTTTGCAGTCTTTTGATTTTATCTTTTGTCTTTACACATAAAAACTTAATTCGCGAAATTAGTGAAATTCGTGTTTGTCTTTTGATTTTGTATTTTTTAAACAGTTTCTTTTAATATATTTTTAACTAAATTTGAAGAATTTCCAAACATAAATTTACTAAGTTACTGTTTATCTATAATGTACTTGATAATACTTGGACCCCCCGGGGCGGGCAAAGGTACTCAATCTGTTCTTATTGCTCGAAAACTGAATTTAAAGCATCTTTCTACGGGTGAGATATTACGCAAAGCTGTCACAGAGGGCACTCCTCTTGGTCTAAAAGCTAAAGTAGTTATGGATTCCGGCAACCTGGTCTCAGATGATGTAATGATTGGTATAATAGAAGAGGCAATTTCTATGGATGATGCCAAAGGAGGCTTTATTTTAGACGGCTTTCCCAGAACAATAGAGCAGGCTAGAGAGTTAGATAGAATAATGACCTCTTTGGGATATGATTCCGCAAAGGTGATAAATATAAAACTTGATGATAATGAGCTTGTTAGGAGAATGCTTGGGCGCGGCAGAAAAGATGATACCGAGGATACAATCAAAAACAGGCTGAAAGTTTATAGAGATCAAACGGCGCCTGTAAAGGAGCATTATAGCAAGAAATCAGCAGTTTTTGATATATATGGAATAGGAAGTATCAGTGAAATTAACCAGAAAATACTGGAAGTTCTTAAATAAGAGGGCTAAAATTTTTGATTTTTGGATTCATACTATTATTAAGTAATTAAATTTACTAATTGGGTAGTATTTATTCTCTTTAAAATTATGTAATAAACATCAATATTTGATTGCAAATAATAAAAAATCGGTTTATCTTTGCCATATACAATCCAAATTAATAATATTTACTACAATATAATATGAGTTCACACATTAAAGAGTCATCTTTACAGGATGGGAAAATTGCGGTATTAAAGCTGAAAGGGAATTTTGTAGGCGGAGATGAAACTGATGAACTTCAGAATAATATAAAGAAGTTATCTGAGGCTGCAAACCTGAAACTTGTTATTGATCTGGGTGAAGTATCGTACTTAAACAGTTCTGCATTAGGTGTTCTTATTTCGGCTCACGCAAATTATACAAAAAGAGAAGGTAAGGTAAAACTTTGCCAGTTAAATAAAAATATAGAAAATTTATTTGTAATAACAAAGCTCAGTCTCATATTCGATACCTACCCATCGGAAATAGAAGCTGTTGCGTCATTTTCAGCATAAGAAAAATTAATGAAACTCAATAATCTATTGGAGGAATAACTTAACTATGAAACAATCCGTTTTTATTACAGTCGTCCTTGTTGTTGCATTTGTGGTATCGTATGCCGTATTTAGTTTTGTATTCGGCAGCGCTAATAATTTCAAAGGTGGAGATGTTGTAGCAGGAACACCTGTTAATGTTTTCGGTCAGATATATAAGGGCGGGCCGGTTGTAATTGTGCTTATGACCATTAGTATTATGGTAATTACTTTCATTATAGAAAGACAGCTCTCTCTTGGCAAAGCTAAAGGCCGCGGAGCTATTGAACCGTTTGTTAAAAAAGTCCAGACCCTGGTTATGGATAATGATATAGATGGAGCAATTGCAGAGTGCAATAAGCAAAAGGGTTCGCTGGCTAATGTCCTGCGGCTTGCATTAGAAAGGTACAACATCGTGAAAAATGATCCAATAGACAGCGAAAAGAAAATGGCTGAAGTTCAAAGAGCAATTGAAGAAGCGATGATGCTTGAAGTACCTCTTTTAGAAAGAAATCTTGTAGCGCTTTCAACAATTGCCTCAATATCAGTGCTTGTGGGTCTGTTTGGAACAGTACTTGGTATGATACGTTCATTCCAGGCGCTTGCAACAGCAGGTACACCTAACGCTACTGAGCTTTCAACAGGTATATCCGAGGCGCTTATCAATACAGCGTTCGGTATCTTTGGAGCTATTGTTGCTATTATTGGTTATAACTACTTTGCTACAAGAGTTAGTAACTTCACTTATATGATAGATGAAGCTACTTACAATATTATGCAGATATTGACTGTTAAATCTAAGTAAGATATAAGCGAAGAAAAGAGATTCAATTTAGAAGAAATTTTTTACAGAAAAAAAAGTATAAAAAGGTAGAATAATATGTCAGCAGTCAAAAAACGCAGACGCCCGGCAACAGCTATAGATATGACGCCATATGTCGACGTTATCATGCTTATATTGACCTTCTTTATTTTAACAGCTCAGTTCAAAGCGGAATTAGCGGAAGATATTCAGGTTAAGCTTCCAAACTCAGGCAACGATACAACAAAACTGCCTGAGAGGAATGTGATGACGCTTGTTATCAATAAATTCGGCGATATATTTGCCGATGTTGATAATATCAAAGTAAGGGAAGATGTGCTTGGCGATCCTATTGGACTTGCCGCATATCATCCTGATAGCACAACTCAGCCCGGCTGGACAAATCCCGCTAACCTGAATGATAAGGGGCAAATGAGACGGCCAATTATCGCTTTTAAGGATAGAGAAAAGTTCAAGAAACTTTTGATCGATTTCAGGCTATCCTCTAAAAGTAATGTTGGTAAAGATCTAAGAATTGTTGTTAAAGGTGATAAAGAAGCAGATATAGGTGTGGTTCAGGATCTAATGGAAATTCTGAAGGAAACTAAGAATACCAGGTTCGCATTTGTGACCGATCTTGAAACGGACGAAAAAGAAAAGAAGTAACTCAGTAAGATTACAGAAGTTAATTTAACTATTTAACAAAGTTAATAAATATCAGTATTAATCTATTTTGCTGAACAAAATAGATATAGGAGAAATTTATAATGGCAAGTGTAGATCAAGCCGATGGCGGCAGCGAGCAGCGGGGCCGGAAA
The DNA here is from genome assembly GCA_031430615.1 of Ignavibacteria bacterium. GTDB lineage: Bacteria > Bacteroidota > Ignavibacteria > Tepidaquicellales > OLB5 > OLB5. Next base: position 11,790 of record JANPBV010000337.1, on the reverse strand, counting down.
AAGAATAAATGGCAGAACCGCAAACGCGTAGGGTTTCATATAGATATGACGCCTTATGTTGACGTTATCATGCTTTTGCTCACATTCTTTATCATGACATCAACATTGAACCAGCCGCAGGTTATGCAGATAAATCTGCCCAAGGGCGATGAAAAGATTGATATTGTTAAAGTGGATATGGGTAATGTTGTGTATGTGCGTATCTCTGAAAAAGGTAATATAGGTCTATCCAAAGGAAAATCAGATGGTACCGAGGATCAGCCTATAAAAGTAAATCTTGAGCAGATGAAACAGTACCTCGAAGGATGGGGAACTACCAATAAGGATATGATAATGATACTTAAGTTTCACAGGAAAGCTAAATATGATATGATGATAAGCGTGCTTGATGAAATTAACCGCGCCGCAATCGAAAAACGTTACAGCTTTTCTAAGATGGAAGAACCTGATTTTAAAGTATTGGAAGCTATAGGCGGATAAATATAGTCGGATAATTAATTTTAACCTGCCCCTATACTATTAGGAGAACTGCACCAGTCAGGCGGGTTGGGGTGAGGTTGAATTACGGATTGTTTCATAATTAAAAGGATATTCATTCAAATGACTGTCCTTTTTCTATTAGTATTTTCTCTATAACTGTAATTTTTTACCTTTTACTGTTATTATACCTTTTCAGCCAGCTAAGGTCATATACCAGAGTTGTTAAATTCACCATTGCTGTTCTGGATAGTGTTAAATATTTTTCTTCTATATCCTTGCGTGTTGTCTCATCAGCTTCAAGCAGCAGATCTTTAAGGTACTTTGTGAATTTCATCATATTGGTTTTATATTCAGCCATTACTTTAGCTCGGGCTTCATCAGCATCAGGCTCCGGATTTCCGTTTGTGCCGGGCTTCTTAGGGTTTGATAAAACAGCATTGCTTTGCAGTATCTTACCCAAACCGTTTAAGTATTTTGCTGTGAACTGCAGGTCATAAAACAATTTATCTTTTTCTGAAACACCGGCAATCTCAATTAAATTCATAAGCTCAGGAACATTCTTAAGCTTATTGCCTGAATACACGTAAAGCTCTTCAATTATTTTTTTTGTCTTTGCTGAGATTTTCATATTTTTCCATTCTGAACGAAGTGAAGAATCCACAAAATAAATTTTAAAGTTGAATTTATTTGTTAAAAAAAGAATTTTCAAATCCCCATTTAAATTTAACGAAGTATTCTATTTTTCTTTAAATTGTGGCAAAATATATATTATAAATATCGTCCCCCTTTACAAGGGGGATTTATTATATCGGGTTCTCATCCTTCTTCTCATAAACATGCCGCATCATTTTCTCATAGGCTTTGGTCATATCCACATTCCTTCTTTTCATTGTTGTCTTAGCTGTACTGATTGCTTTTTCAAGCTCATAAGCAAAATTATTATTTGCGGTTGAATCATCCCACGAGAAAGAGTTTATTACTTTATTATGGTAACCCGCGCCGTATAGATTTGCAGATACCCCAACCAATGTTCCGGTATTAAGCATTGTGTTAATGCCTGTTTTAGTATGGTCGCCAATTATGCTTCCAAGGAAAATGGAATTTGTATTGATCTTTTCATCATTTATGTTCAAAACTATCTTTGAATAATTATTCTTTAGGTTGCTTGTTGTTGTACCCGCGCCAAGGTTCACCCATTCAGATAAGTATGAATGCCCAAGGAAACCGTAATGCTGTTTATTCACATACCAATGCAGTATAGAGCAAGTAATTTCGCCTGACGTCTTGCTATGACCACCTATTGAAACCGGTCCGTATATCTGTGAGCCTGAGCGTATTGTACAATTTTCGCCAATGTAAACCGGTCCTTTTATATAAGTAAACGGTTCAATTACTGTATTATCATTAATATATATTTTACCGCCGGATGTATCTAACACAACGCTTTTGGCAATTTTACATTTCTTGCCAATATGCAGCTTTTTCTTGCCCTTAATTGCTTTATCAAGGTCATAGTGCAGTTGTTCTTCATTATAAAGTATCAGGTCAGATTGATTATTAATCAATATGTAATTATCAGCTTCAATTTTCCTCAGGTTAAGCCATTCAACATCAGCATAAGATACAAGGTTATTGTCATCATTATTTATAATTTCCCTGTACTTCAAAACTTTTTCTTTGGTAAGGTGAAAAGCTAAAACAGCTTTATCCTGAATGATAGCGGTATTGTTTTCTTTCTTAAAAAGTTTTGTAATGGTCTTTAAATTTTCTGCGTTGAATAATACCCTTGAGTTGAAGAAAATATATTCACTCTCAGCAAGCTCATTTACTTTTGCTTTTGGGAATTTCTCACGGCAGTAATCTGCGATATATTTTCTTGCGTGAAGAGTTAAACTAACCTTACCGGGGAAGTAATTTACAATTTTTTCCTGTAGTGTATCAGCGCCGCAGATAAGCTTGGATGTATGTCTTAAGTAATTTAAGGGTGCAAGCCGTGAAATAAAAAAATCCTCAAATATACATATATTCATAATTTGAATTGTAATTTGAGGATCATAAAATAATTGTAATTTTTAAAAGCCAGTTTACCGTAGTAAATATGAATTAAGAAGCTGCTTCTTCAGTTTTAACAACATCAGCTGTAACAGCTCTTTTCTTTGCAAATTTCCTGTTGAATTTCTCAACACGTCCTGCGCTATCAACTAATTTCTGTTTGCCTGTGAAAAACGGATGGCAAAGTGAACAAATTTCCACTTTTATCTGAGCTTCTGTTGAGCGTGTTGTGAATAAAACGCCGCGGTTTTCACCACAGTTGCAAATTACGTCACATTTCATATACTTTGGGTGCGTTCCCTTTTTCATGCTATTTTGTCCTGTTCTTGTATAATATGATATTAAAGATTACAAATATATGGATTTTGTTCAAATTTAGCAATAAATTAATTGATTCTTTATACATTTATGCTTATTTTTGCTTAAAATCAATAAAATTCCGTTCACATTGGGTTTGAAATTATGTGTTTTTGCCTCAGGCAGCGGCTCAAACTTAAAAGCAATTATTAACGCGTCACTCTTAGGGTCAATAAGATCTAAGATAGTTCTTGTCATAAGTAATAATTCATCCTCAGGCGCTTTAGAAACTGCAGCAAAATTTAATATCCCTTTTATACATCTGTCGCAAAAGTTATTCAAAACTGAAATGGAATTAACAAAAAATATTCTTGATATACTAAAAGAATATAAAATTGATCTCATTCTTCTTGCAGGATATATGAAGATGCTGAGTCCAAAGGTAATAAAAAAATTCCCTAACAAAATAATTAATATTCATCCTGCGCTGCTTCCAAAATTTGGCGGTAATGGAATGTTCGGCATCCATGTTCATGAAGCAGTTTTGAAGGCTAAAGAAAAAATTACCGGAGCGACTGTTCATTTTGTAAATGAAGTCTATGATTCAGGCGCAATCATAAAACAGCGTGAAGTAAAAGTTATGCCGGGTGATGATGCGTTGAAATTGCAAAAAAGAGTTTTACTGGCCGAGCATAAGTTATACCCTGATGCAATAAAACTTTTTGAAGAGAAAAGAATTAAGGTAAGGAATAATAAGGTAACGATAGTCTAAGTGTCATTCCCGAGAAGGCGGGAATCCATTTATGAGATTGCCACGCTTCGCTCGCAAAAGTTTGCGAGGAGCGATAGCGACGCCACGCCTTAAACCTGCGGAGCGGGAGGAAGGAAGCAATCTCTAACCAAATGAAACAATTTAATTTCTAATCAACCAATGAAAAGAGCTTTAATAAGCGTTTATGATAAAACAGGAGTAGTCGAGTTTGCAAAAGAGCTTGTAACCCTGGGATTTGAAATAGTATCAACAAGCGGGACAGCGAAGCTGCTAAAAGAGAGTGGTATTGCAATTAAAACCGTTGAGGATATTACAAAGTCTCCCGAAGTTTTGGGAGGCAGAGTCAAGACCCTACAGCACCTGATATTTGCGGGAATTCTTGCTGATAAGTCAAACCCGGACCACTTAAATGAAGTAAAAACGCACAGTTTTGAGCTTTTTGACCTCGTTTGTGTGAGTCTATACCCTTTTAAACAAACCATAAGCAACCCGGCATGTACTGATGCTGAGGCTATTGAACAGATAGATATTGGCGGAGTATCACTCATAAGGGCAGCCGCAAAGAATTTTAATAGTGTAAGCGTGCTTGTTGACCCTAATCAGTATGAAATATATATTGAATCATTAAAAGGCGTAAAAGATATCAATAAACTTCTTGCGGCAGATGCATTTGAATACATTGCATCGTACGATATAAGTATTGCAAATTATTTCAGGCGTATTAGCGGACAGAAGAGCGGAATATTTGATATTTATTTTTCAGGGTATGAAGAATTAAGGTATGGCGAGAATCCACACCAGCGTAGTATGCTGTATAATGTTGGTGAAAAAGGTTTCCAGGAAATTTTCGAGAAGCTTCATGGTAAAGAACTTTCATACATAAATATTATTGATATTGATGCGGCGTATGGTCTCATCAATGAATTCACCGAACCTGCATGTGCGATATTAAAACATACAAATCCATGCGGTGTTGCAGTTGGCAGTGATATCAAAGATGCATACATAAAAGCATTTTCAACTGATACAGTTTCACCATTTGGGGGAATAGTAATTGTAAACAGAAAACTTGACTTATCATGCGCGGAAGAAATTGATAAGATATTTACAGAAATTGTAATAGCACCTGATTATGATGAAGATGCTCTCAACTTTCTATACAAAAAGAAGAACAGGCGGGTAATAAAATTCACAAGACCAGTACTTTCAAATGCAATGGAGCTTAAATCAGTAACAGGCGGTTTGCTTGTGCAGGATGTAAATGATATAGTTGTTATCGAGAAGGAAATGAAAACCGTTACAGAGAGAAAACCTAGTGAAGATGAAATGAAAGATATGATATTTGCTATGAAGGTCTGCAAGCATACAAAATCAAACGCTGTAATTTATGCAAAAGGCGGACAGACATTAGGTATCGGCGGGGGACAGCCATCACGGGTTGATTCATCCATGCTTGCAGTAAATAAAGCCAAGAGATTCGGGCATGACCTTGCAGGCTGCTCAGTAGCTTCAGATGCATTTTTCCCCTTCCCTGATGGTGTTATAGAGGCTGCTAAGGCAGGGGCTAAGTCAGTTATCCACCCGGGCGGCTCAGTTAAGGATGAAGAAGTCATACAAGCTGCCAACGAACACGGGCTGGCTATGGTTTTAACGGGGGTAAGGCATTTCAGGCACTAAGTCAGAAAAAACTTTAAAAAAGTATAAATAAGTTCACTTAAATAAATAAAATTAAACCTTATATTTGCAAATTGGTTTTACGATTTTTAGGCATAAACATTTAAATTTTCATTTTATAAATATAATTTTTTAGGATACCTCACTAAATGGCTTTATTCGGATTTTTATCAGCTGATATTGCAATTGATCTTGGCACTGCAAATACGCTTATTTACATAAAAGGCAAAGGAATAATTCTCAACGAACCATCCATTGTAGCATTCGATGAAACAACAAAGAAAATAATCGCTGTCGGTCACGAAGCAAAACAGATGCACGAAAAAACCCACAAGGGAATTAAAACAATTCGCCCGATGGGTGATGGTGTTATAGCTGATTTTGAAATTGCCGAAGGAATGTTACGCGCCTTTATCAAAAAAGTTCACTCAAGTATTTTCCCAAGCTCACGTGTTGTAATTTGCGTGCCAAGCGGAATTACAGAAGTTGAAAAACGCGCAGTGCGTGATTCAGCAGAACATGCAGGAGCAAAAGAAGTTTATTTACTTGCTGAACCAATGGCTGCTGCAATAGGTGTTGGTTTGGATGTATCATCACCCGTAGGGAATATGATAATTGATATCGGCGGCGGTACAACTGAAATTGCTATCATTTCACTTTCGGGAATTGCAAACGGCGCATCAATACGTGTTGCAGGTGATGAATTAAATATTTCAATTGTTGAATACTTCAGGAAAAATTACAACATCTTAATTGGTGAAAGAACTGCTGAAGAAATTAAATGTCAGGTTGGTTCCGTTATGCCTCTTAAGGAAGAAGTGATAATCGAAGTAAAAGGACGTGACTTAGTTTCGGGTCTGCCTAAAATGACAGAGGTAAGCTCAATAGAAATACGCGAAGCGCTTAGCGATCCTGTCAACCAGATGATAAGAGCCATCAAAGTAGCTCTGGAAAACACGCAGCCTGAGCTTGCATCCGATATACTGGATAGGGGCATCATGCTCTCCGGTGGCGGCGCTTTAATTAAAGGACTTGATGAACGTATAAGGCTTGAGACCAATCTGCCTGTACACGTTGCCGAAGACCCCTTAACGGCAGTTGTACGCGGCGCCGGCAAAGTACTCGAAGACCTGCAAAAGTTCTCGAAAGTGCTGATTAAGAGCAAAAAGTATTAACCTCAATATTGAGGAGCGTAAGCGACTGCTGAGGCAGTCAGGCGAAATATCCCATAGATAGACCGGAAATTAATGAGATTGCCACGCTTCGCTCGCAAAAAGATACTCTTTGCGAGAAGCGAAGCGACGAAGCAATCTCATCAAAGCACCAAAGCTAGATTCTCATTTTAAATCTCATTAACAAATTAACACTCCACTCCAATTAATGAAGATCCTTCTTTCATATTTAGGGAATCTTAAAGAATACATAATATTTTCAGCTCTCGTAATTTTCAGCCTTTTACTTATTTTCCAGAATGATAATATCCAGATAAGATTCATAAGGGTAGTTGCGGTAAATGTAATTGGCGTGGTTCAGAACGGCTTTTCAATTATACCTAATATTTTTGAGCTTGAGCGTGAAAATAAAACCCTGCGTGAAACCAATATAGATCTATCCAAAGAATTAAGCCTGCTAAAAGAAGCCAAGCTTGAAAATTTGCGTCTCAACCAGATGCTTGAGTTTAAACAGCGCACAAATTACCGCGTAGTTACAGGAAAGATAATCGGCAAGACACTCATACAAACCAGGAACAATATTACAATAAATGTAGGGGAGCATGATTCCGTTAAAATAGGTATGCCTGTAATTACTGATAGGGGACTGGTCGGTAAAATTGTCGCAACAAGCGGAAGTTACAGTATAGCGCAGATATTATTGAACAAGGACCTAAAGGTCAGTACTAAAGACCAGAGATCGAGGGTTGATGGAATTATTTCATGGGATGGCGAAGGTAAGGTAAGGATGAAGAATGTTTCAAAAAGCGCTGATGTAAAAGTAGGTGATATACTTATGACATCAGAGTACAGCAATTCATTCCCTTCAGGGATACCAATTGGCTTTGTAACAACCGATAACACTATTGATAATTTATTTAAGAATATTGAAGTTGAGTGCTTTGTGAATTTCCAAACGGTTGAAGAAGTTTTTGTTCTAAAGTATCTTTCTGATGATGAAAGAAAAGACCTTGAAAAGAAATATCTGGAAAAATCAAAATAAAACATGAATATTATTTTTAATGATTATATAGATTAGATGATTGAATATCTTAAATACGCGGGGATGCTTCTTGTTCTGATATTAATTCAGAAAACAGTTATCAATTTTATTGATGTTACTGAATTTAAAATTACTCCTGATCTTGTTCTGATAGGTTTGGTATATGTTGGAATAAAACGCGGTAAGATAACAGGCAGTATTTCAGGGTTTCTTTCAGGTCTTATACTGGATATCTTCAGTTTCTCTTTTATTGGCTTAATGGCGCTCACAAAAACCATATCTGGTTTTGTAACAGGGTTCTTTCATGATGATACCAAAATGGAAAGATATTTAAACAGCTATATTTTTATTTTGATAGTTACATTCTGCTCGCTTATCAATAATTCAGTTTATTTTTTGTTTTACTTCCAGGGAACGAATTTAGTGTTCCTTGACATTCTATTAAGATATATAGTACCTACAACAGTTTATACGGCATTATTCAGCATCTTCCCGGTTATTTTTGCAAGAAGAAGAAGATTTGCAAGGTAACTTTTGAATAACTCATCTATTTAATGGATCTCAGCAAAAGAAAAAATTTCTATTATGTATTTTCGCTGGTTATCTGCCTGATAATTGGCGGCAGGCTTGTGCAGTTACAGCTTATCAATCCCGAAAAGTTCGATAAGGATGCTGAACGCAATTCCGTTAAGACTATTATAACCACTCCCGCCCGCGGTTTGATTTTTGATAGAAACGGCAGGCTGCTTGTAGATAATAAACCCTCATACAGTGTTACTGTAACCAAAAAAGAGTTTGATACTAACAGCATACCCATGGTTTGCGGTATGCTTGGCATAGAAACCGATTATTTAAAAAGTGAACTCAAAAAAATTGAAGGCACCAACCGCTTTCTTCCCACAAGGATAATGCGTGATGTTGATTTCAGGATAATTTCTTTCATAGAAGAGAACCGTGAAATTTTAAAAGGTGTAGATTACAGTATAGACCCCATCAGGCTTTATCCAACTGATTTCAGAGGCTCACACATAATAGGCTATACCAAAGAAGTATCCGAAGGTATTTTGAAAAAGCAGACTACTGATTATTACAAACAGGGTGATCTGATTGGTACCACCGGACTTGAGGCGGGATATGAAAATTACCTGAGAGGTGAAAAAGGATTTGAATTCATACTTCAGGATAATAAAGGCAGAGAAGTGGGGCAGTTAAACGACGGTAAAAATGATGTAAAAGCTGTAAGCGGATATGACCTGATATTAAGCGTAGATGCAGAGGTTCAGAAATACGCCGAGAAACTTTTAGAAGGAAGAACAGGTGGAATTGTCGCAATGGATCCAAAGACAGGTGAGATAATATGCATGGTGAGTAAACCCGATTACGACCTTAACTATTTCAGCGGGAAACTCTCGCCCGAGATATGGACAACTTTAAACACTGATAAAAAACACCCGCTCTTTAACAGGGCAACACAGACAAAATACCCGCCTGGCTCTACATATAAAATGGTTTCTGCATTGGCATCTCTTCAGGAAGGCATTATGAAACCTAACTCAACCATACCATGTGAAGGCAGTTTCAGGTTTGGAGATAAAGTATTCGGAGATCATGGCGCATTTGGCTCAATTACAATTCCAACAGCAATAGAACATTCTTCAAACGTATTCTTCTATAAACTTGTGTTAAGGATCGGGCTTGATAACTGGAATAAATATGGGCAAATGCTCGGCTTTGGAAATAAAACAGGCATAGATATTCCCGAAGAGACAAAAGGATTGCTTCCTTCAAGTGAATACTATAATAAGAGATACGGTCCTAAAGGGTGGACAGAGGGCTATGTAGTAAGTTTAGGAATCGGGCAGGGTGAGCTTGGTGTTTCACCGCTCCAAATGGCTTTATATACATCAATTCTTTCAAACTCCGGGGTTTTCCTGCAGCCGCATCTTGTACGCGCGCTTAAAAATCCGTTAACGGGAGAGCTAACACCTATCCAGTATAAAAAACATGATGTAGCTATTAACAAAGATTATTTTAAAATTATCCAAAAGGGAATGTACCTTGTTGTAAACGGAAACGGAACAGCAAGATCGATCAGGACAAGTGATGTTATGATAGCAGGTAAAACAGGTACAGCGCAGAATCCGCATGGACAGGATCACTCATGGTTCATAGCTTATGCTCCTGCAGATGATCCGAAGATCGCAATTTGTGTTATGGTTGAAAATGCAGGGTTTGGCGCAACAGTAGCCGCGCCAATTGCGCAGAGAATTATTTTAAGATATCTGCTTGGTTTAGCGGATGAAACAGAAATAAGAGATACATTTGGTGAGAGATAAAAATAATATTATAAATGCAGGCTAAAATTTTTGACAGGTTTAATTTTGTAGTTTTCTTCTCGGCGTTGGGACTCATAACGTTCGGGCTTATTGCTATATACAGCGCTACTTTTGGCAATGAGCAGGTCTCCGGGAATTTTACTAAACAACTTATTTCAGCCAGTATAGGTATCATAATAGTACTTGCCATTATGTACACACCTCCAAAATATATTTCAATGTCCTCTTATATTATTTATGTGATTGTGCTCATTATGCTTATAGCTGTTATTTTTCTTGGGAAAAAGATCAAGGGACAAACAAGCTGGTTCAGTTTGGGAGGATTTGGTATACAGCCATCGGAATTCGCCAAGGTAGCGACAATACTTGCCCTGGCGTATTTTCTTTCAAATAAGAACAAAGAAGCTGATGTAACAAAGTTTCGTGATTTTATGTATGCTGTCGGAATTTGTCTTATTCCAGTAGCGTTAATTATGCTTCAGCCTGATATGGGTACAACGCTGGTATTCCTTTTCCTTTTACTGCCTGTACTTTACTGGGCTGGTATGCCGAATTATATAATGTTTTTCATTGTAGCGCCGGCAATTACCGCTATATGCGCATTCCTTGGTACGTGGTATTTTGTCGCGGCGGTGATATTTATTATAGCCATGATGATGGTCTTTAAAAAGAACATTCTGATATCTGTTGTTATGATATGTATATCAATCGCATCGGGATTTTCCGTCAATATGATTTATAGTAAACTTCAGCCCTACCAGCAAAAACGTATACAGAGTATGTTCAATCCTGAATCTGATCCATTGGGTGCAGGATATAATGTAATACAATCAAAAATTGCAATCGGTTCAGGCGGTTTATCAGGTAAAGGCTTTTTGCAAGGCACACAAACACAATTGAAATATATCCCTGAACAGTGGACTGATTTTATTTTCTGTATGGTTGGCGAGGAGTTTGGATTCATAGGCTCATTTGCAGTTGTACTGCTCTTTCTTATCTTAATTTGGCAAACTATACACATTGCATATATATGTAAGAACCAATTCCTGAGTATATGCTGCATTGGGTTTGCTACGATTTTTTCGTTCCATATTCTCATCAATCTTGGAATGATAATGGGCATAATGCCTGTTATCGGGATTCCATTGCCGTTTATGAGCTATGGCGTATCGTTTTTGCTTTCTAACCTGATAATGCTTGGGATAATTTTAAATGCGTATAGAAACCGTAAGGATTATGTATAAACGTGAAATGTGAAACGTGAGATGTCAAACGTGAAATGTCAAAGAAAATAATAAATAACAAATATCAAATTCCTAATTCGCCTGACTGCCAAAGGCAGTTAATTCTTAATTTCTAATTAATGTAATTTGCACTTTTCTAAAAAATTTAAAGCGGCTTTAAGGGAATCAAACTCACACTTAATTGTGGGATTAGATACCGATATTACAAAGATACCTGAGTTTTTAAAAACCTCAACAAACCAAATTGCTGAATTTAACAGCCTGGTAATTGAAGCAACCAAAGAGTATGCCTGCGGGTATAAGCTGAACATTGCATTCTATGAGCGCGCGGTTGAAACAGGCTTTGCGGCTATCAGGGCGGCTATGGCTGCGATACCTGAGAACCTCATCACCATTGCTGATGCCAAGCGCGGTGATATTGAAAACACAACCGAGCTATACGCGCAGGCATTCTTAGATGAATTTGGGTTTGATTCAATTACTGTTCAGCCATATATGGGGCAGGATTCCGTAAGGCCATTTTTGCGAAGGAAAAATAAATTTGTATGGGTACTTGCATTAACATCAAATTACGGCGCAAATGATTTTCAGTTCCTAAAAGTTGAAAATAAGCTCCTTTGGGAAGTTGTCGTTGAAAAAGCATTGGGGTGGAATGACCACAAAACCGGATTTGTATTCGGCGCAAGCCATACCAAGGAAATTGCCAAGATGACTAAGAACT
>JANPBV010000336.1:0-2919 GCA_031430615.1 Ignavibacteria bacterium | reverse complement strand
GCTTTGATATTGAAAGAACAACTGTCACTCTTAGCGGAGCGGGAGGGTGGAAGAAAATTGCATTCATTACTGGTAACGGTACAACAACCCAGCCAAAGGGATATTTATACGAGGATAAAAAGCTCACCAAAGGAACATACCAATACCGCTTAAAGCAAATAGACTACAACGGAAACTTTGAATACTTTGAGCTGGCTGGCGATGTTATCATTGCCCCCCCAAATAAATTTACCGTAAGCCAGAATTATCCCAACCCGTCAAATCCAGTATCAAAGATAGATTATGAAATCCCTTTTGACGGGAAAGTAACACTTAAAGTTTATGATATAACAGGCCGGGAAGCAGCTTCGCTTGTTAACGAAACCAAAGAAGCGGGCTATTATACCGCGGAATTTAACGGCACAAGCCTAGCAAGCGGCGTATATTTCTACAGGATAGTTGCCGAAGGCGATGGACAAAAAAACATAAAGACAATGAAGCTGGTGCTGGTAAAATAAGCTTAATCATTGGATGATTAAAGAAATAACTTCTTTTATTTTCTCCAATAACCAGGATCTGCTGTTGATATCTTCGATGCTCTCAACTTCAGTGTAAAGCATTTTAATCTTATCAGTTGTTTCTGCTTCTTTTAATTTGATGAGCCTTCTTACATATTTTGAAAGGTTTATTGCCCTTTCCAGATTTCTAGGGGATACACTTGTTAATGAAGAATAATATTTCAGCGAAGTATCTATCAAACTCTCAGACTCTTCCATATAGCCAAGCTCATAATATATTTTCAACAACAGAATTCGGACATTTAATTTTAAAAGAGTGTGATTGTAATCTATTTTTACATGATAGGTTAATGCCTGTTTATACTTTTTTTCGATAAAATATTTATTCATATAGCTATAGTTTATCATGCTTTCCCTGTGTTCCGGGTCCAGTCTTTTACCGAATTTATCTATAAGTTCATCAACAAAATTATTTTTATTATTTTGAATAAAGGCTAACAGGATGTTAGAGTATCTTGATATGTTTGCAAAACTGTTTTCGTTATATGCGTAACTGTTTTCATCAAGCATTTTTCTGCAAACCTCAAGCTCCTCACTTCTAAAATTATCATTTCCTGTTTTTGCTGCCATTATGCATATTGAGTTCATTGTGCCAAGTGTGTTATATTTTTCGCTCCATGTAAGTTTATCAAGATGTTGATATACAACTTGTTTGTATAAAGAGAAACTTTCAATATTCAGGTTCTGCATTGCACTGAGTTCATAATATTTGAATTCAAGAACATAACTGTATTGGCTGCCTGATTCTTTAACCAGCTTAATTAATCCCTCCAGGTCTATGAGTCCGCCGGCTTTTTCTGCCAGGCTGTTTTTTAAATCAAGATTTAATTCATATCTGAAAATATTAATATCCAGTTTGCTGTAAATATATTTCAGCATGAAATCAAGTATTGCATAATTGCTTCTTGCAAGCAAATAATCAACATATGTATTAATATCCTTGTTTTGGAAATAATAATCTGAACGAACCGACTCTACAAGAAGTTTATTGTAAAAAAAGTCTATTTCAAACTGAGAGCCCTTTGAGAGATCACTTTCGGTTATACTTAACTGCTCGGTAAAGAATACATTTAGTTTTCTTTCATTGTATTCGCGGGTATGAATAATATTCTTAATGAAAGTTTGTTTTTCCAATGCCCTTTGCAGTAAAAATTTCTTTGCCATTCCCGCTGTGCGCGATAGCTGCTTATCTGCTGCTGACCCATCATATTTTTCCCCTTTATATATAACTTTAAATAATTTGTCTTTTGAAAAATCGCTCTGGTTAAAATCGGGGTAATACTTCATAAGTTCATCAATAAGCGGTAACATATTTCTGCCTTCATTAAAATAAGGAGACTCAGCAAACTTCCTGAAAAGCTTTGTTTCTTCCTTTGAAAATGTTCTTAAAAGCTGAACTATCTTTAATTCTTTCATATATTACGGTCAGGTATTTTTGTTAATATTGTTAAAATATTACATATAATCAACAATATTCTGATAACATGTTTAATATTTGGTCAGGTACCCACTGTATTTTCTTTGTTTTGGGTGCCTGTGTAAATGTATTTTTGTCAACGCAAATAAATAAGTGCACAAGCGGTGCACTAAAAAACGGTAAAAACCGGAAGAGTAAACAAGGATAGTTAAAGATGAGAATAAAAAGAGTTAAAACCGTACCAAGAGGATACAGACTGAAACCGGAAACGCATAAACTGATCGCTAGGATCCAAAGACTAATGAAAGCAAGCGCCGAAGAAGTAATTAACACAGCCTGCAGAAAACATTACGAAGAATTAAAAGAAGCAGTGCAGCAAGATCCACAACAGCAAAGTTAGCTAACAATATATCAAAACATATAAACTAAATTCCAAAAGGAGAAAAAAATGTTGAATGAAATGAAATCCCGATTTTTACCGGGAAAACAATTAAAATCTGTAAAATTAATCTGCATTACATCGTTTGTAGTATTATTACTTACTTCTATTTCCGGCTTCTCGCAGTGGCTGCCTGAAGCGCGCCTTACAACTAACCCCAACCCGGTATCCTGCAATAGCCGCTGCATAGTAGCACGTGGAAACTATTTGCATGTTGTCTGGACGGATACGCGGCATCCCGATAATGAAATTTATTATAAACGCTCAACTAATAACGGTACAACATGGGAGCCGGAATATCGCCTTACAACGCAGACAGGTCAATCTATAAACCCACAGATTTCTGTAGTTAACTCCCATGTTCATGTTGTGTGGCAGGATGACCGCGACGGCAATACAGAAATTTATTATAACCGCTCAAATGATGACGGCGTAACTTTCGGAAACTCTACAAGGCTTACTAATGACGCGGCATCATCAACCTATCCGTCAATTTCGGTAACGGG
>JANPBV010000335.1:0-9864 GCA_031430615.1 Ignavibacteria bacterium | reverse complement strand
GCTTTGATATTGAAAGAACAACTGTCACTCTTAGCGGAGCGGGAGGGTGGAAGAAAATTGCATTCATTACTGGTAACGGTACAACAACCCAGCCAAAGGGATATTTATACGAGGATAAAAAGCTCACCAAAGGAACATACCGATACCGCTTAAAGCAAACAGACTACAACGGAAACTTTGAATACTTTGAGCTGGCTGGCGATGTTATCATTGCCCCCCCAAATAAATTTACCGTAAGCCAGAATTATCCCAACCCGTCAAATCCAAATACAACAATACTATTTAATATTCCCCTCTTGAGAGGGGTGTCCGAAGGATGGGGTGTGTTCACATCACTTATAATTTACGATATTATAGGTAACGAATTAAAAGTTCTGCTAAACCAGCAATTACAGCCCGGCTCATACAGCATAAATTTTGATGCAAGTGGTTTAGCTTCAGGAATGTATTTCTATAAACTGGTATCAGGCGATTTTACCCAAACAAAAAAGATGCTGCTGATTAAGTAATGCCAATTACTTAACAGTAGTCCCGCTGCGGGAATTTTGGTAAAGTAGCGTCGAACGTTAATCCAAAAAACTTATCCCCCCTTTGATTCAAAAAAGGGGGAGCATATTTACGGGACTCTAATGCATGTAATTTGTTCGTTGAGTAATATTCATCGAAAAGCTCCTTCGGGGGTTTGCTTTTGTTTTTTCCCCTCATATAATTTCAAGTTCACCTGCTTTTTCCAAAAGCCAGCCGCGCTTGATAATATGCCTTGAAAGTTCTATCTCCTTTTTTACTTCATATATTTTTTCAGTATCACCTGATTCCTTCATCTTAAGCAGCTTTTTATATATTGATACAAAATTCAGATTACCCTCTTTCAGTTTTGTTAAAGCAGAGTCTCTCGAAAGGGGACTCTGCGCTAATTTATTAAAATCCGATTTAACATTTTGTTTTTTAAATACTTTTCATTAACTTGCTTGTTATAATTCAATAATTAATCCAGCCCGGAGCAGCGATGAAAAACAAAAATTACAGTTTATACAGAAAGCTTCCTTTTTTAGCGGCAGCAGTTTGTTTTGTTTTATTTTTATACGGTTTCAATAATTCAAACGTTATTATCCCCGAAGTACCACATGTAGGGAAGACAACCCCGGAGATAAAACCACTTGCCGCAAAAATTAACGCTATTAAAAACTCAGGCAAAACATTTCCATCAAAAGAACTGTTCAGCCTTAGCAATTCTCAGCAAATGAATTCGTTATTAACCAATTACCTGAGAAGCTATACTTCTTTAAAGCTGAATGAGTCACAAAGAGACAGGCTCCTAAGCAGCAGGGAAGAAAATATTACATTTAATATTCCAACCGGTAACGGTTCTGTTATGTTACTTGAATTAACCAAAATAAACATAACAACTGATGATTTTACAGCAGGCACATTAAGCGGCAGCGGAACAGTAAACTATGTTAACTATACCCCGGGACTTTATTACCGTGGAATTATTAAAGGGGACAATGAGTCTTTTGCTTCGCTTAGCATATTTAATGATTTTGTAATGGCGGTTATTTCAAACAACGAAGGTAACTGGAATCTTTCATCTATAAAAGGTGAGAGCTCAATGTATTCAGAAAACTATGTATTCTATAACGATGGCGCAGTGATAAACCATAAAGATTTTAACTGCGGCGTTAACGATGAAAACCCTATATTTGATAAAAGAAGTCAGTCATGGGGCCGAAACAATCAAAATAACACCGGCGATAACCCGCCGCCTCAGCTTGTGAGAAAATATTTTGAATGCGATTTTAAAATGTTCCAGGATTTTGGAAACAGCACAGTAAATGTAAATAATTATGTTACCGCTTTTTTTAATTCCTGCGCCACTATGTATGCACAGGATAGTATTAACACCGCAATTCAGCAGATATTTGTGTGGACATCTACTGATCCTTATGCAACTTTAAATGATAACGAAAAAGTGTTAAAATTATTTGGCGGCAGACTTCAAAATTCAGTTAACGGTGATCTTGCGCACTGGGTATCAACCAGAACCGATATTTCGGGAGGTGTTGCTTGGGTTGGCGTTCTTTGCTCACCGTTTAATACTTCAGATTCATCAGGTCCATACGGCGTAAGCGTTATTGAAAATACTTTTAACCCGTTCCCAACATACTCATGGACTGTCAACGTTGTTGTTCACGAAATGGGGCACAATCTAGGATCTAATCACACTTTCAATTGCAGTTGGCCGGGCGGACCCATTGACTCCTGTTATGCCGTAGAAGGCGGATGTTACTCCGGTCCTTTAATTCCAAGGGTAGGAACAGTAATGAGCTATTGCCATTTGAATGCAACGATAAATCTTGCATTAGGGTTTGGACATTTTCCCGGTGATACCATCAGGGCGCATGTAAGAAGAGCAAACTGTTTAACTATCGGTATCACACCTATTAGCAGTGAAATTCCCGCTGAATATTTATTACAGCAGAATTACCCGAATCCGTTCAACCCTGTAACAAACATCATATTCAGCGTGCCTAAAACGGGTTTAGTAAAGTTAACCGTTTATGACGCAGCCGGCAGAGAAGCAGCTGTGCTATTTAATGGCGAGCTTTCAGCCGGAACATATAACTATGATTTTGATGGAGGGAATTTAGGTAGCGGCGTATATTTTTATAAATTAGAATCCGGAAATTTTACAGAAACTAAGAAAATGGTTCTCGTTAAATAGCAAGTTGAATTCCGGTGAAACCGGAATGAAATCCCACTAATGTTACCGCAGAGTCTTTTGAAAAGGACTCTGCGGTTTTATTTTTACCTATTCTATAAAAACCTTCAGTGTATATTCAGCATTGCCCCTTGTGCCGCCAACAATAATTTCATAATCACCCCCTGATGGAAGTTTTCCTTCCCACCTCATTGCGTCATCAAATTCGCCCGCTCCATCAAGGAAGTAACCGGTATTCCTGTCTTTTATCTGGAATACAGCATTGTTTTCAACTGACATTATAGTGACTACCATAGTTTGATCCTTATTTGCGCCAACAAGATATGTATCTCTATCACCGCGTATTACACCGCCTTCAATTGTAGCTGAGTTTTCACCTTTTTTAAACTTAATGCGTTTATTGGTAATTTGCGCGTTAACGCTGACTATAGAAGCAAAAATAAAAAGCAGTAATAGAAGAAGGTTAAATTTTTTCATTGGAAAATTTAGATTTATTCAAAAAGACTACAAACAATTTACTTTTTGTAGTCTTGTAATATATTTCAAACCGAATGGGATCCTTCGCTCACTATGTTCGCTCAGGATTGGGGTCTACCCGACAAACTTAGTAATTATTATACTTATCGAAAGCAGTACTCCGAACATCAGCGTTAACTGAGCCGTTAAAGCATCAAGCATTGCTATTTTTCCGGTATCTTCTATCTTAACGCCTTTTATCATGTTCATGTTCTTTAATGCAACAGGCAGACTTAAGAAAACAAGCAATGCCCAGATTGAAAGTACACCGAACACAACTAAAAGAATAACGGTAATATATGCGCCTACTATCAGGAATATATACTCGCCTTTTGCAAACCCTTCGCCAAACACTGTTGCCAGTGTTTTAATATTAGCTTTACGGTCATTAATAATATCGCGAAGATTATTTGCCTGAAGTATTCCGGTTACAAGTAAACCTAATGGAATTGATATCAGCGCTGCGGTCAATGAAAATACTCCCGTTAAAGCATAAAGTGTTCCGGTAACTATTGCCGGACCGTATAAAAGGAAAATGAATATATCACCTAAAGCTATATATTTATAGCCTATCGGTCTGCCGGTGTAAAAGAAACCGCCTACAATACCTATTATACCAAGCCATAATACCATCATTCCTCTATCTAAAATTATCGGTAAACCAAACAATACAGCTAAGGCAAACAGAGTCATACCGAATCGGAACATTTCTTTTGCGCTTAAAAGACCATCAGGCAGAACCCTGGAGCCGCCTAAAGTTCCTTTTGCGTCAACCCCGTGTTCGTAATC
This sequence comes from Ignavibacteria bacterium, assembly GCA_031430615.1. GTDB lineage: Bacteria > Bacteroidota > Ignavibacteria > Tepidaquicellales > OLB5 > OLB5. The sequence goes on along the minus strand of JANPBV010000335.1, from coordinate 5,840 downwards.
ATCAACATCGCTTATTACATTTGAGCCCGCATGAAGGAATAAAAGTGAAATTGCTATAAAGGGCATTAAATACCACGTAACCTGTGTGCCGTAAAGCAGCGCTAACATTGCCCCAAGCAGACAGGGAATAAGTGAAGCAGGAAATGAAAACGCCCTTACCGCCTGGAAATACACCGCGCCTTTTGATAATGGTGCGTTTGGTTTTTCTGTTTCGGATGATGAAGCATTCTGAGCCTCTGACATACTTAGAATTGAATCCTTTCTATATTATAGTATTACAGACTACAAAAGTCTGTTCATTTTTAATTATTACTGAATTTCTTAAGTTTATTGTTCACTATCATAATTTTAAGACTTTTGTAGTCTTATAATTATATATCCCAAGATACAAATATCATCAAAAATAATGATATTTTAATTAAGGTTAAATTGAAATATTTGGTAATAAAAAGGCTTAAAAATGCCATTAATCATCAAATTTTATGATATTTATCCCGCTTTGTATTGAATTTTTAATTTTTTAGACATATGTTTGTACTAAGTTTTCGAAAACTAATATACAAAGCAATTTATGGAAGATGTAAAAACAGTTTCACACACAATTTTTCCGCCGGCAGGCAAATGGAATGAAGCTTGTGAGAAATCACATTCAATATTCCCACCCGCAGGTTCATGGGATGCAGCCAACGAAAAATCACATTCAATTTTTCCACCCGCAGGCAGCTGGGATAGCGCAAATGAGAAATCTCATTCAATATTCCCGCCGGCAGGTTCATGGAATTAATTGTTTAATGCTTTTTAAAACCTGCCCGTTTCAGGCAGGAAGCCTTGGGTATTTTATCTCAGGGCTTTTTTAATTTATAAAAAAACTTGAGACCTGACAGGTTTTTAAAACCTGTCAGGTCTATAAAATAATTATGGAAAGAAAAGAATTAATAAAATTAAAGTGTGACCTTCTTATAAACGGCTTAAGATTAAATGAGCTAAGAAATGATCTGACGGTTCTACAGGGCTGGGATGAAGAACGCGCAAAAAGATTTCTACCGGCTGAACTCAAACTTCCCAAAGAAGTTTTTGCGCAGGTAAGAGAAAATACAGAAGCTAATTTTCGGTTAAGGATAATTGAAAATAACCTAGTTGTGCAGGATAAAGCAAGCAATATTATCTGTGCCGGTGATTTTGTCAGCCTGCCGCCTTTTGCACCTGAAAAAACTGCTGATGGCGCTATGTTGAAAGATATTGTTGTTTATAACGGCATCTGTAACCTTAACTTCACGTGGAATTATTTCTGTGATTACTTCAGAACCAAAACCGCCTGCCGGTTTTGCAATTTAACGCCAGCACAGGATCTTTACCCCGAAGAAAATATCACAAACTCATATAAAAATGCAATCCAGATAGCCGATGTTATCGAAATTGCAAAACGCTATCACGCTGACCCTAAAGCTATATTAACACGGGGAACTCCAAGCGATAAACACGGACTCGGCGGAACGCTTCAGATACTCGAAGAACTCTCGAAACGTTTTCCGTTCAACGGACACAACAACCGAACAAAAGTATTATTCACAATTTCACCCACAAAGAATATTGAAGATGTTAAGCTTATGTATGATATGGGAATGCACTCCGTATCATTCAACTTTGAAGTATTTGATAAGGGATACTGGAAAGCTATTGTCCCCGGGAAAGATAAATATATCGGCAGAGAACTTTGGGAAGCATCACTGGTTGAAGCCGTAAAGTATTTCGGTGAAGGAAGGGTTTTTTCCGCAATGATAGCAGGGCTTGAACCAAGAAAAACGCTCTTAGAAGGTGTTGAGTGGTGTACTTCCAGGGGTATCATCCCAATTGTTGTTCCATTCAGTCCCGAAACGGGAAGTGAATTCGAGGGCTTCCGTCCCCCAACACACAAATGGATGATGGATACAATGCTTGCTGCTGCGGATATTATTCTGGAAAAAATGCCCATAGTTGGAACCGAAGAGTATTGGGAAAAAGACGCGCCTATTTGCGCGGAATGCTTCACAGGTGGATTTTTATATGATATTGTAAAGGAAAATGCCGGGTTGATAAATTATCACAGCGGGCATAAGCTGAGTAAAGCTCCTAAAATCGAAAAGGCAGATACTTTTTCTTTAAATTAAATTATATGGATTCCCGCTTTCGCGGGAACGTGCTGTACAAATGACACTAGACGAATCAATAAGACTAAAGACCGAGCTTCTGCTTGAAGGGCTTACCATCACAGATGATGCAATGGCAACCGTTGGGCAAGGCGGACTTGAGAAAGTATTCTGGGTGTTTGAAATGACACCTGTTACTCATAAGGGTTCCGGAGACGGTACTCGTCCATTACCAAACGATATGCTTTTGCCTTATGACCTGTATGTTGACGTGCGGTATAATCCCGCTTCGCCATTCAGCGTTCACTCATCAGGCGAAACAATTATCCTGCTTAAAAATAAAAAGGAAATTTGTGAAGTGCGCTGGCCCAAACGCCCTGATTTTTATGATAAAAAAACCCGAAGCGGCGAGATGATGAAAAAAGTCGCTTCAATGCGGGGTGATTGCGGTTTAAGGGTATGTTTTGATAACGCATGTAATTATTTTGCCAAGGGTGAGCAGTGCAAGTTCTGCAATATTGTACCCGCCAGACAAAGGAACCGTGACCACGTTGTAACAATTAAAGAAGCCGAAGATATTTTTGATGTTGTTAAAGAAGCGATTATAGATAACCCGGTTTGCTTGCACTTAGCTATGACAGCAGGTGCTGCAAAAGATGACGGGCTTGGCAATCTTCCGCAAATTCTTGAAAGGTTAAAGCCCTTGTTTGATGAAAAATACTTCCCTATAGTTACCGCAATTACGGCTACAAGAAATAAACAGGAAACCGAGTATCTTTGCTCCACAGGAATAAGCTCCGTGGCGTTTAATCTTGAAATTTGGGATGAAAAGCTTTTCAATGAAATATGTCCGGGCAAGACAAGCAGAGTTGGAAGAGACAGATGGATAGAATCACTGAAAGAAGCCCGTGACCTCTTAAAACCTGCCAGAGCGTTAAGCAGTTTTGTTGTTGGATTAGAACCAAAAGAATCCGTTCTTGCAGGAATAGATTTTCTTTCTTCTGAAGGAATATTCCCCATTATGAGCCCGTTCATTCCAATGGTTGGCACTGATTATGAAGGCAAGCAAGCGCCCAATGCTGACTGGGTTTGGGATGTTCACGAACAGGCTACCGATATAATTTACAAAAACCTGCCCGAAGCATTTTGTGATGAAATATGGGATGGCGATATAGGTATCTGCCCAAGCTGTACAACAACAAAACTTTTCTTTGATTTTATGAGAAGGGTTAAGCCAAGAGATAATCCAAAAAGGGCAATGTCACCCGGCAGCGTAGAAGCATTTGTGTAATTGCTGTTATTTCATTTATAGGGAAAACAAATAAAGAAACAAATAATAGTAGTCATTTTGTTTCTTTCATCTTTTTCAGATCACCTTCCCACTTTATAGTTCCTCTTAATTCGAGAAGTGATTTTTTATCAATGTTAGATTTAGTTTTTACAAACGTACCTTTCGAATCTTTATTTATTGTATTCTTTGCTGCTTTTATAAGTTTCTTTTTATAGGATTTAAGATTTTTAACAGATTTCCAATTTCCCTTTTCTAAACTTTCTTGTATGTTTTTTTCTTCTTTAAACATTTTTTATTTTTTGAAATCATGCGAAGCATGATTGAAATCCGGCTCTGACGGATGTTTTTACTTTTTATTGCTCATTGTTCATTGTTGAGCCACGTTTCTTGTGGCGAAACCTTACTCCAAAGGAGGAAGGCTCATTATTATTTGTTAATTGCCTCAATGTTTCGCCCTCTTCTCATCAGTTCTTTCAAGGAACTGCCTTACCATAGGGTCATTGGTTGCCCTCAGTTCATCAGGTGTGCCGTTAAAATGAACAATGCCATCATACATCATCGAGACCCTGTCGCCTATTTCATACACCGTGAAAATATCATGTGTAACTATAATAGATGTTACCTGTAAACCTTTTTTTGTGGCAACGGAATCCATCAATTCATCAATAGTTTCACTGGTTATCGGGTCAAGTCCTGTCGTAGGCTCATCATACAAAATGTACTGCGGATTTGTTGCAAGCGCTCTTGCCAAACCAACGCGTTTTTTCATACCCCCCGAAAGCTCCGATGGCATCAGGTTTTCAGTACCCGGCAGGTTAACAAGTCCCAGCTTTTCTGATACCACCCTGTCTATTTCAGCCTTTGGCATAAAAGTGTTTTCTCTTAACGCTACCCCAACGTTATCGCCAACTGACATTGAGTCAAACAGCGCGGCGCTCTGGAAAAGGAAACCGAACTTTTTCCTTATAGTATATATTTGTTTTTCATTCATTGTGGTGATATCTTCGCCGTCAATAATTATGTGACCCTCATCCGGCTTAAGTAAACCGACAATATGCTTAAGTAAAACGGATTTACCGCATCCGCTTGCCCCAATGATAACATTGGTCATGCCTTCTTCTATGGTAAGGTTAACACCCCTTAACACGGGTTTATTGCCAAAACTTTTTACGAGATTTTTAATTTCTATCATAAATTTTTTAATAGCGGAACAGGCATTTGTTTGACCTGTTCATCTTAATGTTTCTTCGAATAATTATCTTCTTCTACTCCTCATCTCAATTTAGCAAAGGAGGTCAAATGTTGAGGTTACTAATATCTATACACTAATCGGGGCTAAAGCCCGGAAACAATGTAAATTGCAACCCCCGCTCTAAAGAGCGGAGCTAATCAATGTTTTTTAAATCTGAGAATATGTATGAATTGCCATGACCTTCTTGACTGGTTTTTCAGTTAGGTCGTGGACCATTTTCAAAAAGATATGGGCTTTAGCCCCGATTAAAAACCTTATATATGCTAATTGTTCATTGTTCATTGCTAATTGTTAATTGATTTCTTACAACCTCTAAAGCCATTTTTGCCATAATATCTTTATTCCTTAAACGGTCTTTTGTGAATATAAAATCTTTTGCGAAAGTAACTTTTTTATCGCTGTATCCTATCCACACCAAACCAACTGGCTTACCAAGGCGCGCGCCGGTTGGACCCGCAATTCCTGTTACCGATATCCCGATATCAGTTCTTGAGCGCTTCCTTATGCCACGGGCCATTTCAATTGCTGTTTGTTTGCTTACCGCGCCATATTTTTTCATGGTTGCAGCTTTAACTCCAAGCAGTCTTGTTTTAGCCCCATCACCATAGCTAACAATGGAATCCATCATATAAACAGAGCTCCCCGAAATATCGGTAAGTTTAGATGTTAACAATCCTCCCGTGCATGATTCAGCTGCTGAAATGGTCAGCTTTTTTTTCTTTAACAATTCGCCAACTGTCTTTTCTATTGAGCTTTCGCTTGTTGAGTAAATGAATTTACCGGCTTTTTGTGTTATCAGTTTCTCGGCATCTTTAATAAGCTTATCCGCTGTTAAGGAGTTTTTAGCAATTGCAGTTATCCTCAATCTTACTTCATAGTTTGCAGGAAGGAACGCAAGCTTAACCTCAAAATCTTTGCATTTACGGACAACTTTATTTATATCACCAATTTGCTCAGCAAGCAGTGATTCGCCAATGCCAATCGTATGCAGTGTCTTCTGCTTAATTACCTGCTTAATTTTTTTCCTGTATTTTTTTGTAAGGTAAGGAAACAGCCCCGTTTGGCTGATATACTTCATTTCATGGGGTACACCCGGCATAACACAAAACACTTTGCCATTTTTATCAATCAGCAGACCCGGCGCTGTACCTGTTTTATTTTCAAGCACAGT
>JANPBV010000334.1:0-10452 GCA_031430615.1 Ignavibacteria bacterium | reverse complement strand
GTAATTCTGCATGATTCATCCTGCATAAACCAGTTTAAAGAGCATGATATAGCAATACCTATAACTGTAATAGAAGAGCTTGATCATTTTAAGCGTGGCAGTCAGGTTATTAATCTTAATGCCCGTGAATTTGCCAGAACACTGGATAGCTTAACAGGCTCTGCCCTCTTTAATGGAGGCGTACCTCTCGGAAAAGGCAGGGGTAAGGTATCAATAGCTTTAAGCCGAGGTTTAAGCGATGAGATAAAAGAAATTTTTAAAGAAGATACCCCTGACCACAGGATATTAAGCGCAGCACTTGAAATACAGAAAAAGAAGAAGGAAAATTCCGTAATACTGGTTAGCAAAGATGTTAACTTAAGAATGAAGGCTAAAGCCGTTGGGGTTAACGCTGAGGATTATACAACTGATAAGATCACCAATGTTGAAGAATTATACAGCGGGAAGGAAACAATTGAGAATTTCAATCATGATATCATCGAGAAATTATATCATCCGCCATTTGAAGTGCCAATTAAAACTCACTTAAAGAAATCAAAAACAGAAATTGTTCCGAATAAATATCTTGTGCTAAGGGATTCAAGCCACTCAGTGCTTGCATCAATGGACTTGAAGAACCAGGTAATACGGAAAGTTGATAAAAATCCGGTTTACGGAATTAAGCCAAGGAATGCTGAACAAACCTTCGCAATTGACGCATTAACGAACCTGAATATTCCACTTGTTACAATAACAGGTAAAGCCGGCACAGGTAAAACACTTCTCGCGCTGGCATCGGCGTTAAGTGTTAAGAAAAATTACAGACAGATATATATCGCCAGACCCGTAGTTCCACTTAGTAATAAAGATATAGGCTATTTACCGGGTGATGTTGAAAGTAAGCTTGCCCCATATATGCAGCCGCTATGGGATAACTTAAAGGTCATACAGGACCAGTATTCCGAAACCGAAAAACAGCATCAACTGATAACACAAATGGTTAAGGATCAGAAACTGGTTATTGAGCCACTCAGCTATATCAGGGGAAGAAGTTTACAGCGGATATTTTTTATTGTTGATGAAGCGCAGAATTTAACTCCCCACGAAGTTAAGACTATTATTACCAGAGTTGGTGAAGGCGCAAAGATCGTATTCACAGGAGATATTTACCAGATAGACCACCCATATCTTGATTCACAATCAAACGGCTTAACTTACTTAATTGAACACTTCAAAGGTCAGGATTTATCGGCTCATATAAACCTATTAAAGGGTGAGCGCTCAGAGCTTGCCGAGTTAGCAAGTAATTTACTGTAGAATTACCTACTGTTTTTAATTATTTTCTGTTATATTTTTGCGGGAAGATCAATGCATTTTCCCCAATTCAGTTAGCTGATTTTGAGGCAATGCGAAATCATTAACTTGACATATTATGACTTGACTTATCAAAAGAAATGGTTTATAATTATATTGATTAACTAATATAATAGCATCGCTGTTAGTTTTTAACAACAAAACACCGTAAAAATAATAACAAAAACATATTTGTAAGATAAATATACTTAATATTTTATTAATTTAATTGGGAGAATATATTATGTCAACAATACCTAACCCCGTTCAATCAAATTTCACACCTTTGACAAATGTATTCTGCGCATACACAGATTTAACATCTGTTGTTCAGGGAGGGACTATTAAATTTTATGTATCAATACCTGTAACTATTTCTCAACGATTCCAAATAGATATATATAGACAAGAAGAAGGACTTGTAGGTCCAGTAGATACTATTACAGGAGAGGCTTCTCAACAAACAGACAGTAACAATGACCCTGATGTAAATGGATGTGGATGGCAGGTAAGCTTAGAATACAATATTCCAAATGATACTCAGCATAAAAGCGGAGCTTACATAGCTAAACTAACATCAGCAGGTCAATATGATTTTTATACAGCCTTTTTTGTTAAAGCAGCTAACCCGGGTGTAAATGGTAAAATACTCTTTGTTGGATCGGTTTCTACTTGGCAGGCATATAATGTATATAAGAATAAGAATTTATATGGCGATACTAGTGGAAATTTTGAAAATCGTGCACGGAAAGTATCATTCAATCGCCCACTTCAGATGGATACCTATCCTCAAGACCAGGCAGGTCCATGGTGGTATATTAAATGGGAACGACAATTTATCCAATGGTTTTATAAAGCTAAAACGAATTCACACCTTCCTTCAGATATGGAAATGGAATTCTGTTCAAGCGTTGATTTACACGCTGATCCAACAATAGTAAATAATTATAAATTAGTTATAAGCATTGGGCACGATGAATACTGGTCGTGGGAAATGCGGGATACTATTCAGGATTTTATATCTGCGGGAGGTAACGTTGCATTCTTCAGTGGCAATGTAAGCTGGTGGCAGGTGAGATTTGAGACTGACCAGATAGATAATCCTGACAGAATAATGGTATGTTACAAAGATGCCGAGGAAGATCCGGAAACTAATCCGCAAAGGAAAACCATTAACTGGTTCGAACCATCAATTAACCGACCAGAAAACCTGATGACAGGTCTCAGCTATTATTGGGGTACTGCTTTATGGAGTACTTTTTCGGCAAATTATAGGGTCAGCCTGCAAAGACACTGGCTCTTAAAAGATACAGGTCTTGCTGATAGGCAAACTTTTGGCTCAGGACTATTTACAGAATTTGAAACAGACGCTGCGGATTTTGTTGACATAGACCGTAAATTCCCAATTCCTACAGGAAAGCTCGCTTACGAAACTACAGAATTTACAGCACCAAAGGATTTTATGATTCTGGCAAGTGCTAATCTTACAGGATTAGGTGAACTTCCGGGTACTTATGATGGTCCCAGTAATCATAATGGCTGGGCAACTATGGGAATATTTAGAAAGCGAAATGGGGGTTTCGTTTTTCATGGAAGCAACTATAACTGGGCGCGTGACGGATTGAATCCTTATGTATTATACAATGACTGGAATGAGTTCTGCTGGATAACAAAAAATATTCTGGATGTACTTGGTAATGATTTTGAAGCGCAAGCATTTTTGATTGTTAACCCTGGTTTTGAATACTTGAATCAGTCAGGGCAGCTTTTAGAATGGTATAAAACCGGGGGAGGAACTGCAATAAGAAGTACTCCAGGTTACGAAGGTGATTATTGTGCTTTTGTTGACGGGACTAGCGGAGGGGAAACAATTTTACACCAACAGTATATTCCTATCCGTACCAGTAGAAGCTACAAAGTTAGTTGTTTTGCAAAGCCGGGAAGCCCTCTTGACGGTCCGGGAGGTGGGACAGCAATTTCAATCCGTCTCGAAACACTTGACGTAAATAACAAACCGATACAGGAGTTTGTTGTTGCTTCATATCCAACAGGTAATGATACCTGGCTGGAAATATCAGCTCAAGGAAGTATTTCAACAACAGAGAATGAAGACTTTATGGTGCAGGCAAGAGTTAAAGTGCAGGTTAAAAGCGGATATAGCGCTTATTTTGATAGTGTGGTTGTCGAAGAATTATAATGAAGATTTGTTTTATAATATTTGCATTTACAGTTATAAATGTTAGCTGTTACACCCAATGGGTTCAGCAGGTAAGCGGAACAGCAAGGGATTTTTTGGGGCTTGATATGCTAGATGCAAATACAGGTTATGTTTGCGGTGACCAGGTTGGCTCTATATTAAAAACGACAAATTCCGGAGTTAATTGGATACTTTATGACGAGCCTACAAATGACCAGTACAACGGCATATCATTCATAAATGCTTTTACTGGGTTAGCAGTTGGTCCACCTGGACTTGTATTAAGGACTTCGAATGGGGGGATTAACTGGTCAATTATTTCCAGGCCAGGCGGTGATAAAGGACCTGTACAATTTGTAACACTTACTACAGCATATTCTGCCGGAGATGATATAGTAAAATCAATAGATGGCGGGCTATCGTGGAGCATAATTCTACTTGGTACATTAAGCCAGTATCAGGGTCTTTATTTTATAGATGAAAATACAGGCACAGTTGTAGGCAGACCTGGTTTAATCCGCACAACAACTAATGGCGGCGCATCGTGGATACAGAGAACTATGCATCTGCCTGTGCAGTTTGGTGATAGCACTTTATTTGATGTAATGTATGTTAATTCTTTGACTGGTTATGCCTGCGGTAACAATGGTATTGTAATGAAAACAACAAACGGCGGAGTAAATTGGGCATATAAGCCAACTGGCACTTTGAATTCTTTAAAAGGCGTTTATTTTACCGATGCTAATACAGGCACTGTTGTTGGTTTTCCTGTAATATGGAGAACTACAAACGGTGGAGACAACTGGATTAATCAATCACTACTTTCGCCTCTTAATGTACCCCTTTGGGGTGTAGATTTTGTAAATCAGCAAACTGGATGGGTTATTGGCTTTAATGGTTTAATTGTCAAAACAATAAATGGTGGTTTTACATGGATACAACCTATATCTTCAGAAATCTCACAGAACTTTAAACTAGATCAAAATTATCCAAATCCCTTTAACCCAACTACAAAAATTAAATTTGATATTCCCCTCTCAAGAGGGGTGTCCGAAGGACAGGGTGTGTTGCTGACTATTTATGATGTTTTAGGAAGAGAAGTTGCTATACTTGTCAACGAACAACTACAGCCCGGGACTTATGAAGTCGAATGGAATGCTGCAAACTACTCAAGCGGCATATATTTCTACAAAATTACTTCAGGAGATTTTATAGAAACTAAAAAGATGATTTTACTTAAATAAGCATTAAGCTTAATTCAAGATTGGTTTATTTCAGTTTTGCAAGATTCTGTTTTGCCAGTTCATTATTAGGGTCAACTTCAATAGCTTTCCTGTAGCTATCCTTTGCATTTGGTATATCATTCATTCTCTCATAACAGGTGCCAATATTATTATAAGCCGATGAGAATTTAGCGTCTGTTTTAACCGCCAGTTCAAAATTATCTATTGCCTCTTTATACTTTTGCTGATCCATATAACACATACCAATATTATTATAATAACCCGCTGATTTATCAGGGACCATTTTAATCAGCTCCTTTAATTCTTCAATTGCCTTATCATAGTTCTTAGCCTGGTAATTTTTGTATGATGATTCCTCAAGCACTCTCATTTTTTCAAGCTTCTCATCTTTAATAACCGGCGGCATTTGCTGCTGCGTATTGCCATTCTGCTCCGTTAACTGCTGTTGAGGCATACTCTTTAATTCCTGCAGCATTTGAAACGCATTGTTATAATTTGGCGCGAACGCTGTTAATTTTTCGAGCCATTTTACGGCATTAGCCATATCACCTTTTCTTTGGTACATTTGCGCAAATGTAAATTGCGGCTCAGGGGAGAGTGTATCAAGTAAATATGCCTTATTAATATACCAATAAGCCGAGTCATAATTAGCCTTGACCATAAATATCTTTCCAACATTGTTGTGGGCTATTAGAGTTTCTTCCCTAAGGTCAATTGCTTTTCTGTAATATATTTCGGCAATATCAAAATTTCCCTTGTTAGCATATATATTCCCAATGTTAACATATGTAACAGTGCCTGGTCTGCCTTCAGCGCTCAAGAACAGAATATCATTGGTTTTCCATTCAGCATTTCTTGTAACTGTCATATAACAGAAGAGTATCAAAACAGCCCCCGATAGAGCCATTATCAGGTTGTAATATTTTTGAGTAAAATACCTGAGTAATACTGCTGCAATAATTATACTAAAGAACATAGAAGGTATGTATAGGAATCTATCAGCCATAAAATTCATTGTAGGAACTATATTCAAAACAGGAAGCAGTGTTACAAAGAATATCAAAATTGCATAAGAAATATACGGCGCTCTTTTTATGAAAAATACCGAAGCGCCTCCCATAACCAATATAAATACTATCGCATATAAAGCGCGGAATTCAGTTATGCTTGTTATATCAGGCATATAGCCGCTATAGTGATAAAGCATCCCATACGGCGCAATAGAAAGCCTGAAATAGAGTGGAACGGTTTGCAGCATTGTGAGTATTGCTGTAATAGTATCCCTGCCATAGAAATAGAAATAAGTTTCACGTGGCACTACACTGCTTAAAGCCCACCACCTTAGCATCATAAACAGAACTGAGAGAACTATTAGCGAGCCATACATTACAATTCTTTTCCTCAGCAGTTCTTTAAACTCACTTCTGTTTATTATCATATCATAGAGTATAATAACTGCCGGAAGCGTTATAGCCATTTCCTTTGAAAGCAGTGAAAGGAAATAAAGCAGAAGCGTTAGTACCAGATTTTTATTTGAAGGCTCTTTACTGTATTTAAGATAAAATATAAACGCCGCAAAAAAGAAAGTGCAGGCAAGTCCGTCTGTCCGCCCGCTTACCCATGCAACTACTTCTGTGTGAATTGGGTGTACTGCGAAAATAAGCGCGGCAATAAGTATTGCGTATTCTTTATATGCTGATTGTGATTTTTCGAAGACAAGCAATAGCAGTGTAAGGAATAAGAGTACATTAATAATATGGATAATAATATTAGTTAAATGATAACCCATTGGATTCAGCTTCCAGATACTGTAATCAATTGCATATGAAGTAGATACTACCGGTCTGAAGTAAGAACCTATAACTTTATGAAAACCAAGCTCACCTGTAAAAAATTTTGGTATGTTCGATAGCGATGTAATGGTCGGATCACCCTGTACGACAGATTCATCATCAAATACAAACTCATTTTGAAGCGCATTTGCGTAAACAGCAAAAGAAACTATTGCAAGGATTATGTACAATACAGTTTTACTTATTTTTAGCTGCTGAAGATTATTCCGCTTAACTTCTTTTTTTTTAGGTTGCTCTTTTGCCATTAATTTATTTAGTCTAAGCCTGAAACATTATAATTTTGCTCCAACAACCATAGTTGTTTTTATTGTCTCAACTACACCATTTTGGTCATTCAATGCTTCCAGGAATACAATATATATTCCAAGTCGCAATTTTCTGTTATCGTCATCAAGCCCATTATAAACAACCTGCCCGCTTTGGCCGGATGCCTGGTTATTCAGTATTGTTTTTATAAGCCTTCCTTTAACATCAAATATTTTCATTCTAACCTGTGATACAGCATTCTTTAATTTATAGCTTATGATGGTGAAATCCTCATAACCATCGTTATCTGGTGAAAATGGATTTGGTGATATAGTAACTTCACCCTGTGTGGTTTGATTATTTGTGAAGACACTGTTCTTTAAGCCTGGTGAACCGCCATTAGGATAAGTACAGCTGCTCCAGTTCTTACCGTCATTTCCGTTTAATAACGGATTTATCTTCTCAAGCGATCTGCCCGAGCCTGGAAGGTTTGGGTTATACCAGTTATCTGAATAATACACGCTGTCTATCATTGTGCGGAATACATCTGCTATTTTCACAAGGTCGCCATCATTATTTAATCCAAGTGAACCGGAAATGAATACTTTTTGGGTAGAATCAGGTGTTCTTAAATAAGGAAAATCAGTGTAGATATTAGTATCAGCAGCAATTACCGCGTACATACCGGGTTTTATTAAAGCTGAACATGTATCAGTGATACCCTGTGAACCGCCTGTTTCAGTAAATAACCATCCCACAATATTGATAGTCTGTGATGTTGGATTATAAAGCTCAATGTACTCAGAACCTGTAGAAGTAGGCGCTGCCATGATTTCATTTACTATAAGATCATTCCTCACGAAATGCTGTGCTGATGAAATTGAATTTACTCTTGTTGGCGTTGATTTTTCGCAATCAATTGAGCTTGCCCAGTTGCTTGAATCATTTGAAACACCATTTATATCAATTCTCTCAAGTGATACATTTGTTCCGCCCCAATCAGGTAAATAATCAACTCTATCAGAAAGTGCGCCGTTAATTTTATATATGATAACAGCATCACCTGTATTATTTAATGATGGTAATGAAGAATTTGTTATGACCTTAGACGAATCTATTTTTATATGATTTGTAAATATAGCGCTGCTTTGACTGATAACCACATAGCTTTGAGGATTCATAAAATAATCATTCGCGGTAATAATTACCTGCGTTAATGAGTTATCAGAAATTTTCCAATTCTTTAAATTAACTATTGAATCAGAATTATTAAATATCTCAACCCATTCACACTCACCGGTTGGTTCATCATACATAATTTCATTTATTAATACCCTGCCTGCTGTAGAGCCGCCTGCTACTTCAATTGATGAAACATACTTGTTATTAGTCAGATCTTCATCAGGCGCATAGTTTACAACTGCGATATATTGCCTTAAGCCTGAACTATCTAAAATTTGCGAGTATGTTATATTTGCAGAATCACCTGAATTTATAACTCCGGGTGAATTTATCGTAGTCTTTAATTCATTCGGAGTTGCAATACTATCTTTGTTATAATCATCATAGAATGATACTGTATATGATGGCGCGCTATTCAATCCCCTGTTTTTGACCTGCGCAATAATTCCAAGCGTATCACCAATTGATGGAATTGTACGGTTGAAAGTAATTTTATTCAGCGCAAGGTCATTGGGTTTTGGTGTTAAACTGTTTACTCTATCCGGTGTAGCCCCAACTGAAGAAACACAAGTTCCCCAGTTTGTTTGCAGATTGGAGTTTCCCGTAACAGAAATTCTTTCCAATGACTTATTCCCAGTACTGCCGCCCCATGACGGAAGGAAAGTAACACTATCAATAATAACACTTGTTGAATTCATCAGTATTACGTTATCACCGGTGTTATTTAAAGCGCTCCATCCAATACTTTGAATGTATATACCCGGATTATTTGGATAAAAATTTTTTACGGCAACGGAATCTTCACACACAACAACAAAACCATTTGCAGGTATATTGATTGCCTGAGTTGTTATTGTATTTATTGTAGATGTTGCATCTTTCCATTTCCAGTTGGCAAGGTTAACCGGGTTAGATGTTTTATTATATATCTCGAACCATTCCTTGCTGTTTCCTGTAGTTGGCGCGTACATAATTTCATTTACTACGAGTGAATCAAACCCGCCTGCTGATATTACTGTTACAGTACCTATTTTTTTGTTATTTGATGTATCTTCATCTGCTGAATAATTCACAACTGCGATAAATTGTCTTAACCCAAGGCTATCCATTAGCTTTGAGGTATTGTAGTTTACAGAATCACCTGCACTTAACGCTCCCGCTGAATTTACAGTATTGATTAACTCGTTAGGGGTTGGGTTACCATCTTTATTGTAATCATCATAAAATGAAACAGTGTAGGTGTTTGCTATTAAGAGACCCCTGTTCTTAACATTTGCGGTAATTTGCAGGTTCGTCCCTATTAAAGGTGAATTGCTGCTGAATGAAAGAATATTTAATGCAAGATCATTGTTCAATGGTGAAATACTGTTCCTCTGGTTCGGTGTTGCGCCTAAGGTTGCTACTGAGGTTCCCCAGTTTGTTTGCTGATTAGTTGGGGCAATTGAGCTTATTCTTTCCAGCGATCTGTTACCTGATGCGCCGCCCCATGTATTGTTGTATTGTATTGAATCAACAATTACGCTTGCTGCATTAAAGATAATCAGATTTTCGTTACCGGTATTATTTAGACCGCTCCACCCGTTTGTTGGCTGAAGTAAAACTCCCGTGAATAAAGGAAATGCTGTTCTGAATGCTGTAGTATCTTCGCAAATAACAGCGTAACCATTAGCAGGAAGATTTATATTTTGAGTTGTAAATATTCTTAAAGTGGCAGTAGCATCTTTCCATTTCCAGTTAGCCATGTTAAAAGACGAAGATGTATTATTATATATTTCAAACCATTCGTTTGTGCTTGGTGTAGGGGCATACATAATTTCATTTAGCGCAACATCACCCGGGTTTTGAGAACGGGTTAAATTACATAAAATCAGCATAAAACCTAAAATGAGTAGGAATTTAATTTTCATATTTTTGCTTAAAATGATAAAATATATTCGTAAATTTACAGAAATAATTGCAGGATTACAACGAAAATGAATAAAACGGTATATTTTAAAATTTATATAAGCTTAACATTAATTTCATCCATAATATTATCCTCCTGCGGTAATATCCACCAATCACCTGATGGCGCAATTGTGGCATTTATTGTTGCGGCAGAGCAAAGAGATATGACTAAGGCATGGAATATTCTAAGTCCTGACTTGCAGGCATATTATAATAGTTTAGGCGAGAAGATGCGGAAATCAGGCAGGGGCGCTTTGGAAAATGAAATCGCAAGGATAACAAAATTCAGGAGCGCCAGGAAAGATTACCGTTTACAGGTTGATAGCGCTTTCAAAACAAATGTAAGGTTAGTAACAATAGGCGGACCCGAACATATAATTGAAACGGTGGAAATTGGTGGCGATTACAAGATAAAGGATGAAAGATCATTGAAGAATTTGCTTGACGGAAT
>JANPBV010000333.1:0-14948 GCA_031430615.1 Ignavibacteria bacterium | reverse complement strand
ACAAGTCCGGTAACAATTGTACCCGTACCGCCCATTGCGTAATGAATACCCCACTCACGCTCAAGATAATGAATTAACGCATAGATGGAAGTTGTATCAAATGGATTTCCGCCAACTAAAAGCGGGTGGAAGGAAAAACATTCCCTTAAAAATTCATTCTTAATGAATTTTGACGCATACTGATATACTGTTTTATGTGATTTAAGCTTTATCATATCAGGCACTATTTTCATCATGTCAGAAAAATTAGTGAATGGTTTATCGGCAAGCTCTACAAATCCTTTTTGGAATATAGCCTTTGTCGTCTTAATGAAATCAAGGTATCCCTGTTTATCTTCGGGGCTGAATTTATCTATCTGGCTTAAGGTGAAATTGGTATCTGAGTTATAATCAAAAAATTCTTTTTTATGATTGAATATCCTATAGAACGGATCAAGCGCTTTGAGCGTGAAGTAATCTTCCTTCTTTTTTCCTGCAAGAGCAAAGAGCTCATCAAAGAGAAATGGAGCGGTGATGACGGTTGGTCCGCCATCAAATTTGAAGCCGTTCATTTCGTATACATATGCTCTGCCGCCCGGCTTATCACGCTTTTCGAATATTTCGACATCATGTCCTTTTGCAGCGAGCCTTATTGCTATTCCAAGTCCGCCAAAGCCGCTGCCGATAACAATAATTTTTTTCTTCAAGTAGACCCCACCCTTTACAAGGTTGTAAACCTAACCCTCCCCGTAGGGGAGGGAACAGGGTATTTAATATTTATTTTTTAAATTTACGGGTAAAGAACTCCCATAAAGCAATATTCATAGTAATTAACGAAAAACCGTAAATAAAATCTTCAATTGGAATAGTAAAAAGCCTTATTCCAAGGTAGAATCCCTCGCCATACATTACAATTGGGCGGTATGTAAGATACCCATTGACTATAAAAATTAGAACAAACATTACGCACCAAAAAATCCAGAATTTTCTGTTAACAAGGAGTTTTGTTCTTAAAAAAAGATCGAACAAAACCGCGACGAAAACTGATATAAAGGCGAGAATTGTATATTCTTTCATTTTTGCTCCTTCCTGCGGGTGAAATACTTTACGCTTTCCCATGTAAATAAACCGCAAAATGGAATTACAATAAAGAACAGAATTTCTTCTATAGGCAGACCGAAAATTTTAAAACCAACCGTATATAATGGATTAAAACTCCAGTGTCCGCGTGCTGTTACGAAAATATCCCAAAGTGTGAATAATATAAAAGGAAGCAGAATAGATAAAATTAACCTAGATGGATATTTGTAGAAATCCATTTTTTTGCTGAAGCTGAGTATCAGCGGCGCGGCAATGCTTACTGCCAGTACTATGAAGTATTCTGTTTGCATTTTTTTAACACACCCCACGGCTAAAGCCGTACCCCTCTCAAGAGGGGAATTTTATTTGTGGTGATTTAAAGAATTTTATTGATGCTATTATTAAAGCAAAAATTACAATGCCGGTTATAGTGAGAAAGTAATATCCATTTGCGATATTGATTACCGAAAAGTTTACTATATTTATTGCGGTTATTAATAATGGAATTTTAAATAACCCCGAATTATTAATTTCTGCTTTGTGCCATTTTATGAGTTTTGAGAGCGTTATAACAAAAATTAATCCAATGGCAAACCAACTTATGAAATTTTGAATGGGAATAGCTGCTGTTTGCCATACCCAGAAATTATTTATAAATGATGCAAATGGCTCAAGCAGAATATCGGTTGCAAGTATGAAAATTGACGCTATAAGTATTGCGGAAACCTCGTTGTAACCTTTTAAAAAATATCTAGCTGCAAGCAGTGAGTTTGAGGCAACTGTGAACCACGCAAACATAATTGCAAGAGGAACCCCGCCGATGAGCGGAGCAAGAGTATGGCTGTAGGAATATATACCAAACGGAAAACCGGTGGTGACACCCAAATACTCAATGAACCATGATGCAATAAATATAACTGCGGTAGTAATAACAACAGAAAGAAGATCTGCCATTTTGGTTAGGATGATGAAGGTAATTACAGCCTGAAGCCCCAGGAAAATGGTAGTTGTCCACAAATAACCACTGCCGAATTCGGTGAACATTATTATAAATCCAACTGGAAACATAACGATTAAAATACCGGTAAGGATCTTTAAAACTTTTCCCCTGCCAGGGGGGTTAATTTCCTGAAGTTCTGTTTGCAATGTACATATCTTTTGTTGCCTTCGAGATAAAAGTTTCCAGGTCACCTTCAAGCTTATCTTTCATCTGGTCACTCAGGAATTTTTCTCCCAGTACGCCGGCTAAGAAATGAATATCACTTGCTTTATCACGGGTCATAGAAATTTTAAAATCAAACGATATCTTTGTCTTTTTTTCACTTACCTGCGCTAATACTCCGCGGCAATAAAGGTAATCTTTTATTTTATCTTTTGATTCAAACAGCAGGGTATCACCTGAACTTTTATCTTCGAGTACAAACGTTAAGTTATACGGGGTCGCAAGCGGCGCTTCTACAAGGTAGAGCCATTCGCTTTCAAGCTCGTTAAGCTTATTAACGCTTACAACGTTCGGAAAGAACTTTGGGTATATCTGCAAATCTTTTATATACTTCGCAATAAAATCCTTATCCAGAGAAATTGATGCAGTGCGTTCAACTTCCGCGGACATTGTAAAAGAAACAGTTTCCGCTCTTAATGTTATGAGGCTTAATGCGATCAAAAAAACAGTTAGTAAAATACTTTTCATACAAAAAATTTAGTTGCTTAAATTATTGTTTTAATATTCTGAGGCTAATCGTTATGACCCCTGGTATGTTCTTCCTTTCCAGCGGGCGCCTTTGCCGCCGGCTATCCACCGCCAGGAATTTATCGCAATTACCGGAACGGATATTGCGCCAAACGGATGCAGAAGTGTTGAGATGAAGCCAAGTTTGAATCGGGCTGAAATTACTGCTCTCGAAATATAAAGTATTAAAACCTGCAAAGTTAGCAATACAAGCGGTAAATTCAAACTGAACGGGCAAGATACCTGAATAAAAAATAACATAAAAGGAAGAAAAAACAGCAAAAAATAGACGAAATTGACAGAAAACAGGGCAAGAGACGAGAACCCAAATCCGGCAAATATGTTTTTTGAAAAGCCATTCCAGATCTCTTTAAAACTTCTGTACATTCTAACGCTCAGCATATTTTGACCGTCTTCTACAATGAGCTGCAAACCGCGCTCTTTGATCTTTCTTGCAAGCCATACGTCTTCAACAATTGCGTTTTTGACTGATGTGTGCCCGCCAATTGCTTCATACGCTGATCTTTTGAATAACATAAAGGGTCCAATACCGATTGAGAATTTTATGTATCCTTTTTTATCAACAAAGTAGAACGGCAAAAGCAGCATTACAGTGAACCACAGCATTGGCATTATAAGCTTTTCGGCAAAGCTTATCATAGTCATCTTAGGAAAAAGTGTCAGCATGTCCGCTTTGCGGTTCAGGGCAATCGTGATGGAATCACGCAAAGAATTTTTATTGTGAAGTGTATCAGCATCTGTGAATAAAATATGTTCGCCTTTGGATGCTTCATACAATTGTTTGCATGCAAAACATTTCCCAGTCCATCCTTTTTCAAGAGTCTTGCCATTTAACACCTTTAATTCAGGGTGAGTTGTTTGAATTGAAGATAAAATTTCACCTGTCTTATCTTCTGAGCTATCATTAAGCACAATTATTTCGTATGAGGGATAATCCTGCGCAAGCAGTGAATTTACAATTTGTGAAATGTTGAGTTCTTCGTTCCGCGCGGGGATGAGGACAGAAACAAAGGGAAGCGCGTCATCTGTAATTTTTGAATATTTTTTTGGGCGGAGGATATAGAGATTCCATATGCAGATGAGCATTAGGACGAAGAGTATTGCGGTAATTAAAATGTTATAGTAAAGCAGTGATACTCCTTTTATTCTAATATTTTGTGCTCAGGATCCTCTTGAAGATCTTTTTTAATGTAGAGTTTTTAAATCCCCATTGATGACTTATGTTCTTCATAAATATAGTTTAATTGTGGATTATAAAAACATTTTTAAGATCGTCCCCCTTTTCAAGGGGGATTATTATATCATCTTATCAAAAGTTTTGTTGCGGGAATTTTTTCCTGTGAAGATAGTTTTGAATGCTGATGTAGTCCCTGATGTAACATCTTCCTTTAGTTTATCAAGCTGTGATTCTAGTGCTGACCTAAGAAGTTCTGTCAGGTTACCGGAAATATTGCCTGAAGTAATTTCAGGTTTGCCGATTGAAATAAATACTTCGGGGCGCTGCTCCATTTGGAATTCATATCTGAGGCAAACGGGAACAAAATTCACATTCCCAATTTTTTCCGCAATTTTCGCAATGCCTGTATAAAATTTCAATGGACGTCTATCCTGCGGAAGCATTTCTCCTTGCGGGAAGATCCACATATGTTTATCTGAGTTAATCAGTAACTCTGCAGCATAGTTTAATGACCTTAATGCCTCTGTTGGCACATTTCTATCAACTGAAAACGCGCCAATATATTTAAAGAATGAATATTTCTTCATTTGCTCGATATCCATCATAAGGTAATCATCTTTTTTCAATAAACGGTTCGTTAACAGGTAAGCAATAAAGCCATCCCACCAGTTGGAGTGATTTGCATACATGATAGCAGGCGCAGAATTATCGATAAGTTTTAAATTATCATACCCTGAAAGATGTACAGCGAGAAAATGCTTTTTAAGCAGTCTTTGATGATAAAGAGCAAAAAGAGCTCCGATAAGCTTATTTTTTTTAGCGGGTATCATTTGTTTTGCAAAAATAAGTGTATCGTTTAGTTTATAAAATCCATTTTGTTCTCTTTCTGTAATATCGTAATACACGTTAAAAGCAAAAAAATTAGAAGGAATATATTTTTATACTATTAAAATAACAATAGTTTACGTATTGTGCAGTAATAATTAATAATATGGCTTGATAATCAAAATAAATCTATATATCATTGCCGTAGTTAAAAGGACGGCAATAATTCAATGAAAGATACAATAAAAAATCTGGAAGCTTTAGGGTTCACAAACTACGAGTCACGCATATTTTGTGTGTTGTTTGAAGGTAACCTGATGACAGCCAGCGAAATAGCGAAGAAGGCTGAAGTAGCCCGTTCATCTGCGTATGACATCTTAAAATCGTTCACAGAAAAAGGTATTTGCAACGAAATACAGACAAGCAGTGTAGCTAAATATGAAATAATAGACCCAAAGGTTGTTCAGGATAAAATTGAAAAAGAGATTCACGATACCTATGTAAGTAAATCCACAAAATTAAAAGATTCTTTTGATAAGCTTACACCGATCTTTAAAGCTAAGGAGCTTGAGGGGGAAAAGGTTGATGTTGAGCTTATCAAGGGATTCAATAAACACCGCTCGGCAAAATTTATGCAGCATTGGGAAAACTCCTCGAAAGAGCTTTTACTTATGAACAAGCTTGAAGTTATGGCTGATACAGCAATTGATGAATTCACGGCAAACTTTATTAAAAGCGGCGGAGTGATAAAAACAATATACGAAGTAAGCGAGAATTTCAGAATACATGAAGCCGGAAAATGGATAGTTGCAGGCGCGGAAAAATTACTTGATATACTTAAACAGTCCGAAGGTGAAGGCGGAGAAGTTAAGCTTACAAAAAGAGTTTACCAGAACATGGCAATTTTTGACAGGAAAGTAGTTTACATCAGTCTGGTTGACCCGACTGTTTCGAGGTACAACAGGAGTGATATAATAGTTAAGAACCAGAATTTCGCAGAATCAATGGCTGAATTTTTTGAGCAGTCATGGCAGAATGCAGATAAACCGGAAGATTTTAGGGATAAATATCTTTCGAACAATAAGGGATAAATCAGAGGAAATAACAAAGTGAAAACAATTTTTAAAATATTAATAGCAGCTCTCATATGTATCGGCACAATGCAGATTTACGCGCAGGCATATACATGGCAGGCAATGGGAAATGGTTTGCAAAACGGTACAAATGGTAACGTTTATGCTATTACTTCATTTAACGGGAAGATAATTGTTGCCGGAACTTTCACCCAGGCAGGCGGAGTTAACGCGCAAAATATTGTACAGTATGATCCTGCGACAAACACTTGGTCAGCATTAAGTACAGGTATTAACGGCGAAGTAGGAGCGTTAACAGTTCGTAATTCAGAGCTTATCGCAGGCGGGCTTTTTACACAAGCCGGGATTACAGCGGTTAGCAACATTGCAAGATGGAACGGAAGTAATTGGTTTACATTAGGCAGCGGAATAAATAACGAGGTTAATGCGCTTACTGTTTACAATACTGATCTTATTGCTGGCGGCAATTTTTCTAATGCGGGCGGAACCGGTGCTAACAACATTGCAAAATGGAATGGCACGACTTGGAGCGCACTGGCAAGCGGATTAACGGGCAGCGGCGATAGAGTAAACGCTTTGACGGTATTTTCAGGTAATCTTGTGGCAGCAGGAAGGTTTGAACAATCCGGTTCTACAGATTTAAAGAATGTAGCAAAATGGAACGGCACAACATGGTCCGAATTTAATAGTAATCCCATAGATAATGATATTAATGCTGCAGCTGTTTTTAATAATGAGCTATATATAGGCGGTGCTTTTACTCATATTATTGGCAATGACAGGAAATATATTGCAAAATGGAATGGAAGCAATTGGTTAGCTGTTGGCGGGGGCATAGACGATGGTGTTGTAAATGCGTTAAGTGTATTTAAGAATACTTTAATTGTTGGCGGTAATTTCAGAATAACAGGTACCGGATTATTTGTTGATAGAATAGCAAGCTGGAGCGGAAGTACCTGGAGCCGTATGCTTACAGGGCATAACGATAACGTAAAGGCGCTTTATACAAACAATTCAACCGATACGGTTTTGTATTCAGGCGGTGAATATACAACAGCCGGCGGTAAATGGTGCTATCATACTGCAATGTGGGGAAATTTTACAAGCGTTACAGTAAGCGGCCGCGCAAGATATGCTGATAACGGAGATACAGTCCGCTCAGGTAAAGTAAAGATTATCAGAATGGATGTTGTAACAAGAGAGATAATTGTAGTTGACTCGGCTTTTGTTGTAAACGGAAATTATACTTTACTCAGGGTTCCCAAAAGGGATAGTACTTTAAGAGTAATGATATTTCCTGATGATGAGCTTTTGGAATCTATAGTTGATACCGGTTACGTTCCAACATACTATCCTTCAACAATACAGTGGCTAAATGCAGGATTGTTATATGCTGATAATAATATGACCAACATCAACATTAACGTAATACGGAAATCAATAGGTACATTTACCGGAAGTATGACGGCAAATATAAGCGGTTACGTGTATCTTAATATTGCTCCACCGGTCGGCGCGTTTCCATTCTTAAGAGGCTCGGTATTATACTTGAGGAAAGATACAAGTTTTGTGAGATCAGTTGTAAGCGATGAGTCTCAGCATTATTCAATTACAGGTTTGGCTCCGGGAGCGTACAATCTAACTGTACAAAGACTGGGCTATGAAACAGAAACCAGGCAGATAATACTTGGCGCGGTTAATCAGGATACAGTTAATTTTTATCTTGATACACTTAATGTAATAGGTATAGTTAATATTAACACTAATGTACCTGATAATTTTTCATTAGGGCAGAATTACCCGAATCCGTTTAACCCGCAGACAAAAATAAGGTTTGCTATAAAAAGCGCATCATTTACAGATTTAAAAATATACGATATACTTGGGAGAGAATTAAAAACGCTAGTAAATGAAAATCTGAAGCCGGGTGAGTATGAGGTATCATTCAATGCAGCAAATCTTCCAAGCGGAGTTTACTTTTACAGATTAGAGGCAGATGGATTCATAGAAACGAAAAAGATGGTTTTGATAAAGTAACAAAACATATAAAAATTAATAGTCCGGGGGGATACTATTATGAATCTAAATACAATAATCTTCAAATCTTTAAAGAACATTTTATTTGCAATTGCGGTACTTGGTATGACTTTGCCGATATTGCTTTCAGTGCCCGGATTTTCAGGGTTTGTTGTAAACGCTGTAAGTGTCATAGGTTTAGGAGATCTAATAAAGTGACACTAAAAGCAAAATGGGACAAGATATACTTTGAGGATTTAAGCACTTTTACGTGGATGTTTGTAGAGGGAAAAATGTTTGCGATCCATGAGGCAGCTAATGATCGGTCAGCATATGATCAGGTTAAACAGGATAAAATTAATAACAAAACTTTTTATGAAGGCACTAACATAAAAGGAGTAATAAAGAGAACAGCATGAAAACTCAAAAAACAGCAGCAACAACCATTTTACTTGGGATCTTATTCGTAATTCTTCTTGCATTTACGTTTTAATGAAGTGATTTCGCCATAAAAAAATAATTTTAACAATACGAATATAGTATTCTTCAAAAAAGAAAAGTGCTTCAAGGATCATGCTTTAACATGATTCTCCTCTAATATCTCGTGGGGTACAGTATTAACATGCTGTATCCCTTTTTATTTGTTACAATTGAACTTTCCGGCAGTGATATACCAGTTTTTTCTTTTTATCATCAGTCGTAAAGAAAAAATACTCATCTCCCCCATCGTTTATTCTAAAGGTTTTTTTTATTTCTTCAGGCTTCACTGGAAAATTCCTGGAAGAAATGTTGGCTTTTGTAATGCTGTTATCTAAAAGGTATTTATGGAAGGATGATTTTCCAAAAGGCATTTTGTTCACTATAGAAAACACTCTTCCAAATAGATCACCAGTAAGATTTTCAAAAGTATGATATATGTTATTTAGAGCAACAGGATATAGGTCTGCAAAATCAGCATATTTAGCAACTAGCCCCGCTTTAATCAGACTTGGGGCAGGCTCAAAGAAATATTTATTATCCCGACCTTCCGAACTCATAGCAACCATTTGATATTTTGAAGAGAACTCATCTATCTTTCCATTTGCCAGTACATCAACAGCAATAATTTCAGGTTCCTTTTTAAAAGCAATATCAAGAAATACCAGAATTTCCTTAACTTCATTATTTAACGAGACAACCCGAATTTCTTTTATACTAGGCAGCGTTTTTTTTAAGTAAGTAATATCAACTAACGGTGAGAGTTTAAGCAGTATAGTACCCGATATTTCAAACAGCCTGTTTAACATTGCGGGAATACCAGGAGAAGAATCATGCAGGGTAACTGCTTTTTCTCCTGAGGTGGTTAGCCGCCTATCAGCATCGATGTAGATCAGATCTGCCGAATTATCCTGCTGAATAAAATCTTCAGCTATAGCCGTAATCCTTTCAATATTACTAATACCAAGTTTTTTTAAATTAACTTCAGTTATAAGATTAAGTTCTTTATCGGTATCAACAGATAATACTTTTTTAAAAGAGCGGGAAAAAGCTATATCATCTATTCCAAGTCCACCGGTGAGATCAATCAATGCATTTCCCTTAAATAGCGAAGATTTATAATCAGCCATCGCCTCGGAGCTTGCCTGCTCATATGCTTTAGATGTTAAATAGCAAAACTTTGAGGTAAACAATGGCAGTTTTTGAGCGGCTTTAGGGTAAAGAGCAAGCTGGGAAGCAAGAAGCTTATAGGTCGATGGAAAATCTTTCTTAAGTTGTATAGAAGAATATCCTTTATAACTTTCAAGGAATGATTGTAAATCAAACTTAAACAGGTTATTTTTGTATTCCTCTTTGGAGTTCATAACTGCAATATTTAAAAATTCCGCAAACAATTAAATACAGAAATTTGTAAGCATGAAAAAACTCATTATTCTTCTATTGCTCACCACAATAACAGTTAAAGCCCAGGATTTTAAGAAATATTTTGACGAATTTGACCTAAAGGGCTCTTTTATAATGTATGATATGAAAGAGGAGAAATACGTGATGTATGATTCTATCCGTTGTAATACAAGATTTACGCCAGCATCAACATTTAAGATACCAAATTCAATCATAGGACTTGAAACAGGCGTTATTGCAGATGAAAATTTTGTTATAAAATGGGATAGTACAAAAAGCAGGGAAACCTGTGACCGTGATTTGACATTATGGGATGCTATTAAATATTCATGCGTGTGGTACTACAAAGAGCTTGCCAGGCGTGTTGGAGCGGAAAAAATGCAGGAGATGCTGAATAATTTCAATTACGGCAACAAAGATATATCAAGTGGAGTTGATAAATTCTGGCTTGAAGGCAGTTTAAAAATATCGCAGCTTGAACAGATTGAATTCCTGAAGAAACTTTACAGATATGAACTGCCTGTATCAAAGAGATCAATTGATATATTGAAAAACATTATTGTGCTGGATTCAAACAGTACATACACAATGCGTGGCAAAACTGGATGGGGTTTTGAAGATAACAAAGATATAGGCTGGCTGGTTGGCTGGGTTGAAAAAGGTGGCAATGCTTATTTTTATGCCATAAATATTGAAACAGAAAAGGAAAACCCTAAATTCGGTGAGGCAAGAAGAAAGATTACGGAAAGTATTTTGAAGGAATTGGGAGTGTTATAAATTTTCAGGTATTTTCACAATTAATGTTTACCATACATGAATATTATTTAAAACACTTAATGTCTGGATACCTTCCTTCGCTGACGCTCAGTAAGGCGCGCCTGCGTGGCAGGGAGCCACGGGTATAACAAAAATATGGCAAAAACAATATTAATAACGGGCGCAACGGGAATGATAGGCGGACATATCGCCAGGGAGGTACTGCGGCGCGGTGATAGATATATTGTGTTGACAACAAATCCATTGGCAGCAGAAAAAAAACTTAAACAGCCGTATAAAATTACAGCATCAAAAGATGTGTTATCTCTCAAAGATGAAAAAATTGATGCAATCATAAATCTTGCCGGCGCAAACCTTGGTGAAAAGCGGTGGAATGATAAAACCAAAAAAGAATTTTATGATTCAAGAATAGAAACAACGGGAAGCCTGGTAGAATTAATATCAAAAATGGATAAAAAACCTGATGTACTTGTGAGTTCTTCGGGAGTTGATTATTATGGCGATACAGGCAAGAAAGATATGTATGAAAATGCGCCGCCTGCAAACAGTTACCTTGGAAAATTAACCCATGATTGGGAAGAAGCAGCCCTAAAGGCTGAGAAGTATGGAACCAGAGTTGCAGTTTTAAGAACAGGTTTTGTTATGGCAAGTGACTCAGAAGCTGTAAAAAAGCTTATAATGCCGTTTAAGTTTTTTGTCGGTGGACCACTTGGCAGCGGTAAGCAATATATTTCATGGATACATATTGATGACCTGGTTGGCATTTATATGTTTGCAATTGATAATAAAAATGTTTCAGGTGTTTATAATGCGTCAGCGCCAAATCCAGTAACCAATGCAGATTTTGGCAGACATGCGGCTAAAATTCTGCATAGACCCGCAATAATGCCAACACCGGCATTTATGATTAAACTCGCAGTGGGAGAAATGGCTGCAGTTGTGCTTGAAGGAAGGCGGGCGCTTCCGGAAAAAATATTGGCAACGGGATACAGGTTTAAATTTGAAAATGCTGCAGACGCATGGAAAGATATTTTGAAGTAATTTTACTTTCTTGCTTTAGGCTCAACAATTAGACCTGCGGGGCCATACCACGGTTTTATTACCGGAACGAGCCTCCCGTTGCTTATTGCCGGGTCATTGCTCATTAGCTCCCTTGCTTCCTCCTCGGAGGCAACATCAAGAATAAAAATTCCACGCATTTCACCACCATCAAGGAAGGGACCTGCAAGCCTGCATTTACCTGCTTTGAACATGTTATCAATGTTTGCCATGTGCCCGGCCTGGATTTCTGCAGATTTAATAGAATCGATCTTGGGTCTATCCGGAGCAGCATTAAGAAAGACAAAGTAATAAGTTTTCATTTCCCATTCAGGCTCATTGTTTTTCAGAGAATCATTACTCTGAGAAAATGTGTGACTCACTGCGGCAAATAAAAATGCAAAAAATAAAATAAAAAGAAAATGCAGTTTCAGATTATTCATAAATATATTTCATTTAATTTTTTGGTTTTATTTTTCAATATTTCTGCAAAAGAAGCTTTCCTGAACTTGCTTTCTGCCCACGAAAATTGTTTTCTACCTTTTTCAGAATTTAAATTAAATTTTTAAAAGCTTCCCTAAAAAAAATACTGTTAACGGTTTACTAATGATTCATCATCTGCAAGGGTTTCTCGCAGGTCGTTGCCGTGCTCTATAACTGATTTTAGATTTGTGAGGAAGAATACCCAGCAAGTACAGCAATTGATATGAGCAAAATCATTTTTCATTGCATCTTTAGCATAATTTTGGGTAAGAGTTAGGAGGGTTCTCCAGTTATCTTCTTTTACAGAAATGGTTACTTCAAATGTGGTTCCAAATGTGAAAGAAAATTTTTCGTTTGTACTAGCTTCAAGAACCTTGCCGTTAATGCTTAAATCCTTTTCCAGCCAATGCCACGAAAATGTATCATCTTTTTGCGCTGTATGTTCAGAGGGTCTTATGTTGCCTGATGAATCAGTATAATCTGCTTTACCCATGAACCATTTTTGAAGTCCGCCGGAAGATGCGATTAATTTATATACTTCATTAATTGGCGCATTTAAATATATGGAGTGAAAAAAACTTTCGTTATTGAAATTTTTTTCTGTCATTTAATAATTTCCCCAAATGCTATATCATATTCATCAGGGTCGTTGATGCCGAATTCCTTAATCCCATAAGGTGTAGTGTAAAGAGAATAATCTATTGTCGCACCATTATCTATAAATTCTTTATACAACGTTTCCACATCATTTACCCAAAAATAAACATTGCATGTTTTTTCAACTACCCTCCAGTTGGGTTTTATCTGTTCCTGCGGAGCTTTAGAGAACATTAAACAAAGTTCATCCCGTTGTATTATTGCAAAATCCGGGGGCTTGCCATATATTTTTGAAATAGTGAATCCAAGCTTAACCCTGTAATGCTCAGCGGAAGCAGTAACATCTTTTACCAGCAGAATAGGGGCAGAACCTGTTAGTTTTGCTTTCATATAATAAATTTACTTTTCATCTTCACACATAAGCCAGTTAACTGATTCTTCGAAGTCTTCGAAGACATTCACGGTGAATCCGCGGTTAGATGCGCACATTTCCAGAAATCTCGCTTTATCTATATCATGCTGCGGACCAATTATTATGGCAATTTTTGCGCGGAATGCATGACGATGCTTTCCCACTTCGGCAACAAGCTCATAAATATCAGAAAGTGAAAGGACAGAGATTGTATCACGGATATCGATAAGCAGGTCATGGGTGTTACCCGGGGTGTTAAGTATGGCAAGTTTAGTTAAAACGTTTTTGCTTTCTTCAAGATTAAGCTGACCGGAAGCAGTTGTTTTGATGAAATCCTTTGTTTTAACAAATTTTATCTCGGCTTTCATTGCAGTTTTGGTTTATTTATTTAAAAAGGCAGCCGGGAGGTATCAACATTTCCGCCAGATACAATAATACCGATATTTTTAGTTTTAAACTCTTCTAAATTCTTTAGCAATGCCGCAAATGCAACCGCGCTTGATGGTTCAATTATAATTTTCATTCTTTCCCACACTATACGCATAGCGTTTACAATTTCAGCTTCAGTAACGGTTATTATCTTTTGGACAAACTGCTTAATAATAGGGAAAGTAATATCACCAAGTGATGTTTTCAATCCATCAGCAATTGTGTTAGGGTTTTTTACAGGAATTATCTTTCCGGCTTCAAGACTTTGATATGCATCATTTGCATTTAAGGGTTCACCGGCAATTATTTTTGTGTTTGGTGAATAGTGGTAGAACCCCAGAGCTATTCCGCTTATTAAACCACCGCCGCCAACGGGAGTGATGACATAATCCAATGTTTCTGCATCTTCGATAAGCTCTATTGCGCATGAAGTGTGACCAGTAATAACATTTATATCGTTGGAAGGGTGGATAAATTCCGCGCCGGTTGCTTTGCGGACCTCATCACATTTATCTTCTCTATCAGCCGGAGTATTACCTGAATATATAATTTCCGCACCGTAACCAATGACAGCATCTCTTTTTGCTGGTATTACATTTTGAGGCATAACAATCTTTGCTGAAACTCCCGCTCTTGATGCAGCATACGCAAGCGCCTGCGCAAAGTTACCGGATGAATGAGTAACTACACCTTTTTTCTTTTGAGCTTCGGTTAAATTAAGAACTGCATTCATAGCTCCCCGTATTTTAAATGAGCCGGTCTTCTGGAAGTTTTCACATTTGAAAAAAAGACTGCATCCTGTCATTTCATTCAAATGATGTGAGGTCATAATTGGAGTTCTATGGATATATGGCTTAAGGCGTTCTGCAATTACCGCTAAAGCTCCTTTATCCGAAACTTCTACAAACAGTTTACTTTTTGACACTTCTGTAAATATTAATTAATGCAAATATAGCAATTATGAGCCAAACAATATTTACAAAAGTAGAGGGGTATGCGCTGTAAAAAACGGTGTTAATGATAAGACAGATACTGCCGATTATGTTTAACGCCTGGTATAATCCGGAATGAGCATTCACTTTGTGGGTGCTTAATAATCCGTATGCAGCAACTACGCATAAAGAGCCAACCCAGCCGGTAATATCTATTATTATTTTTTCGTTCAAATGGTACACCCCCCGTCACGCCTTTGGCGTGACACCCCTCTCGAGAGGGGAATTAATTATTACCCAGAATATTTCATTTTTCAGAGTCCTCTTTGAGAGCTAAGTACACGACAATTTTTCTTGACGCAGATTCACACAGAAATAATATGAAAAAAGTAAGATAAATTTATTCCTTAAAGCAAATTTAATCCCGAGAACTCGGGATAACTCGAAACTTTGTTTCAAGGACTTTTTCCCAAAATTT
>JANPBV010000332.1:0-4377 GCA_031430615.1 Ignavibacteria bacterium | reverse complement strand
AGGTGAGAGCGTATCATACGGCAGGAAATATTTCGCAAAGCAAAGTGAATTTATCGGGTCAATACCAATAGGCTACGGCGATGGTTATCAAAGGCTATTGACTAACAAGGCAAGAGTGCTGATAAATAAAAATCTTTACCGCCAGGTTGGCGCTGTTACAATGGACTGGATAATGGTTGAGCTTGGGAAAAGATATAAAATAAAAATAGGTGACGATGTTCTCTTAATGGGTGAAGAAAATGGTAATAATCTTGGTGCAGATAGGCTGGCCAAAATTTGCGGGCAGATACCGTATGAAATGCTGTGCGCAGTTGCCGATAGAGTTGAAAGGGTTTACCTGAACGGGTAAGAGTTAAATTGAACTATAAAAACATTAAACCGCGGAGTCGCAGAGAGATAAATATTCAATTTTTAACGAATTGATTTTCTAAAATATAAAAATGGATTCCCGCCTTCGCGGGAACAAGGCCAGTGACATTTAAGAAAGATTACATAAATTACCTGCTTTATACAGTGGTTAGCTCACCGGGTGGCGAGTACACTGAAAATTACCGCTTAAGGAAGCTGGTTGATAGTATTATAGCCATTGATGATGTTATGAAAATAACATATTTAGTCGGTAAAACGGCGGGACTTGAACTTTTATTTAAATACCTCCTTTACATTTCAGATAAAATAGATAAATCTCAGGTAACAATATTTAATCTTAAGGATAATTTTGAATATGATAAGATAAACATTGCGAAAAT
Source organism: Ignavibacteria bacterium (assembly GCA_031430615.1). Taxonomy (GTDB): domain Bacteria; phylum Bacteroidota; class Ignavibacteria; order Tepidaquicellales; family OLB5; genus OLB5. Next base: position 3,628 of record JANPBV010000332.1, on the reverse strand, counting down.
TTGCGCTAAGATAAACCAATATAAGAGCGAAAATGTTCAGGAAGCTATTAAGAGCATCACAGAAGATATTAAAGAAGAGAAGTCAGATGATGTTATATCAACGGGTGAAATAAACATTGAAGATGACAAATCAAAGGATGCAATAAAGATAGACGCTGGTGAAGATGATAATGTTACGAATCTGGTTGAAATGGAAGATATAGATACCACGGAGCAGGAAAATGATTCAGAAGATACCGGACTTACACTGATTGAAAACAAGGAAACTTATACAGGCGAAGCCGAAGTATTTGAGCTGGATAGTATCAGCGAATCAGTGGAAAATTCTGATAAAGAAACAGAAAACGAATCGGCTAATGGTAATATTGAGGATATCATTACTGATTCAGAAGATGACGAAACTGATACAAGTGACGATGAAAAATTAACGAATGATGACACAGCATTATATGAGATTGAAAACATTGAAGACGATGTTAATTCCGATGGTAATGATGAAGATGCAGTTATAGAAGAAACCATTAAACTTCCTGATATTATAATTGAAGTTCGCAAACCGAGGGGATCATCACAGGATGAGGAGCACGTTAAGGAAGAAGCAATAACAAACGAGGCTTACTATACATTTGAAACAAAGTTTTTTGAAGAAGTAAAGATACTCGAGAAATTATTAGCTACGGTTATAAGGGATTGCATCAACGATGATAATGGAAAAGTAAACGAAAAATGTCTTCAATCAACTACAGAAATTATCGGTATAACAAGCGAACTTTCAAATCTTTCCAGGCAGTTATCGTTTGATCTTATTGCGGATATTTTCCTGACAATGAATATTTACTTCACAAAATCCATCAGCCAGCCTGAAATTTTAACAGGCGAAAGAGTTAAGCTGCTCGATTCATCACTGGCGCTTGTTAACAGTCTTATTAAAGGTGAAGATTACCTGAACTATGATACTATTGTAGATAAGATGGAAAAGCTGAAGCAGGATATCACTACAGAGCAGAAAGCGGAGTATAAATCTGAACAAACTGAAACTGAAGTTGAGGAATCTATTGGCACAGGTGAGGAAAAAACTTTAGAATCAGCAGAGATATCAGAGAAGAATAATTCATTTGGCAAAACATACGAAAATGATACCGATGAGTACAGACCTATAACGGAAAAGCCGGCATTGAAAAAATCACAGCTTGAAACCGCTAACTTTAAGCTGAAATATTTAATCAAAGAATTTGAAAAAAGTTTTACGGCAATTAATAACTTAAGGGGTGAATACAGTAAATTTGACGCGCTTGAAAAAATAAGCGAACTAAATAATGCGCTTAGGCTTATTGCAAAGATATCAGCGGCAATAAAGAATATTGATGCGCTTAAACTCGCGGAAGTAACTTACGTTTTCTTAAAGTATGTAAAAGATTACAGGATGGATATGCAGGAGCCTGAAATTCAGCAGATAGTAAAATATATAATCTTCACATTTAAGATGCTGCTTACAAACAGGAAGCCGGAAGACTTTAATGTATTAGTCCAGCATCTCAATAACCCGGTGAAAATATTTGCAGATTCTTAAAAAATGGAAATAGATCCAAATAAATGAAATCATACGCAATTGTAATGGCAGGTGGTGTTGGCGCAAGATTCTGGCCATACGGGTCATCAAAGCTGCCAAAACAGTTTTTACCTATAGCAAACTCCAACGATACAATGCTTCAGCTGACTATAAAAAGACTGAAAGATATTGTACCCATTGAACAGGTATTTGTAGTTACAAATAAGCAGTACATCGATCTTGTAAAAAAGCAGCTTCCAAGGATACCGAAAGAAAATATTATCGGTGAGCCTATCGGAAGGAACACGGCTCCATGCATCGGGCTTGCATCAACAATACTGCAGCAGTACGATGAAAGGGCAAAAATGTTCGTGATACCCGCTGATCACCTTATTGAAAATGTTGATGAATTCACTAAAACTGTTAATTCAGGTTTAAATTTTGTAGAAGATAAGGATTCAATTGTTACGCTTGGAATTGTTCCTTCACATCCGGAAACCGGCTATGGATATATCCAGTTCATTGAAGACGCTTTTTATAAAGCCGAAGGCAGCGATGTAAGTATATACAGGGTTAAAACGTTTGCTGAAAAACCGACGCTGGATGTCGCCAGGATATTTCTTGAAAGCGGAGATTTTCTGTGGAATAGCGGGATGTTCATTTTCAGGGCAGATACAATTTTGAAGCAGATGAAAGAACTGCTGCCAGACCTGCATCATGCGCTGCAAAAGATAGAACAGGCTATACATACATCTAAATACCAGCAGGTTCTTGAGCAGGTGTTTGCCGAAATAAAAAGTATTTCGATAGATTACGGTATTATGGAAAAGGCAAAGAATGTATTTGTGATAAAAGCAGACTTGAAGTGGAGCGACCTTGGAAGCTGGGATGAAGTATACAGGCTTAGAACAAAAGATAAAAACAATAATGTTGTAATTGGAGATAGTTATATTAAAGATTCTCATAACAACCTTATTATGTCAACAAAAGGATTTGTTGGCGTTATCGGGGCTGATGACCTTATAGTTATTAATACAAAGGACGGACTGCTTGTCTGTAAAAAAGACAGGTCACAGGAAGTTAAGGAAATAGTTGACTACCTAAAAAGAAAGGGACTGAGTGATTACATATGATAAATAAAATATCACATTTAGTAATTGCAGTAAAAGATCTGAAGGCTGCTTCAGAAACATACAGAAAGCTATTGCAATCAGAGCCATCTGAAATTGAATATGTTGCTGAACAAAAAGTTAATGTTATTAAATTTAATGTTGGTGAATCTACCATAGAGCTTCTTGAAGGAACATCACCTGACTCACCAATATCAAAATTCATAGAAAAGCGCGGAGAAGGTATTCACCACATCGCATATGAATCTGATGATGTAAAAAGCGACCTGATGAGGCTGGGTGAAGAAGGCTTTGAGCTTATTAATAAAGAGCCAAGAATTGGCTCAGATAATATGCTGATTGCATTTGTTAACCCAAAATCAATAGGCGGCGTTTTAACCGAAGTTTGCCAGCATTGATTTTTATCGCATCATAATAAGTATAAAATATATTATTGCAGGAGATAAGAAAAATACTTTTTCTGGCTGAAGGCCAGATGGGAGATTCTATATGCCTAACCCCTGCTTTGAGAGCAGTTAAAGAATCCTTACCGCAGTCACACACCACAATATTACTTTTTCACCGCAGGAAATATATCAGATCTGATCCCGCGGGTAACCCATACATAGAAACCAGTAATTTTGAAGGCACAGCTGAAGTTTTTAAAGGTAATTCTTTTGTAGATGAAGTGCTTGAGCTTGATAGAAAAGCAATGCGTCAATTAAGAGGAATTAAAAGACTTAAGGCTGAATATAACTGCGTAAAATACCTTCGCAGGCAAAAGTATGATGCGGTGATATGTACATTCCCGCAGAACAGGTTCGTAATTTGGTCATTTTTTGCAGGAATAAAGATCCGCATTGGTGAAAAAGGGCAACAGTTTGAAAGTCTCTTAACCGATAAACCCAAAATAAACAGAAGTGATAACGGTGTACTGAATTATTTTTGCGATCTGCTAAAACCTATTGGC
>JANPBV010000331.1:0-3165 GCA_031430615.1 Ignavibacteria bacterium | reverse complement strand
GAGTGATATGTATCTTCTACCCAATATGAAATATTTTTGAGGTTATCCGCATTACTTATCTCCCATGTATTAGTATCAAGTCTGTTAACTGTAAGCTCATTTCCAATGTGGTCAAATGCTTTCATTTCAGTTACAAACCTGCCGAAATTATTTATCGCATATGTTCCGGGGACTATCTTAGGCATGAAATATTTAATTGTTGAAGATTTTATTTTTGGCGGCTCTATATCAACCTTTAACTTATGGTCTCCTGTTGCTTTTGTCAGGTCAATTAATGCAGTAGTCCTTGAGTCATTGCTTATATCCGGTGTTTTAATATTATCCTGTGAGTAAAGGTAATTTCCACTCAATGAAATGAATATGGCAAAGATTATTAACGGATTCTTCAAAATTTTCATTAATTTAGCGTAATATTATCAAATAATTGTTCTATACATATTAGATGCTAAAAACCCTCTTGAGGTTTCAAGAGGGTTTAAATATTAAACAGAAATCGTATTATATTAATTTAATATCTTAATATTATAATTTTATATCATCTTAGGTCTATTACGTTTTTTCAACCGAATCGTCAGGGTTAAAATCTTCAGACTGGTGCCTGATAATTTCGCCGCTGCAAAGATATACAACATCTTCGGCAATGTTGGTTGCTGAGTCAGCAATACGCTCCAGGTTTTTTGAAATTGATCTTACACTGAAATATTCTTTAGTGCGCTCAGGATCTTTTTCTATAGCATTGATAGTTTTCTTCAATACCTGTTTTGTGAGCATGTCAACTTCATCATCGGCAGCAAGTACTTCACGGGCAAGAGCAACATCCGTATTTACCAATGCGTCAAGACTTTTCTTTACCATACTTTGTACTTTATCGCTTACATCATTAAATTCTATGATTAGGTTTAACTTCTCTTTTTTTGAGAGATACCTTGCTCTCTTGGCAATATTGGATGCTAAGTCACCCATTCTCTCCAGATCATTGTTCATTTTCAGTACCGCAACAACAAACCTTAATTCCTTGGCAACAGGCTGATACAATGCAAGTATTTTCAAACATTCTTCTTCTATAAGTATTTCAAGGGAATCAACTTCTCTATCCCTTGCAATAACTTCATCAGCAAGCGCTGTATCGCGCCTTTCGAGTGAGAGCATTGATCTTTGAATCTGTTCTTCTACAATAGCGCCAAGGCTTAATATAAGCTTCTTTAAATTTTCTATTTCTCTTTGCCAGTAATGCAGCATGATAATATTTCGCTTTCTATCCGAATCTTCCGGTTATATAATCTTCGGTTTGTTTTTGACCCGGTTTTGTAAAAATTTGTCCTGTTGCGCCAAACTCAACAAGGTGTCCCTCATAAAAAAATGCAGTGTAATCAGAAACTCTTCCTGCCTGCTGCATATTATGAGTTACAATGATAATAGTATAATCTTTTTTTAATTCGTTTACAAGGTCTTCTATCTTTAATGTTGATTTAGGATCAAGCGCTGAAGCCGGTTCATCCATTAAAACTACATCCGGATTAATTGCCAGCGCCCTTGCAATGCAAAGCCTTTGCTGCTGCCCGCCCGAGAGCCCCATTGCGCTTTTATCAAGCCTGTCTTTAACTTCATCCCACAAAGCAGATTTAATTAGACATGATTCCACAATTTCCATCAGCTTATTTTTGTCTTTTACTCCGTGTATCCTGGGTCCGTAGGCAATGTTATCAAAAATAGATTTCGGGAATGGGTTTGATTTCTGGAATATCATTCCAACTTTTTTCCTTAATCCAACTACATCCGTCATTGGACTGTATATATCACTGCCGTCTATCAATACTTTACCTTCAAGCCTTGTGCCATCAATTATATCGTTCATTCTGTTCAGAGTACGTAGAAAAGTTGATTTACCACACCCTGATGGACCGATAAATGCAGTAACCTGTTTTTCAGCAATATCCATGTTAATATTGAATAGCGCCTGCACAGCCCCGTAATAAAAATTCATGTTCTCAACATGAACCTTGATCTTATTTTCAGAAAATAATTCAGCCATTTATAATTTTAAATATCCCTTTTACCATTTATATTTTTTCCTTACTCTTATTCTGAAAAATATAGCAACAAAATTTAAACCAATAACCAAAAATAAAAGCACTAATGCAGTTCCATACTGCATAGGCAGAATTTTCTGAGCTTCAGGATGCTGTGTAGCAAGTATATACAGGTGGTATGGCAGTGCCATCACCTGATCAAATATTGAGCTTGGAAGCTCAGGCAGAAAGAATGCTGCGGCTGTAAGCAGTATCGGCGCGGTTTCTCCGGCAGCCCTGCCAACACCTAAAATTGATCCCGTTAACATTCCGGGTAACGCGTATGGTAAAATATTTTTATATATGGTCTCCCATTTTGTTGCGCCCAAAGCCAGACTTCCTTCTCTCATATATTTGGGTACAGATTTTAATGCTTCTTCGCTTGCAACAATTATTGTTGGCAGCACCATACAGGCAAGTGTTAAACTGCCTGAAAGTATTGACGCCCCGAAATCGAGCGTGATTACAAACAATCCAAGTCCAAATAAGCCAAATACTATTGAAGGAACACCGGCAAGTGTGACAATTGCCATCCTTAAAGTTTGAGTGAACCTTGATTGCTTTGCATACTCTGTTAAATATATTGCGCTGAACATTCCAAGCGGTAAAGCAACTGTTATAGTTCCTACAACAAGTAATAATGTACCCAGTATTGCAGGGAATATCCCGCCTTCAGCACCGCTTTTTTCAGGGTCACCTGTTAAAAATTTCCATGAAATAGCAGGTAAACCATGAACAATGATATCTATCAGGATATATGCAATAAACATAACTACAAGGTATGTTACACCCCGCATTATCCAGTATATTATCTTTTCACCTGTCCTTTTGGTGTTCAATTTATTTCCATGATTTATTTATCAATCATTCCGTATTTCTTGAGTACTCTGTAAGAGATCAAATTTAATCCAAATGTCATAATTAAAAGTACTATTCCAACCCAAAATAATGCCATGTAATGATCTGAACCTATCGTTACCTCGCCCATTTCTGCGGCAATTGTAGCTGTCATAGTTCTGACCGAAGTAAAAGGATTACCGCTAATAACCGGCGCATTTCCTGTCACCATCATCACAGCCATAGTTTCACCAACAAC
>JANPBV010000330.1:0-4405 GCA_031430615.1 Ignavibacteria bacterium | reverse complement strand
AAAGTCTGTTCCGGTACTGTTGCCAAAACTTCTGCCGGTAACATAAACGTTTCCCGCATTATCAACGGCAATTGCAGTTCCATAATCACCATCGTTTGCAGGACCGTTATAAACTGCCAGCCAAAGTACCGTGCCTTCGGGGGAATATTTCACGGTTAGGTAATTGCTTCCGCCACCGCCTGTAATGTAAACATTACCCAAGGCGTCATAGGACATAGCGTAAACGTAATCATTATTAGTACCAGATGAGTTGAGCCTCTTTGCCCACTCCTGGCTTACCTGTGAGTTTGCATCACGGGGTGAGCAGATAAAAAGAATTGTAATTATTATTAATAAGCTTTTCATATTTTTTCCCTTTTTATAAATTTTACTTTTTTTCTTCGCTGAAGGGACCTGCTTCCTCCTTTAGGATCAGCAGGTCTTTGATTCAGCTTATCTCCGGTGGGTATTGGAGATGGAATAATTTCTTTTCTTTGATATTTTTGTTCAGACTGAACACTGGTCCCCACCGGATTTTTTATTGATACAAAGTTAGGTTATTTAGGCGCCCCACTTCAAAGAATTTTTATTTAAATTTTCACAAAAATATTTCAAATATTTTTAATAAAAACGTTAATCTTATCAAATTTTTGAGTATTTTAGGACAATAATTTTCATAAAAATATATGATAAAAAATAAGGCTTATCAGGTTATTACAACTTTTAATCCAGCCGAAATGAAGGCTTTTGAGCTTTTTTTGCTCTCGCCGTACTATAATTCAAATAAGGCGGTTATTAAACTTTTTGAGCTAATCAGTAAGCATATTCAAAAAGCATCTGGTAAACCGCTTTTAGAGGAAGAGCTTTTTACCAGGATATACCCCGCGAAAAAATACAATTATGGTATAATGAAAAACCTTTTGAGTGAACTCTTCAGGTTATGCGAAAAATTTCTGGCGGTTCACCCGCATGAAGAAGATGCAAATATTGAATTTGATGAAGCCATAAAGCGTTTAAAGAAATTAAATTTCAGATCACTGGATAAATTATTTCTCGCGGAATATAAAAGGGTTGAAGATAAAATGGAGTATTCGGTTTTAAGCACAGAATATTACAGGAATAAATTCCGCCTGGTAGAAGCCCTGTATAAATTTTACACAAGAAGAAGTAAATACACAGGCGCGGCTGATACACTTTATCCGATGAGTATTTATAATATGTGCGATATAATTTCTACCATTAAGCAGGATGTTGCGGGAATGGAGTATCTAGAAAACCAGTTAAACAGCACTCCCCCAGTAAATGTTACCGAAGCATTTTACCGGAATTTTGATTTTGAAAATTTTTTGAAAGATATTAACGGACTTGACTCAGAGTATTTTGATTACATTAACCTGCAGGTAAGGCTTATGAAGCTTTACAGTGAACGCGATAATCTTGTAAATTATGCCGAGCTTAAGGAGTTCATTTTTTCAAGCATTCAAAAATACTCTAATGCAGAAAAATGGTTTCTATCTTCCGCGCTCTTTGGTTTTGTGCTCAACAGGTATATTTCATCGAGCAGCAAAGAACTTTTAGTGGAAATGGGTGACATAAGAAAAACACAGCTTGCCAATGTAAAATTCAACACAGAAGGGCTTGCTCCACTACAGGCAGGTGTTTTCAGGAATATAATAGAAATATTTGTGATACTTGGCGATATAGATTTTGCGCTGGAGGTAATTAACAAACATTTGAGCGATGTTGAAGAAAACAAAAGAAAAAGTTCGTACAGCTATTCAATGGCTTTAGTAGAAGAATCCCGTGGGAACAATGAAGAAGTTCTTAAGCTTATCCGTAATGTTGAATTTACTGATTACCAGGCAAAGTTTTCGGCTAAGATGGTAGCTATAGTAGCGTTTTATAATCTTGGATACGTGGAGGAAGGGCTCTCGGCAATTGACTCAATGAAACATTTTGTAAAGGATACCGGAGAATTTACCGGCGCCGTAAAGATAAATCTGGCAGCGCGTGTTGCGACACTTGAAAGATTGTATAAAATAAAAGCGAATCCTGAAAAATATTCACTTACCGATATTACCCAGCTTGAAGAAACAGCCGTAACTTATCTTGCGGCGCGTAAGGATTGGTTCCTTGGCAAAACCAGGGAATTAAAAGGTCTTGTGGCGGGATAAAAAAAATAAAAATCAATTCTGGGACTAAAGTCCCTTATTTGGGCTTGGTTTAATCCCCGCTCTAAAGAGCGGAGCTAATCATTCTGAATTGCCACGACCTTTAGGTCGTGGATTTATGATAAGAAAGATAAGGGGCTTTAGCCCCCAATAATTTTATTTCCATTATTCAAATGCATCATTGCTCTATAAATACAGGTTATTGATCCTGTAACCTGTATCAGGTTATCTTTTATATGATCTTCCAGTTCGTCTAAACGGATCTTCACCAATTCAATTTCTTCTTGAGGATTTTTTTGCGGTTCACCTGACTGCCTGCAATTATTAGCTAATAACAGGTGCATTTTGTGAGTATCTTTTGTTGGGTAGTCGTAAAACTCACCAAAATTTATCCAGTTATCTGAAGCAAGCCCAGTCTCTTCAAGCAGTTCACGCTTTGCCGCAGAGAGCACATCTTCTTTTGATTCATCAAATGTTCCGCCCGGTAACTCTAAAGCGATCTTATCAATAGGGTAACGGTATTCCTTCTTAAGCATTACATATTCATTTTCAATTACAGGGAAAACGAGAACAACATCATTATTTTCAGTAATGTAGTAATCATTAATTACCAGTTCATCATTTATCTTAACGGTATCTTTCCTGATGTTAAGCCATTTGGATTTAAGTATATACTCGCTTTTAATTTTTTCCCAGCTCATTATTAAATTGGTTTAGTTAAAATAAATCCCCCCTTGGTTTTTAAAGGGGGGGAGGAAGAACCTGATTACACTTTACTTGTTGATTAAAACTAAATTAGTATCCCCGATAAATCATAGACGGGGGTTTGTTTTTAAAAAGCATAAACCCCCATCTTAACTTTCAATATCCAGAGAAATAATGTTAAATCACCACTTATTACAAAATTAACATTATTTCTCCCCCCTTTAAAAACCAAGGGGGGACAAAAGCTTTTATCTTCACACCACAAGTTTTTTATACCGAACACGCTTAGGCTCAATATCGCCCATGCGTTTCTTCTTGTTCTCTTCGTAATCAGTATAGCCGCCTTCAAAGTAATAGACTTCGGAATCACCTTCAAACGCAAGGATATGAGTTGCAACCCTATCCAGAAACCACCTGTCATGCGAAATTATCACAGCGCATCCCGCGAAGTTTTCGAGAGCTTCTTCAAGCGCCCTTAGTGTATTTACATCAATATCATTTGTCGGCTCATCAAGCAATAAAACATTTGCCTGTGATTTCAGCGTTAGAGCTAAATGCAGCCTGTTGCGCTCACCACCGGAGAGCACTCCTACTTTTTTGCTCTGGTCGGTTCCGTTAAAATTAAACCTGGCAACGTACGCTCGGCTGTTGAACTGCTTGCCTCCAAGCTCGATAAACTCTGCGCCTTCCGAGATTGCTTCCCAAACGGTTTTTTCGGGATCAATTTCCGCGTGTGCCTGGTCAATATATCCAACCTGCACGGTTTCTCCAATTTCAAAATCCCCGCCGTCCGGTTTTTCAGTGCCGAGTATCATTCTAAACAAGGTTGTTTTACCTGCGCCGTTGGGTCCAATGATACCCACAATTCCCGCAGGCGGCAGCTGAAAGTTCATGTCATCAAACAACAGCTTATCGCCAAATGCTTTTTTAATTTTTAATGCATCAATAACTTTGTTACCTAAGCGCGGACCGTTAGGAATAAATATCTCAAGTTTCTCTTCTTTCTGCTTGGTATCTTCGTTCATCATAGTATCATAATTCTGCAGCCTTGCTTTTGATTTTGCGTGCCTGGCGCGAGGTGACATTCTAACCCACTCAAGCTCACGCTCAAGAGTTTTCCTGCGTTTTGATTCCTGCTTCTCTTCAGCTTCAAGTCTTTTTGTTTTCTGCTCAAGCCAGCTTGAGTAATTTCCTTCCCATGGAATTCCCTCACCCCTATCAAGCTCAAGTATCCACCCTGCAACGTTATCAAGGAAGTATCTATCATGCGTAATTGCTATGACGGTACCTTTATACTGCTTTAAATGCTGCTCAAGCCAGTCAATTGATTCAGCATCAAGATGGTTTGTTGGCTCATCAAGTAAAAGAATATCAGGTTCTTTTAATAACAGGCGGCATAATGCAACTCTTCTTTTTTCACCACCGCTAAGATTTTTAATTAACGCATCACCTTCAGGAGTACGCAAAGCATCCATTGCGCGCTCAAGCTTTGCATCAAGCTCCCACCCGTTATGGTGATCAATAAGTTCTGTTAACTCGCCCTGTCTTTC
>JANPBV010000329.1:0-9705 GCA_031430615.1 Ignavibacteria bacterium | reverse complement strand
GCAACCTGGAAAGTTATATCGGCAATATCTCGGGGTGTCATCATTCTGGACGAGTATTTTTGCCGTGATGCGGGACTCCACATAGGCGTATCAGTTGCGCCGGGCATGATATTGGAAATTTTAATATTGAATTTCCTAACTTCGGCTCGCAGGACATTGAACATTGCAAGCATTCCCGCTTTTGATGCCGAATAAGTTGAACTGTTGGTAAAGACAGTATGCGCTGCAACAGAAAGAATATTTATTATATGCCCTCTTCTTTTTTTCATCATAATAGGAAGGACAGTGCGCGTGGTAAGATAACTGCCGCGCAGGTTCGTTTCAAGTATATCATCAAATTCAGGAGGCTTGGTTTCTATAAAGGATTTAAAAGTGGTAATTGAAGCATTATTTATAAGTACATCAATAGTGCCGCATTTTTCAAGAATTTTTTTCTTTGTCCCCATTATACTTCGCTCAGAGCGTACATCGCACACAAAAGCATAAGCTTCATGTCCGGCAAAGCGTATTTCGCTCACAAGTGATACAAGCCTCGATTTTCTTCTTGCAGTTGCTACAATAGTATAACCGGATTTTGCAAAAACCTTCGCGATCTCAAAGCCAATTCCGGTTGATGCTCCGGTGATCCATACTACCTTGTTCATAAATTATAGTTTAGTTCAACTTACTGCGGCTAATATTCGCCCCATACACCTCTGAGTGTATTTGAAATTTCGCCAATAGAACAATAACTTTCAACGCATTTCAGAATATACGGCAGCAGATTATCACTTCCTTCAGCAGCCTTCTTTAACGCCTCAAGATCACTCTTTACTTCATCATTGTTCCTGTTCTTCTTAACATTATTCAGTTTCTCTACCTGCTTCCTGCCAATTTCTTCATCAATATGGAGAAGGTCAATTTTTTCAGGGTTCCCTTCATCAGCAAATTTATTTACGCCAACAATAACTCGCTCGCCTGATTCAATTTCCTTCTCAAATTCATATGCGCTTACTGCAATTTCATCCTGCTGGTAATTAAGTTCAATGCATTTAACTGCCCCGCCCATTTCATCTATCTTGTTAAGATATTTCCACGCGCCTTCTTCAATTTTATTGGTAAGGTATTCAATGTAATATGAACCTGCAAACGGATCTACCGTATCTGCAATACCACTTTCATAAGCAATTACCTGCTGAGTGCGTAATGCCGTTGTTACTGAATCTTCCGTTGGCAAAGCCAGGGCTTCATCTTTTGAATTTGTATGCAGTGATTGGCATCCGCCCATAACAGCAGCCATCGCTTCGATAGTTGTTCTTATAACATTATTTTCAACCTGCTGCGCTGTTAGTGATGAGCCTGCTGTCTGGCAATGAAAGCGCAGCATCATGCTTTTTGCGCTCTTTGCATTAAAGCGTTCTTTCATAATTTTAGCATATATCCTTCTTGCTGCGCGGTACTTGGCAATTTCTTCAAGGAAGTTTATCTGTCCATTGAAGAAAAATGAAAGCCTTGATGCGAATTTATCCACATCAAGTCCGCGGCTTACTGCTGCTTCAATGTATGCTATTCCATCTGCAAGCGTAAAAGCTACTTCCTGGATTGCGTTTGAACCTGCTTCACGGATATGATATCCGCTGATAGAAATTGTATTCCAGCTTGGGAGGTTATCATAACACCAGGCAAAAATATCTGTAATCAGCCTCATAGAGTGCTTTGGTGGATATATGTATGTTCCTCTTGCGATATATTCTTTTAAAACATCATTTTGTATAGTACCGCTTATTTTTTTAAGATCAGCTCCCTGTTTTTTGGCAATTGCAACATACATGCAAAGCAGTACTGCGGCAGTTGCGTTAATTGTCATTGATGTGGTGATCTTATCAAGGGTGATACCATCAAAGAGTATTTCCATATCTTTGAGTGTATCTATTGCAACACCTACTTTACCAACTTCACCTTCAGCTATCGGTTCATCGCTATCATAACCTATCTGGGTTGGAAGGTCAAATGCAATGCTTAGACCTGTTGTGCCCTGCTCTAATAAAAATTTATACCGCTTGTTTGATTCTTCAGCTGCGCCAAAGCCTGCATACTGCCTCATTGTCCAGAACCTGCTTCTGTACATTTGTTCATGCGCACCTCGTGTAAAAGGGTATGAGCCCGGGTTGCCAAGTTTTTCTTTATATTCTTCTGAATTGCCTTCTATAAAGGCGGGTATATCAATACCTGAATCTGTTACAAATTTTTCTTTTCTATTTTTAAATTCTTTCATTCTAAATTCCCTTATTATTTCTTGAAATTCTTCATAAACTAACTAACAAAAATAGTTAAAATAGCTGTTAAATAATATGATTAAGATTAGGTTTTATTGGTACTTAGCTAAATATTTAATTATTAAGTATTGGATTAACAGCAAAATATTAATATCTTTGCATACTAAATATTTAAGCCACTAAACTAAATTAACAGCTATGAATAAAAAACTTCTTTCAATATCAGCTTTAGTAGTAATTTTTGTATTTGGTTTCCTGTATTTAAACCAGGCATACCTTGTTGCGCATGATAAAACTTCATCAGGCTGTGATAAATCTTCTTGTGATAAAACAGCAGGAATTAAATCAAGCACTGATAAAACAAACTGCGATAAATCAAGCTGTGATAAATCTAGTTGCGATAAATCATTATGTGACGAAAATAAAGGTCAGATCAAAGCAGGCGGCGAGTATCAAAGCTATCAGTTTGTTACCGATAAAGTAATCTGCGAAGATACAAAAGCAGACCTCCAGAAGAATATTTTAAGCATTGCAGGCGTTAAAGAAGTTAGTTTCGGTTCAACCTGTAATGTTTCAAAAATGACAAGTGTTACAGTAATGTACTCAGCAGGCGAAACCAGCGAAGAGAATATTGCTACTGTATTAAAGGAAAAGAAAATGGATTGTTCAGGAAATTCAGGCTGCAATAAAGACGGCAAAAATTCCGGCGATAACAAAGACGGAAATAAAGAATGCCCAAGCAAAAACAAAAAATCAAACGATTCAAAGCAGTTGTAGTTTTCCATCCTGAGTGAACAAAGAGGGCTACGCCTTGCTACCGCACTTGCGGGAGAAAGGAAGGATCCAAACATATTTTTTAAAGGGTGATTGAATTTTCAGTCACTCTTTTTTTATGTCCAAACTACAAAAGTCTTATACTTAATAAAAATACTCGTTCCACGAAATTAGATTCTTTTATATTCCACAATAGTTTAAGAACATAGCATTCTCCAAAAAATCGAGGTATCTATTCGTGGCACGAGAATCTAACTGAAAATATCATTTTCCTATCCCAGACTACAAAAGTCTTATCATGCACTGTAAATACCATAAATCCTTAAGAATAATATTAACTTTAAAGAATGACCAGACTTTTGTAGTCTTATCAATATAGAAAATACTCGTTCCACGAAACTAGATTCTTTTATATTTCACAATAATTTAAGACCATTGCATCCTGCAAAAAATCGAGGTATCTATTCGTGGCACGAGAGTAAAACATCATTTACTCACTTTGCGACTTAGTGGCTTCCTGCCTGCCGCAGGCATGGTGCGTGAGATATAATTCACTTTTAACCCTCTCAATATTTCATTAAATTTGCATAACAAAACAAACAATATGCCTGAAAAAATACTCATAGGTAATGAATTCATATCAACTGATGAGGTGAAACCTGTAATAAATCCTTACACAAATAAAACCGTTGGTGAAGTTTACATAGCAGGTGAAAAGGAATTTGGTATTTCAAAAGAATATCTTACAAATTCATTTAAAGATTACAGCAAACTACCGGTATATAAAAGACAGGAATTACTTTATAAAATATCTGAGTCTGTTAAAGCACATAAGAATGAACTTGCGAAACTCATTACTGATGAAACAGGAAAGCCCATTAAATTCTCATTACTTGAAGTTGACCGGGCAGTGTTCACTTTCAGGCTTGGAGCTGAAGAATGCTCACGTATTTACGGTGAAGTTCTGCCACTCGACTTACTTCCGGGCTCTGAAAATAAAACCGGAATTGTAAGAAGATTTCCTATCGGACTGATACTTGGTATTACCCCGTGGAACTTCCCAATAAATCTTGCTGCACACAAAATATCACCTGCGCTCGCATCAGGAAATGTAATAATGATAAAGCCATCATCAAGCTCAATGTTAACAGCTATAGCGCTTGGTAGAATTGTTTTTGATGCATGCAATGAGCTTGGTATTACATCAATTCCATTGAACATACTGCCAATATCAGGCAGCAAGATGGATAAACATATTGCTGATCCTGCAATAAAACTCATCAGTTTTACGGGTTCCGGTGATATTGGCTGGGGGATTAAGAAAAAATCTGATAGGCAGAAAGTATCTCTTGAGCTTGGCGGTAATGCGGGAGTAATTGTGAATTATGACGCTGATATTGATTCCGCAGTAACCAAAATTACTATTGGCGGATTCTCGCAAGCAGGACAAAGCTGCATTTCAGTACAAAGAGTATATATTCACAAAAATATTTATGAGGAATTCAGAAGTAAGTTAATAGCAGCAACAATGAAAATAAAATTTGGCGATCCATATGAACCTGATACAATTACAGGACCAATGATAAATGAAGAAGAAACGATTCGCGCAGAAAAATGGATAAGTGAAGCTAAAACAAGCGGAGCTTCAATATTAACCGGTGGTTCAAGAAATGGCGCTGTAGTTGAGCCTACAGTGATAGAAAATGCTCCTGATAATGTAAATGTAAAATGCGCAGAAGTATTCGCTCCCGTTATTACAATTGAAATGTTTAGTGATTTTACTGATGCTGTAAACAGGGTAAATGATTCACGTTTTGGTTTGCAGGCGGGAGTATTCACAAACAATATGCCTGATATTATGTATGCGTACAATAATATTCACACTGGAGGCGTGATAATTAACGAGGCATCAGCTTACAGGATGGATGCAATGCCCTATGGCGGAGTGAAGGATTCCGGCAATACCCGCGAGGGCATCAGATATACTATTAATGAGATGACAGAGGAGAAGATATTGGTATTATGACCCCACCCTAACCCTCCCCGAAGGGGAGGGAATAAGGAAATAATGCTTGTCATTCCTGCGAAGGTAGGAATCTTAATTTTTCAAAACAGTTAGTCTAATTACAGTTTCTAAAATTTTTATTGAAACGGCATATCGGGTTACATAAATTTTTAAACTTTGCGGCTTTGAGGGAAATATTCTCTTTTTATCACCCAAACAAGCTTTGAATTAAGCGATTTCAACACCGCAGAATTCGCAAATTAAAGTACTGATTCCGATGATAAAAATTTCTTAATGAATCTCTGCATATGCGGGTCAAATCCTTTACCATCATTATTTATAATTTCCTCATATTCAAACCATTTGTATCCATTAAATTCTTCGGGATCATAATTAGTTTTATTCCGTGAATCACCTAGGAGTAAATACCATAAACTTACATCTGTATGACCTGCAGTTTTTCCTACTGTAATAGTTTGTGTGATAAAAAATGGAGATTCAGAAATAAACTCTGCGGTTATATTTAATTCTTCAAAAATCTCACGTTCAACTGCTGCTTTTGGGTGTTCATCTTTCTCAATGTGTCCCCCACCGGGCAGCCAAAGACCGGCTTTAATATGATCCATAAGCAGAATTTTTCTTTTGGCAGAGTCAATAATAACAAAATATGAAACCAGATGCTTTGGAGGAATTGCAGGTTTTTGAATCCTGAAAATTTCTTCGCCACTCTCAATCCACTTTATTATATCAATAATTTGTTCAGCTTCCAGATCATCGTATGGCGCAATTGAGAGAATAAGTTGTTTAATTATATTTCGTATTTTCAATATTTCAGATTATACATTCCCAAACTGGAGTTTGGGAATGAGAATCAAAACCATATAATTCTTTGCGCCTTGGCGTCTTTGCGTGAAACAATTATTTTTTTTCTACCCAAACAATCTCTGAATCAGCCTGTTTTCTACGCCGCAGAATTCGCAGTCAATTGGCTTTGCGGGATATTCAGGCACTTTATTATCAGCCCCGCAGGACATACATTTAAACGTCTGCTGAACTTTTGTCGTCTTGTGACAGCTCTCGCAATGCACTTTAAATGAGCCTTCTGGGATATAAATTTCAGCTTTGCAATGCTCACACTCGCCTTTTCTTCCTGCCGGCTGTTCAATTTCCACATACTGCATACTGAATCCCGTCATCTTCAGGAATTTATCCTGGTCTTCATCCGTAAGATACGGGAGCCATGCCTGCACGAACATAGAAAGTTTCATCTTCAAGTGAACCTGCTCCGGTAAAAGATCATTCATAACAGCAAACTTCGGATTTTCATAAAATACTTTAAACCCTTCCTTAGTCATTCCTATAAAAAATTCAGCGAGCTTAAAAAATCCTTCGCTCTGTACTTTTGTTCCCTGCGGTGTCTGGTAGTATGCCAGTGACTGCTGAAGAACCTGCTGCTGCCTTGCTAAATCACCCCACTTTGGTTCAAATGCTGAATCAGTGCTTGATTCCGCGCACACATCAAGGTAATCTCTATACTTGTAACCATCATCAATAGATGGAGGCAGGTATGGTGGGTATGTACGGTAATAATAATCCCAGTACCCGCGCTGCAATCTCCAATACTCTGCCTTATCACCTTTTTGCAAAGCGTATTGCAGGCGGTTCATGTAATCCATTTTATTGAACGCGTAACCGATGTTTTTCATCGTGGATTGGTTCCAGAAATTCATTCCCAGAGTGAAATCAATATCCGTAAATGAGCCGCAATAGTCACACATAATGTACGGTGATTTGTATTCATTCACTTTTGGCGCGCCGCAGTTAACACAAGTAAACTTTTTTATCTTCATTTTATTAAAAAGTATAGTTTTTTGGTAAAATAAATATCAACTTTAAAGCATTTAAACACAATTTCACTTAAAAAGTTATAAAACAAAATACAGTAATTTATGATTTATGATTAATGTCATTGTTTAAAATAGGTCAAAAACGGTATTTTTGTATATGTAAGCAGGGAAAATTAAACAAATTTACACCCTGAACCAAACAACTAAACAACGCTAATAAGGAGCATTCCAATGGCAAAATCGTCTTCAGTTATAAAAGATGTAATTGAAAAAGTCAAAATTAAAGATACTGCGCAGCCGGAATTTCACCAGGCAGTAGAAGAAGTACTAACAACCCTTGAACCAACTGTAAGCAAACACCCCGAATTTGTAAAAGCAAAAATTTATGAAAGAATAGTTGTTCCGGATAGAGCAATTTTATTCCGCGTACCATGGGTAGATGACGCAGGCGAAGTTCAGGTTAACCGCGGTTTCAGGATAGAGTTCAATAACGCTATCGGGCCATACAAAGGCGGCTTAAGGTTTCACCCATCTGTAAATATCGGTATCTTAAAATTCTTAGGATTCGAACAAATCTTCAAAAACGCTTTAACCACACTCCCAATGGGCGGAGGTAAAGGCGGAAGTGATTTCGATCCAAAAGGAAAATCAGATGACGAAGTAATGAGATTCTGCTATGCATTTATGAGAGAGCTTTTCCGTCATATCGGACCCGATAGAGACGTACCTGCTGGTGATATTGGCGTAGGCGGAAGAGAAATTGGATACTTATACGGTTACTATAAAAAGATAGTTAATGAGCATACCGGCGTATTAACAGGCAAAGGCCTTGAGTACGGCGGAAGTTTGATAAGACCCGAAGCTACAGGTTACGGAACAGTTTACTTTGCAGCAGAAATGCTTGCAGCAAACGGTAAAGATTTCAAAGGTAAACGAGTTGCAGTAAGCGGATCAGGAAACGTATCACAGTATGCTATTGAAAAGGTTAACCACTTAGGCGGTATTCCTATCACAGCATCAGATTCAAACGGCACGATAGTTGATGAGTCAGGTATTGATGCAGGTAAACTTGCATTCTTATTTGATCTTAAGAACAACCGCCGCGGCAGAATAAAAGAATACGCTGATAAACATAATGTAAAATACTACGAAGGATTGAGTGTATGGCAGGTAATTAAAGAGCACGGTCTGAAAGTTGATATCGCATTACCATGCGCAACACAGAACGAGCTTGATGAAAGCCTTGCAAAAGGTTTAGTTGATGCAGGATGCTATTGTGTATCAGAAGGCGCAAATATGCCAAGTGACTTAAACGCTATTAAGGTTTACCAGGAAAATAACTTCCTGTACGGACCGGCAAAAGCAGCTAACGCAGGCGGTGTAGCTGTATCAGGACTTGAAATGAGCCAGAACAGCATGCGCTTAATGTGGAGCCGTGAAGAAGTTGACGCTAAACTTCTTGGTATAATGAAGAGCATTCACAAAACTTGCCTTGATACAGCCGAAGCTTACGGTAAAAAAGGTGATTACTTAACAGGCGCAAACATTGGCGGATTTGTAAAAGTTGCCAATGCAATGCTTGCTTACGGCATAGTGTAAAGCAATTATCAATTTACAATGAGCAATTATCAATGGGGCGCGTAAGCGCCCTTTTTATTTATGGTATAGTGTAGATTTACTGCTCGTGTCAGATTCTTAGATCTGACACTCAAATACTAACCGTCAGGTTGCACTGTCGCCTTTTGCAATGACGCCTTACGTTTCGGTGGTTTGCGATGGCGTGGAGTTTTAGCACAAAACTCCATTTGAGAACTGAACTTTGCCTTGCACAAATGTTTCATAGAAGCACTTCAGCCGCCATATTGCAAAACCCATGTTAGGTGCCGGCAATCTTTTTAAAGGTTTGATATTAATTAATTTTGTGTTTCATTTTCAGGTTTTCTCTATTGATTCCAATTGATTTTATGTTCTCATAAAGCATAGAAGAATTTGTTAACAAGCGGTCAATTTCCTGGTCAAAAAATGCTTCTGTAGAGCTATTCCATTTATCAGGTTCTTTATAAAGATCACTAAAACTTCTTTCTAATGTATTGATATATTCTTTTTTTCTATCAGCATTATTTATGTATATAGGGGGATATAAATTATACATAAGCATCCAGTTTTTTGCAATTCTTGTAACCCTTCCATTTCCATCAACAAAAGGGTGAATTCGAATAAGCTCGTGATGGAAGTATATTGCCTTTATTACCGGGTCTTTTATTGATTGCATCTTGTAGAAAAGTTCTGAAACTAATTGAGGAACTTTTGCCGGTTCAGGGCAAATATGAGAACCAATTTGTACAAGCGTTTGTCGATAATGATTTGGGTGTCTGGAATATGCTTCAGGGGATATCAAACGAAGTAGCTGAAACAGTTGTATTTCTTTCTCAAATTTATTTTGCAAAATAATTTCCTCAACTACAAAGTTCATAGATATTTTTAGATTTTGTAAATATTCCTTTGCTTCATCTTCACTTTGTGCTTCCATTTGAGCATTTTTGAGGCTAAGAAGTTCTTTTAGATTATGTATTCCTTTCAAATAGATGTCCAAAAGGTCATCGTCATCATGAAGTCTACTGTAGAGAATTAGCCTGTAAATTGCCTTCATTAAGCAATTAATCTCATCAATCTTATTTTGATTAGTTTTAATTATTTCGACTGGTAATAATTTCATTTCTATAATTTAGGTTTATGTGTCATCCGTTTCGCCCGTACCCGGCGTTTTTGCTTTAGTATCACTTTCTTAGTAAGTTGATTCCTTAACATTGGTTTTTTTCTTTCC
>JANPBV010000328.1:0-1984 GCA_031430615.1 Ignavibacteria bacterium | reverse complement strand
TATTAATTCCCTCCTGTATGATTTGTGGTGTTTACAAATATAAATCAATTTAAGATAAATAGAAACACTGCTATAGGTTGTATTTTATTTAATAATGCCTGAACCATATTTATAGTTCTCATTTATTGAAATAGGCAACTTACCTTTGAATTTAACCTCACCAGTAATTGCTTTAATAGCAGCTTTAATAGAAAAATCTGAATCACCGTATGCGCAGATATATGATGAAACCGAAGGAAATTCTTTAAGCAGGTAAGGATTACCCAGGGAAACAATTGCCAGATTTTTATTGATTCCATTTATCCTGTTAATAAGCTCTACATTGCCTGCGGAAATAGATATTTTCCCTGTCCCGAACCTTACTTTTGCGTATATGGCAACAATAATATTATCGTATACTGAAAGTGAACTTAAATCTCCCGATAACTCTGCATCCATTGAATTGCTGTTTGCGGTGTAAACTATATTATCCTTAAAATAATCTGATACAATACTTTTTAAATAACCTGTATTATCCTGTTCTCCGCCCTCACTGATAATTATAATTGCGGTTTTATTGTTTGATCTTTCTTTAAGTGGTAATACATTTTTATCATCTTTTACTAATGTTATGGATTCATCGGCAATCTGCTGGGCAAGTTCATTTGCTTCCATTGTATTTATGGTTTTGTAAACATCCGCTTCCTGAACATAACGGTTCTCGAATAATCCAAGCCATTCTTTGGCTTTTAATATTTTTTCGGTTGAGCTGTTAATTCTCTCTTCTGTTATCTGACCGCTGTTCACTGCGCTCTCGATGGCGTTAATGGTTTTAACCTCATCCAGCGGCATTAAGATAAGATCGATACCGGCTTTAACACACATTACCGCTACTTCTGAAGTTGAAAAATATTTTGTGATACCTTTCATGTTCAATGCATCTGTAACAACAAGTCCGCCAAATCCCATTTTATCTATTAACAAACCCTGAACTATGGAGGGGGAGAGCGATGCCGGAATATTAGGTGCGCTTTCAAGCTCTGGGAAAGCTAAATGCGCGATCATAACTGACATTACATTATGCTCAATAGCATTCTTAAATGGAACTAGTTCAATGGAATTCATCCTATCCATTGTAAACTTTAATTGCGGCAGGTCAGTGTGTGAATCAATATCAGTATCACCATGCCCCGGGAAGTGTTTTGCAGTTGCAATTACTTTCCCATCCTGCAGACCCTTTATCATAGCCTCTGACATCCTGCTTACTAACTGTGGGTCTTCACCAAATGATCTTACATTAATAATAGGGTTGTTTGGATTATTGTTAACATCGCAAACAGGCGCGTAGTTTTGGTGAATTCCAAGCAGCCTTGTTTCTCTTGCAACCTCGATTCCCATTTTGTAGCATAACTCTTTATTATCAGCGGCGCCAATTGCCATGTTGGTTGGGAATAATGCTCCATCGTTGACACGCATTTTTGTTCCGCGCTCAAAATCAGATGAAATAAGTAATGGGATATCGGAGAACGACTGAAGCTTATTTGAAAGTTTTACGTAATCAGTTGAACTGCCTTTAAAAAATATGAATCCGCCAACTTTTGTCTCTTCGCAAAGTTTTTTAAATTTTTTAAAATCAGAAGAACCTTCCGTAAAATTCTCAGGTATTGCACTTGCAATAATCATTTGAGCTATCTTTTCGCGCAAGCTCATACTTTCAAGTTTCTTTCTTACCATATCACTTGGCTTTTGTTTAAAAACAAAATCCCCGGTAACTTTATCTTCCTTACCCAAAACTTTAGACGGTTTATTTAAAGTGAATAAAGTGAAGGAAATTGCTATGACTAAAATAAGTCCAATTATTATTTTCATTTTTACGTTCTTTATTTTCCTCATTTGATAAGACTTATTTGCAAATTTACTATTTTTTTGATAAATAACGAAATATTTTTAAGCAAATATGTCTATATAGCTATTTCTACTAACTGATAAATTGATTGACATAGCG
>JANPBV010000327.1:0-12015 GCA_031430615.1 Ignavibacteria bacterium | reverse complement strand
TGATTCTTTTCCCATAGGGGTATTGAAATACCGGCATGGAAACCATTGAAATTTTGATCCAATAAACCCTGGTACCTGTAACCAAGTTCAATTTTTGGCAGTCTAAGTTCTTTATGCAGATCGATTTCCTGCCTGGAAATTTTATATTGCAGGTTTAGCTTTTTCAAAACAGGATCAGAAGATTCAATTTCTGTTTCAAGCGAACTGAAATCCGGTAACTCCTCCATATCAGGATATGTAGTATCAGTAAAGAACACAATTTTGCCGCCGTTAAATTCTGTTAGATTACTGTTTAACTTGTTTATTTCTGCTTTATTCAGTTCTAATTCACTTTTAAAATTAATCACCTGCAGTTTTGCTTTATTAACTTCCATTATATTAACATCACCTTGCTGTAACCTTATTGAAAAGTAATCATATATTCTGTTAGCAGTGATATACCTTTCATTCAGTTCAGCATTTTTTTTATTAAGATAAACCAGTTCAATAAGAGTTAATTTTGCCTCAAGCAAAACTAACTGCTTTAAAGAATGTTCATCATAATTAAGCTGAGTTGATCTCATATCCGCTAAATTGCTTTTTTTGCCATAAACAGTCGGAAAGTCAAATGAAAATATTATTGAAAATTCAGTTTGATTTCCAATTCTTTTAGGACTTCCGAATAAATAATCAAAATTGAAGAAGGGATCATTTGGGGCAAGCCCAATATTAAATTCTGACCTTTTAGCCTTTACTAATTCAGAACCTGCTTTTATTTGCAGGTTGTTAAAAGAAATTTCTTTGAGAATTTCATCTATTCTGCTTTGTGCGAAACCGGATTGTATTAAGCTCAAAAGAAATAATATTATCAATTTGAATTTCATGCTATTTCAGATTTTTTATTTGCTAAATAGTAAACTACTGGAACTACTATCAGGTTTAAAAATGTGCTTGTTAATAAACCACCCAAAATTACTTTCGCCATAGGACTTTGAATTTCATTACCGGGTAGATCTCCACTTATTGCCAGAGGAATAAGCGCCAATCCAGCCGCAAGTGCTGTCATTAAAATTGGGTTAAGTCTGTCAATTGAACCCTGTATAATTCTGTCATACAATTTCATACCTTCACGCTTTAATGTATTATATCTTGATACAAGCAATATTCCATTCCTGGTTGCTATACCAAAGAGTGTAATAAATCCAATAATAGATGGGATACTGATTATACCTGTTGTAAAGTATATTGCGAATATACCTCCAATTAACGCAAGAGGAAGATTAATAAGCACAATACCCGATATTTTGAAATCTTTAAATTCCTGGTAAAGCAAAAGGAAAATTATTAAAAGAGAAAATAGTGACATTATGAATAAGGTTTTCGATGCTTCGGCTTCCGATTCAAATTGTCCGCCGTATTCTATTCTGTATTCATCAGGTAATTTGATATTCGCATCAATTTTCTGCTTTATATCTTCAACAACACTCTTTTGATCTCTTCCGGAAACATTTGCTGAAATAACAATTTTTCTCTGAACATTTTCCCTGTTGATCGTATTTGGTCCGGTAGTGGAAACAATATCGGCTACATAATATAAAGGTACTTTCTGACCTGTATATGTATCTATCAAAGTATTTTTAATATTTTCGATGTTGTTATTAGCAGGATTTTCAAATCTTAAAAGAAGGTCATAGCTTCTGTTGCCTTCAAATACCTGGCTTACATCTTCACCTGCAAAAGCAACATCAATGAATTCAACATAATCAGAAATTGAAATCCCGTACTTAGTAAGCATTTCTCTTTTTGCTTTTATCTGGATCTGCGGGATTTCTACCTGCTGTTCTACGCTTAGATCAACCAATCCTTCGATAGATGAAATCTGGCTTTTTATTTGATTGGCAATTGTGAACATTTTGTTTAAATCGCTGCCATACAGTTTTATAGCAATATTCGCTCTTGTGCCCGAGAGCATGTGATCTATTCTATGACCAATTGGCTGACCTATAGTAATATTAACACCTGAAATGCCTGCAAGTTTTTTCCTCACATCCTCCATAAACTCATCCCGTGAGCGGCCATCCAGAATAAATGGCGCGTCAATTTCAGATGCATTTACTCCCTGGGCATGTTCATCTAATTCCGCCCTTCCTGTTCTTCGGGTAGTTGTTTGAATCTCCGGAATGGTCAAGAGCGCTTCTTCTATTGAAATACCCATTTTATTACTTTCCTCAAGTGAAGTACCGGGCAATGTAACAGCGCCTATAACCAGTGAACCTTCGTTAAACTCAGGTAAAAAACTCCTTCCAAGATTAAACATCACAAATAAAGAAATAATCAGTAGCGCAATTGATGAAGCAATAACAAATTTTCTTACTCTTAATACTTTCTCTAAAGATGCTTTATAAATGTTGTTAAGATAATTTATGAACTTATTACCATGAGCTTGTTTTTCCAATGCTTCATCGTTTGTCAAAAGGTAACTGCATAGAACGGGAGTTAAAGTTATTGCAACAATCAAGGAAGCGAATAATGAAACAATAAAAGCAATTCCAAGCGGTGCCAGCAGTCTGCCTTCCATCCCTGAGAGAAAAAACAGCGGAATAAATGCTGCAATAATTATAAAAGTAGCATTTATAACTGAAGGTCTTATCTCAATAGACGCGTTATAGACAACTTCTAATTTATTTTTCTGTTCTGATAAGGGTTTTAAAGAGTTTTCCTTTAGTCTTTTTAATACGTTTTCAACATCAATAATTGCATCATCCACAAGAGCGCCAATTGCAATAGCCATACCCCCAAGACTCATTGTATTTATTGTTAAACCAAGCCATTTGAGTGTTAAAACTGCCACAACAAGAGAGATCGGAATAGCTATCAAAGAAATAATTGTAGCTCTTACATTCATTAAAAAAATTATCAGAATAATGACCACAAATATTGAGCCTTCAATTAAAGTTTTATTGATATTGCTTATAGATGCGTTAATAAAATCTGATTGCCTGAAAATATTGGTATTTATATGAATATCTTCAGGCAGATTTTTGGCAAGCTCATCAATTGAAACATCAATTTTCTTTGTTAATTCTAAAGTATTGGTGCTTGGCTGCTTCATAACCGTCATTATTACAGCGGGTTTCCCCTTTAATGAACCATCTCCTATTTTAACACTTGGAGCAATTTTAATTTCTGCTATATCTCCTATCTTAACAGGAAGACCATTTACAACCTTTATAACCGAATTTCCAATATCATCCACATCACTTGTTCTGCCAATACCCCTTATGATGTATTCCTGGTAATATTGATTTAAAAAACCGCCTGATGCATTTTGATTTATGTTTTTGCTTGCTTCTATCAGTTCTTTAAGTGAAATATTATAATAACTCATTTTCTGAGGTGATGCCTGTATTTGGTATTGTTTATACTCACCTCCAATTACTACAACCTGTGAAACCCCGCCAATTGCAAGTAATGCCGGCCTCAAACTCCAGTCCGCAATTGAACGAAGTTCCATTAGATCGGTTTTATCTGAGGTTACGCTAATGAGCATAATTTCACCCATAATTGATGATTGCGGAGCTAACGTTGGATTTCCAACTCCTTCAGGTAATTGCTCGGTTACGGCTGCTATCTTTTCTGCTACTATCTGTCTGGCCTGGTATATATCAGTACCCCATTCAAATTCAACCCAAACTATCGAAATGCCCGCTGAAGATGAAGATCGAACCCGTCTAACACTTGTTGAACCATTTACTGCTGTTTCAACCTTAAATGTAACTAACTGTTCAACCTCTTCCGGAGCCATTCCGTGAGCTTCTGTTAATACTACAACGGTTGGAGCGGTCAGATCAGGGAAAACATCAACTTCCATATTTACCGCAACGTAAGAACCATAAATGAATAACAGACTTGAAGCAAGTATTACTATAAGCCTGTTTTTGAGTGAAAAATTTACAATTTTATTTAACATTGAAATCTCATTTTAAAATTAATGTTCGTGTCCGTGTACAGGCATTGTACCTGACATGGAAGCAAGTTTTATCTGGTAAGCGCCTTTAGTAACAACTCTTTCGCCTTCATTTATTCCGGATAGTACCTGTACAAGCATACCATCTGAGCCTGTAATATTTACTTCCCTTTTTTCAAATCCTTCCCCGCTTGTTTGCACATAAACATAGAATACCCCCTGTTCTTCAATTAATGATGAAACGGGTATCACTAAAGCATCCGGGATTCTTGTTGTTTTTAAAAAAACCTCTATAAACGTGCCCGGGATCAAATCGTTTCTGTAATCTATTTCAAAATTTATTGGCAGTAAAAGGTTATCTTGACCGGTCGATTTACCTGAAATGATATAACGCCCATTCAGTGATTCAGTATCATATGCTTTACCGTCAGGGGTTTTGAAGTTTGCAGACTGGATTTGGTTAATTATATCAAAATATTTTTGAGATAGATCCGCTTTGATCAAAAGCCTGTTATTTTTTGAAATTACAGCTAATGTTTGACCGGCTTCAACAAACTGACCCTGCTGCACATTAATTGTTCTGATAAAACCGCTTATTGGTGAGAAAACCCTTACTCCTGTATTAGAATAATTTTGCGTTAACGATCTGTACAAGGTCCGTGATATATCATAAGTATTTTCGATAGCCAGGAATTCTTTTTCTGATATTATCTTATCTTTGACAAGTTCAATTGCTCTTTTGTACTCAGATTCTGCTTTTTCATACTCATATCTCGCTTCAAGTATTTTAGTATTAATATTCTGTTCATTCAGATTGCTGCCTGAAACAGAAAATAATCCTTCACCTTTAAACACATTCATTCCACTGATGTATGAATTACCGTTAAAATTAACAATACCGCTTGATTTTGCGGATATAACTGCTTCGTCACTTGGGGGAATTAAGACTTGACCGGTAGTTCTGATAGTATAAAAGTACATTTGTTTTTTCACTTCCTGATTTGCAAAGTCCACTTTCCAAGCCTGTTCTTTGAGGTAAGGAATTTCATTTCCTTCCGGCTCTTCTACCTGACTCTCTATTGCAGTCTGTACATTGGGATAAACGGTAATATCATCAATTACGATCTGGTCAGTAAAGTCTTTTGTAACTATA
Source organism: Ignavibacteria bacterium (assembly GCA_031430615.1). GTDB lineage: Bacteria > Bacteroidota > Ignavibacteria > Tepidaquicellales > OLB5 > OLB5. The sequence continues at coordinate 6,916 of JANPBV010000327.1, read as the reverse complement.
TCAAATGTTATTTTAAAATTGTTTCCGGCTTTAACAGGTTTAATTTCCGGTCTGAATATACCCGGCGGATTAGGAGCCTCAACTGAAGCTGAACCATTTTCGGTTACAGAAACTGTAACCTTGCCTTCATCCAGGGATTTAAATGATTCCCCTAACAAAGTTAAATGGGCTGCGAAGCGGGATACTTCACCTACAACAAGCGGCTTAAATTCAACAAACAGTTCAAGTTTATTTGAATATATTGTATACGCAAGCGGTTCAAGCTCACTTACCGGCTTTTCTTCATCTTTTTTATTACAGTTTAAGATAATAACTGCAAAAAAAGATATAAGTAATATCTTTTTCATAAAGAAATTATAATTAATTAATGATTATTTTAGAAATAAATTAAAAGTTCTCAGGCAATGAGAAAAGGAGGAGCTCGAAGTGTAAGTACTTGTAATATTTTTGGATTTGTAGGATCAGGTTTATCCTTGCTGCAGAATTGAATTGGAATATCTTCTGGTAAATATTTTATACACAGATAACTAAATGAATACGAAATTTTAAGATGTAAATTATTTTTAAGTTCTTTTGTAAATTGAGCAAAAGTTATATTATAACCTGAAAGGTTGAAACGTGTAAATTCATCTGAAAATTCAAAATGAGAAGACTCATGCTCATCTTGCATTTCCCGAGAATGCTCGTCTTCGTGACTATGAGGTACAATATTATGTGATTGCACAAAGGAAAGCGCAAACATCATTATTATTTGTATTAATATTTTCAAGTTAGAATATAATTATCCTGCAACTTAATAATTTATAATTATAATAAAAAGGATTAACGGAACTAATTTTTTATTTTTAATAAACCGATATTATATAAAATTCAACAAAATAATAATTGTTACCCAATTGTTACCCAAGATTAAATAAATACACTATACTCTATAATTTACTTGTATATAAAAGATAAAATGTTAAATATTTCAAATTATTGATAAGTTTTTAGAAATCGCTAACAGACTCCGCCAAGGCTGATCACTATTTCACTTTTTAGCTATTTAGTTATTTGCTGTTTTGATACTACCTCCCATGATATTGGTGAGAAGAAGCTGTAAGATTCCCGCCTGTATGTAGCATAATACGCGTATCCCCAAATTGGAGTGTTTGGATAGTAATATAAATAACCTGTGGATAAATCAATTGCCGAAGGAAATTCCGCAGCCGCAAAATGCTTTGGGCAATATAGATTTAAGAAACCTGCAAGCTCAGATGAAAGATTTTCAGTAATAATAAGCGGATAAACAACCATCATAGCTCCAAAACCCAATGGCATACCGCTTCTATGTCTGTTAGCTAATGAAAACATATTTTCGCTGAAAGCCCGCAATTCCTGACCTGTAGCGCCTTCCGGCATATATTTAACGCATATGTAGCAATCAACTTTGCCAAATTTTGTCACTTCTACCCTGCTGCGTTTAAAAACTCTATCTGTACCGGCATCAGCATTTACGGTTACCTGTTCAAATCCATAAAACTTAAGCCATCCGGCAAGCATTTCGAAATATTTATCAGATCTTTGGGACATAAATTAATTAAGATACTTTATTTAGTGCTAAATTATACATAATCCAATACTAATAAAATGAACAAAATCTTCTACTGAGAGTAAATTTAAATGATTTTAAATTAAAACAAAAGGCTGTCATTCTACGGAGGTAACGAGAATGTCAGCCTTTTCTAAAGGAGGAGAAAATCAGGAAAAATCCGGCAAGTTATTATTTTACCAATACCATTTTTTTGATATCAGTAAACTCTGAAGATATTAATCTGTAGAAATAAATTCCGCTTGCATACTTTGAAGCATTCCACTCAACTTTGTAACTGCCTGCTGTTAAATTCTGATTAACAAGAATATCAATTTCTTTGCCAAGCATATCATATATTGCAATTTTTACCTGTGAGTTCTTAGGAATATCAACATTTATCTTAGTTGATGGATTAAACGGATTCGGATAATTCTGGCTTAAACTGAATGATCTTGGTATAATTCCGGAAATAGGGTCTATGCCTATAACTCCTACACGTGTCATATAGAAATTAATTGTATCAGGGCTTACACTGCCAACAACAACATTCTTTTCAGCTGCAAAATAACCAAACCTGTCGCATATCACACGGTAGGTTCCCTGCGTAATATTATTTATATCATATGGTCCATTAACACGCGAAACACTAAATCCTTTAAACTCATTTCCATTCATAGCATAAACAATTGCGTTTTGCAATCCTCCTGTTTGAGGCGGGGCTACAAATACACCGCCGCTGATAAATGAACTTCCACCCGGGCCTGTTATACCGAAAACTTTAATATCTACATTGAATATATTATTATTTGTATACAATGTTTTTGATGTTGACCAGTTTATAGAACCGGTAGAGCCTGCTGTATGGTAAGTAGGAACAAACTGCGGCGGCAATGCATCCTCATCTTCATCATTTGGATATGCCATAATATCAGTACTGTCAATTGTCAGATTTCTTAAAATATAATCACCATTTGGCTGGATAGGGGCTGTATCTACAACTACAACAACATTCAGGTTTCTATCATATCTTAAAGCTTTTACTATACCCTTAGTTACAGGCTGTCCATTTGGGAATGTAACCCTTCCTGAAACTGCAAAAGGCGGTTCAAAGACACCACCGTTCATTGTTTTTTGAGCTGAGCCTGATGAACCTACAGTAAAACCTAAATTAGTTTCAAGGAAATAAACAGAATTAAGTTCACTGCTTGTGCTTGATACCTGTGAATTCCAGATAGCGCTGCCGTTGGTTGTTTTTAGAATAATTCCACTTTCACCAACTGTGTATCCTGTTTGCGCATCTTTAAAAGATATTGAATTAAGATCTTTATTAACAATTCCCTGCTGTACCCATGTTTCACCGGTATTAGTTGTTTTGTATATTACGCCTGATGAACCAAACTCGTAACCTCCAACAATATAGCCTGTGGCTGCCGTTGGGAACGAAATACTTCTAAAATCAATATCCGCTGTAGATGGCGAAACCTCATACCATGAACTGCCTCCATTAATAGTTTTATAGATTACCCCGATGTATGGCTCAACCATTTCACCGCCTGCAATGAAACCGGTATTTGGATTAATGAAATAAACAGAATTGAATTTACTGCCATACATACTTACAAACTGAAGTTCCCAGGTTGCGCCGGCGTTTGTAGTTTTAACTATCTTGCTGTTATAGCCAACAGCGTACCCGGTATTCATATCCGCAAAATTTATTGCAAGAAGAGATGATTGATTCAGATCATCCCAGCTTACGCCGCCATCAGTAGTTTTGTAAACCGAACCTTCGCAAATATAGCCTGTGTATATGTTGTTAAAATAAATTGATGAACCGCTGAATGCAGTTGAAATTACAAGCCAGTTTGTTCCGCCGTTTAAAGTCTTTAGTACAATTCCGTTACCGGACATATACCCTATATTGTGATCAATAAAATAAACTGACTTTAAAATATTTTCTGTGCCAGATTGTAAAGGATACCATCCGTTTTGTGCAGTGAGGCGGCCGGTAACAGAAAACATAACCGTCAGGATCAAGCCTAATATTATATGTATATTTCTTTTGCCCATATTAAACCTCACAAAAAATTGCTTTCTAAAAAGAGGTCGTCCACCTTAATTAATGGACTTACCCATTCATACGTAATTTAACAGTAATTTACAAAATTAACAGCATAAAAATTATTATCAAAATTACCAGAAGCTGGAAACCCTGTACGCCATTTACTACCATACTCTATTTTTTTCCCATTTTTAAGCGAATTTCAGCTATATTATCAATAATAAGAGGACAAATATGAAAAATAAGCTGATTATTCCTTTTAATGAAAATTTTATTTTAAATTCCATATCTTTATATATTTAATTATTTTTCTTAAAATCTTCAATTGTCATTGCCTGAGACCAGTAGTGTAAAAACAAATCCTTCATATGTCCAGCATAATCTGTATTTTGAATTATCAGATCAGCCTGCTTATGTTTAGGTACGTTTTTATCTGCTGAAAGGTTTATGAAAACATTTTCAGAATCAAAGATTGATATGTTTGGTAACTTAAATAATGACAGCCTCACATCTTCACCGCCTTTTTGAAACAACTCACATGCTTTAACAAGCTCAATGTTCATTTCTGAATTATCACTTAATTGATATATTGAACGGATAACACCGCCATCTTTTATAAATTTTTGCGCGTCACGGCTAAGCTCCTCTACTACTACCCTTCTTGGACTGTACATTCCGAATATTTCACTTTTTGAATTATTAACCAGATCCATGTACTTTGCTACACGGTGCTTGTTAAAACCTCTGATAAGCTGAATGTTCCTGTCAGGACCTTCTGCTCTTGCTGATTCAGTTTTATAAATCTGCTGAAGTTCGCCAAATGTTTCGTTGAGACTTGTAAGTTTATTGTTGTAATTCTTTTTATAATCGCTTGTGATCTTATCCAGTATAATAGCAGGGTCAATTATCTGGTAATTTAAGATTGTATTGGTTTCGATTTCATTGCAATAACCTTTATCAACAAATGATTTAAGTATATCGTAAATGGAGTTACGTATTATCTTCGCTTCCTTTGCTATCTCAGAAGCGCTCATAGGGTTACCACCTAGCAATACAATAAGAACCTTGGATTCATATTCCTTGAATCCTAAAGATTTGAGCCGTTCTATTAATATTTCTTTATTCAATATTGCTGTAGTTTTAAACTACTGCAATATAACATAAATTTAAAGTGTTGTCAAGCTATATAATTGACTAAAATCGCTATATTCTAAAAGCTTGAATATCAATTACTTGCAATAAAAAAGGCAATCAAAATTGATTGCCTGATTGAAATCATTAGGAACGAAGAAAATAGCTAGGTCTTTAAGAGGGCGTTAAAAACGAAGCGCAGCCAATTGTTCTGCAATGATCATAATTGTTTCTCCCGCCCTTCGAAAGAGAACGATTTATCAAGACAGAATTGGCTGCGCTAATATCGGAACGCAACACCCTTAAACCGCAGTGATTGTAATTGCTTCTCCCGCCCTTCGAAAGAGAACAATTTATCAAAACAGTAGGCGCTGCGCTCTTAATCATATAACAATTTTTTTATGTTTATTAATTTCAAATTTTTTAAAAAACCGGGGTTATGGCTGTTCTTTCAACTACCTCCGTTGACGCCGATGCTGTAACGGCCGGTAACCCCGGGTAAAAAGCTGTAAGAGATTAATGTCATAAATTATTCAAAGAACACAAATACTATTAAAGAAATGAATTAATTATTTTAAAAGTATCATTTTTTTAGTCATATTAAAATCACCGCTTTTAAGCCTGTAGAAATAAACACCACTGGGTGAATTTTCCGCATTCCAGTCAACATTATAATTACCTGCATTCACTTCTTCATTTAACAATACAGCCGCTTCTCTGCCTAAAGCATCATATACTTTAATTTCAACAAAACTTTTCTTTGGAATTGAAAAACTTATCTTTGTTTCAGGGTTGAATGGATTTGGATAATTCTGCGAGAGATTATATTTTACCGGAATTAAATTATTTATCGGTTCAATTCCAATTAAGTTAAAGCAATTGTAATAATTGGTTTTAATTACATCACTCAAATCAATAAGAGCACATACACTCTGTAGATTACTTGAACCCCTTGCTACACTATAAGAGTAAACAACAATTTGTGTATCACCTGAATTCATTGTAAACGGACCGCTATTTAGCAAATTCCTTTTGTCTCCAGGCGATCCATCAAGCCATCCGGAACCATTACATGCATTTCCTGAAAAGACATATTTCGTTGGCAAACCTGTACTTGGACTAAAAATTGTTTGACCGCATCCATTTAAACCTTTCATAAAATTATATGCAGCTATATACTCATCAGGATCACCAATACACGGATTTCCGCCATTTACAAAAGAATTATGACCCGACATCATTATCATCTTATATCCTATTAAAGTATTACATGGTAATTTAGCAGTATCAGTATTTATGCCAGTATAGACAACCGGACCTTGCAGTAAACGGTATCCAACCGCCGGAGGAGCAGTACCATAAGCTGGATCTATATTATCTGCATTGTAAGTATAGCCAATACTTTTAAGTGAATCGCATCCGACAAAATCATCACTTGCATTACCAAGATCTGCATCATTTACCAGAGATACATAAGTACTATCCCAGTTCTTACCGCTTTTATTTATAATTTTATACCTGATAAAATAAGAATCCTGAAATCCTGCTGCATCAAAAGTATAAGCTAACTGCTGTACTTCAACTCCCAGAGGAAGCGAACCGCCGGGAAGGCTTAATTCTGATGCGTGAACATTATTTGTACAATTAGTATAATCCATAAATACAACAAAGATCATTTCAGATGGTCTGGCTGTTCCGAAACCTATACCGGGTCTATCTGCATTCCAGCCGGGCTGATAACCGGGGGTTCCATTTACTTCAACATATGGCGCGCCTTGGTTTACAGGCCATGCGCTCCAGGGCGAATAATTAAAAGTATACGTCCTGCCGCCTGCAATTTTAGTTCTAATACCGCCATTAACTAAAGATTGATCTGTTACACTCACAAGATACCCGTTAAAAGCTGAATCATTACAAACTGATACCGGTGGAACCTGTCCGTTAACCGGTATATTCCCTGGTGAATAATGTGTAGTATAGAATGATGCTGCAAGCCGTAGCTCTTTTTGATTAGCTGAAATAACTGATTTTGCTCCAATCCATATACCTGAGGTAAATACAGGCGTTAACCTTTGCGAAGAACCCGTTGGCCATATCATTCCTGCAACACCACTTGTAAACGTTACTTTATCATAATTAAAATATCCGTCTGT
>JANPBV010000326.1:0-2134 GCA_031430615.1 Ignavibacteria bacterium | reverse complement strand
ATTTTCAATAAGCGCGATCTCGAGCAGATCTTCCTTGGAAGAAACATCAAGAACAAATGCTGGGATTTTTTCTAATCCCGCAATAATAGAAGCACGTAATCTTCTTTCACCTGAGATAAGCTCATAATTCCCGTTATCAATTTTCCTAACGGTAATTGCCTGGATGATGCCTTTTTGTCTTATGGAATCTGCAAGGTCATTTAGCTCTGTGTTATCAAATTCTTTTCTTGGCTGGTATGGATTAGCCTGGATGCTTGAGAGCTCGAGAAATAATATCTGCTCATCGCTTTTTGGATTTAGCTCAGTTACATTTTTATGGAATTCAACTGTGTTCGCGTTTTGCTCTGATGTTTCTGATCCTCCGAAGAGAATATCGAGCCCTTTTCCAAGTCCGCCTTTTGGTTTATCTTTTGACATTATTACCTGCCGCTGCCTGTTTGATTGGTATTATTCCCGCTTTTTTCTTCAGGCGGGATATCTTTTTTTACTACTTCAAATTTTGGCGCATCATAGGTAAGGATATTATCGAATTTCTGTAAATGTTCTTTGCCGTTACGTCTTAGGAATTCATTGGCAAGCTCTATATAATTCTTAGCCCCAACAGATAGCGGGTCATATACAATAACCGGTTTTCCGTATGAGGGTGATTCACTTATCTTAACATTCCTCATAACCTTTACTGGGTATAGCTTATCCTGAAAATATTTTTCAAGCTCCGTTGCAACCTGGTTAGAAAGCCTTAGCCTTGCGTCAAACATTGTGAGCAGGTAACCTTCTATTTCAATCGCGGGATTTAAACGCGATTTTATCATCTTAATAGTGTTAAGTAAAAGGGTTAATCCCTCCAATGCGTAATACTCGCTCTGCACAGGTATCAATACCGAATCAGACGCAACCAAAGAGTTCAGTGTGATAAGACTAAGCGATGGAGGACAATCAATGAAAATAAAATCGAAGTATTCTTTAATTTCATCAAGCTTTTTCTTTAGTATAAATTCACGCTCAGGCATTGAAACAATTTCAATTTCTATCCCAACAAGATTTATATTTGAGCGTATTATAAAAAGGTTTTGTATTTCTGTTGGCACAACGCAATCTTTTGGGCTTGTTACACCTGTTAATAATTCATAAACAGAGCCTTCCATTCGGTTTGTAGGGAAGCCGAGACCGGATGTTGCATTTGACTGCGGGTCGATATCCACAAGCAATATTTTACACCCGCTTGCAGCAAGCGCAGCGGTTAGATTTACGGCAGTAGTGGTTTTACCAACTCCGCCTTTTTGATTATCTAATGATATTATTTTAGACATATTTTTTTGTTTGCATGGGGATACACCCCTTTCCTTTTTTTAATATAAAATTTTAGATTTCTGTTTCTTCACCGTAAGGCAGTATGACACATGTTTTGCCAATAGATTCTACTTTTCTTCTAAATTCCTGCGGGTTAGTTGCTATGAACGGGAACGTTCCGTAATGCATAGGAATGACTGTTTTGCAATTTAAGAATTCCACTGCTTTTACCGCGTCATCAATTCCCATAGTGTAATTATCGCCAATAGGAAGTAAAGCCAGATCAATTGAATGCATTTCTCCAATTAGTTTCATATCCAGGAATAGACCTGTATCACCGGCATGATAAATTACTTTATCACCGAGGTTTAAAATTATTCCTGCAGGCTCACCCATATACAAACCATCCTCTTCAATTGAAGAACTGTGATGAGCTATAGTTAATTTAACTTTGCCAAACGGAAATTCATGCTGACCGCCAATTCCCATACCGTGAACTATATTTCCTTTTGCTCCAAGGTATTCGGCAAGTTCATGCGCAGCTATAATAGTTGCGTCATTATTTTTTGCAATTTCAATTGAATCTCCTAAATGATCACCATGCGCATGGGATAAAACGATGAAATCAGCTTTTACATCCGCGGATTTTACTTTTGCATTCGGGTTCCAGGTAAAAAAAGGATCTATTAAAATAGTATATTTACCTGTATTTATTTCAAAGGCAGAGTGCCCGTGATGAGTAATTTTGATCATGATTCCTGCATTTAAATGGAAATTAAACAAAGTTAGGGTATTTAAATTTGTAATTCAATTTAATAAAAAAGCAGGTCTAAAGTAGGTTTTT
>JANPBV010000325.1:0-36489 GCA_031430615.1 Ignavibacteria bacterium | reverse complement strand
TACCTGGCTCTTATAATTATTCAGCCTGTTATTTGTAATACTTGTTATTCCCTTCGAAAAATCATCCAATCTCTGGTAAAAATTGTAGATAATATCCTTGGGACGGTTAAAATAATAACTCCCCTGGATCTCACGAACGGAATTTTTGTAACCATCCAGTTTTGTTTGGACAAAACTTCTACAAAAATACGAAAATTTGTCAAGATTTTCAATTAACTCTCTGATATCCGGCGTTATTATCTCAGCTGCGGCTGATGGGGTCGGAGCACGCAAATCTGCAACGAAATCACATATAGTGAAGTCAATTTCATGCCCAACAGCGCTTACAACGGGTATTTTGCACTCAAACACAGCACGAGCAAGCTTTTCATCATTAAACGGCCACAAGTCCTCAATTGATCCCCCGCCGCGTGCTATTACTATAATATCAATATCAGGCAGCTTTTTGCTTTTTACAAGCTTTTGGGTTTCAGCTAAAGCTTCAATTACGTTGCTTGCCGCATTTACACCCTGCACACTCACCGGGTATAAATAAATATTAAGCAGCGGGTATCTTCGTTTTGTGATATTAATAAAATCCTGCAATACTGCTCCCGTTTTTGATGTTATCATAACAACATTTTCAGGATATTTAGGCAAAGGCTTTTTGTGTGCTTCATCAAATAGTCCTTCAACGAACAATTTCTGCTTAAGCTGCTCAAATTTAAACTGAAGCTCACCTGCGCCTTGTGGTTTTATTTCCCACACTTCGACCTGGTAATTACCGCGTGCGGGATAGACCGTCACCCTTCCCTTGACTACGACCTGCATCCCGTCTTCGGGGGTAAAAAGTAATTGCTGGTTGCGGGTTTTCCACATCACGGCGCTTATCTGTGAGCTTTCATCCTTTATAGTAAAGTAATAGTGCCCTGATTGTGTATGAATTTTAAAATTCGATATCTCACCAATTAGATGAATGAACTTAAAATTCTCTTCAATTAAAACCTTTATGTAGGAATTAAGCTCTGATACCGTTAATATTTCAGGTAGATTTTCTGTCATCACCTCACAAAACTTATATTTACATTCTCAACTGTCCAGCCGCCTTTTATGTTTATGGTGTTTGGGTAAATGTAAAACGGCTCGCTGTAATCAAACGGGAACGGGTAACCATGGTCATATGTGGAATTATTATTTTTATCAACGTATGAAAATAAATTATAATTTGCCTCTAATATATTTTTATAGGTAAACACTGTATCACGTGAATCAAAGCTGTATTTTAATATTGGTATCAATGTTCTTGCTTCAAGCTCAATTTTAACAATCTGGTCTGTTAAAGCAAAATCAGTGTATGTTGAGCTTACCGTTCCTTTCATATCACCAAAGGAGTTCACGCTTACAGTCCTGAATTGCAAAGAGAAATTGTAAACAGAGTCATTTACAGTTTTTAAAGGGAATGTAATATTATACTTTCTGTTAGATGCAAAGTGATTTGCTGAGAATACTTCTACCAGTGAATCATTCTTCCAGTTAAAAACAACCCTATCACCTGTTCCGTTCTCATCAGTTATCTTTAAGCTGTTTGTAAAGTCTTCCCTTGTGGGTTTATACCTCGAGAAGAAAATAAATATGCTTTGGTCAGGCAATACGGTTAATGAATTATACTCAATTGATGTAAATACAATACCAACTGAATCCTTGAAATATTTCGTAGCATCAAGCTCCGGCGCAACCGTCTGAGAAGTTGCAAGAAGCTTCATATAAAAATTTACATTTCCGCTGGTAACAGAATCCTTTACATCAACATCATACGGAAGTACACCATAGCTTTCACGCTCACTGGTAAATAGCAGGTTTTTATCATCATCAATTAAAGAAATTATCCTGTACCTGCCGGGTGAAAGGTTTGTTAATGTATAACTGCCTTCAGCATTTGATTCAGTGAAATAATCAGGAATGTTTTTTGTAGGGTCATAATCCTTGCTAAGGTCATACGCGTAAATGGCGGAAGTAATTTTATTATTGCTGTTGTACACTTTCCCCTGAACTCCGCCCATATCAATTATGCTGCCGGTTGAAAATGCAAAGTTAACCGCTTCACCAATTGAATTCCCGCGGATATCTTTTAATGCTGTACTGATATTTACAACAAATGTTTTGTTGGGATCAATTTTTTGAAGATCTTTTGGAAACCTCACTTCAACATCTTTAGTACCCCATGAAAATTCAATATCGCCTTTTATCTGCGGAGACATCCTGAATGCATCCTGGAAACTTCTTCTATCAATATATTCGTCAAATTCAAATATTAATGAATTGCCGGTGTAATTTATTGTGCTGGGTTTTGGCGATATAATGCGAACTTTTGGTGGGGTTTTATCCTCCTCACCGCCCCCGGGCGGCTGTTGATTAGCGCATGAATAAAATCCTGCAAAAATCATCAGAATAACCAATTTAATGATGGCTGTTCTAACGTTTTCTATGGAAAGATATGATTTCAATATATCAAATATAGCAAAAATTTAAAATTATTCATAAATACATCCCATTCTTTTAATATCCCTTAATCAGTGTATTGATATACCCTGTCATTGATACCATATTTGTAGTAGTCAAAATAGTGATTCAAGGAAAATATCCCTTTAATTTGGCTACCGTTTTAACGTTAGGATTTAGAAATAATGAAAAACACAAAAACAAAAATAATATCGAAGGTTCTGTTATTTGCAGCGGTAATTGCCGCATTTACAATGCAGATACACGCTCAAACCCTTATTGTAAATGAAAGTACAACAATTGAAAATGAAAGTACTCCAAATGTGATCAATATTGAATCGAATGAAAATAAAAAAGAAACAAATGTAGTTAATATTGAACCAAATGAAGGCGCGGGAATTTCGAAGGAAGAGTTAGTTGGGGGAACATGGGTTTTAAGCGGCGTTGAATCAAAAAGTTACAATGGTATTAACATCACAAAGTGGCAGAATAACAATAATGAGTTAAAGGGAAATTGTTCTTGGAAAGATGTTCTTGAAATAATCCATACGGTTGAATCAGGCTTTAAATGGCAGGATCCGCCGAAGAGCATGCAGCCTGGAAGTTACCTGAACCTTGAGGCTGTATACACAAACTTAGATTACAGCACAACAGCTTCGATAAATACAGGCATAAAGATGTTCTACGCAAGCACCAAATCAGATGTTAAAACAATGGGTGCGGATGCTGTTGAAGTATTAAAGCTAAACAAGGATAACAAGCAGTATGCCAATGAAGTTAAAAAAGGTTTTTACTACGCGCCAAATTTCTTATTTGATGAAACAAATAAATGTCAGTTAGTGGTTGATTGTTATGTAGGTAAAGACCATTACGTTACAACATACACATACGTATATCAACAGTAATATAATTATATAGATTTTTTCTGCTAGACAGCATAGCTGATAGTATTCCCTACTAATTAGCAGATGAACCGGGGCTTACAATTGTAAGCCCTTTTTTTTTATTCCCGCGCCGTGCCTGCCATAACGGCAGTTCAGGCAGGAAGGCGGGAATCTCAATTTCTATATTCTGCTCAAAATCTTCAACACTGAGGAAGCAATACACAGAGAATAAAGAGATTCTTCCTAAAAGGATATATCCATGGGTTGAGGGTCAAACTTTTTGCAAATGAAATTTGTTATTATATTAAAGCAAATATGGAAAATTAAACGTTATAATATGAAATTTATATCAATATTTTTATTTTTTGTTATTTTTGTTTCTCTTTCCCCTGCACAGGAAACGATCGTCATTTTAGGGAATAAAGGAAATGTTAACAGTATTGCGTTCTCACCCGACTCCCAAACAATTGTAAGCGGTGATGAAAAAGGTAATCTTATATTCTGGGATGCATCCACAGGCTCAAAAATATATTCGCTTGAAACGGGAAATAATATTACAAGTGTTAACTACTCACCTCCGGGCTTAGGACTCTTAATTTATACTTCCTTTAACGGCGAAGTCACAATAATGAAAGCGGATTCAAGGGAAATTATAAAAAATTTCAGTAAGAAAGATAATGCATACTATGCGGTATTCTCACCCGACGGGAAACAGTTTGCAGTTGCATTCACCCGTGAGCCAACAGAAAAAGATAAAGATAAAGGAATACGAATAAATTATTTTGTGGATATCCATGAAACTGCAAAGTTTGAAAGAACAAAAACACTCCGGTTAACCAATCTAAAAGATTCCGATGGCGAATTATTTGGCAGCGAGCTATTTGAAAGTTACCGGTTCAATTCATTCAATTGTGATTTTACCAGCACAGGTACATACATTGCCACAGGCAGTATGGGGAAAAATATTCCGATATACAGTTTTGAGTATAATAAGTTTGCTCCGCAATATAAAGGACACTCTAGCCGGGTTTTCTTTGTAACATTTTCTAATGACGGGAATTACATGGCAAGCGCAAGCAAAGATGAAACAGCAAAGATATGGAATGTTGGTTCAGGTAATACAATTTTAACATTAAATGGTCATACAAATGATATAAACTCAGCGGCATTTTCACCTGATAGCAAATACCTGGCAACAGCAAGCGATGACGAAACAGTTAAAATTTGGGAGGTTAAGACTACAAAGCTACTAACAACATTAACCGGTTTTAATTCTGATGTAATTACAGTAAAATTTTCACCGGATGGCAAGTATATTGCCGCTGGCGGAAGCAATGAAAAAGTATTAATGTGGGAAACATCAAAGATATTACCATAAACTTACCGGAATAAAAAAATGAGGGGTCCTGTTTGGTCAGGACCCCTCGGGTTAATGCTGAGGAGGCTTTTTGGGGAAAAGATGAGGTAGAAATCTTATGATAGGCAGCAAGAAGGTCCCGTGAAAAACCGGAAACGAAGCCAGGCCGCAACCGTATTAAAAAGCAGAGCGGATATAAGATGCTTCTTTTCTGCAGGCCAGCTTCGTGACGTCAACCCCTTCGATATTTGTCTATCACATTTATCCATAGCGGGACAGTAATTTTACATTTATTAAATTAATTTATAATTTTCATTAATCCATCTGCCTTCTTAAGAATGCAGGTTTATCATCATTTGATATCTTGAATTCATCTGAATTGAAATCAAAATCTTCAATATCCATCTCTTCATTCCTTGATCTTATCTTCTTCAGGTCTTCAGCGCTTAAAAGGTTTTCTCTCTGAATTGTAGGTATATCCAGTCCCTGTAATTCCTGCTGAGTGCTTGGTATCCTTATTACATTATGAGTAGTTTCTGTATTTAAAAGCAGGTTCTTTGATTTTACTTCTTCTTTTTCAGGATATGAGTTTGATTGTTTTGCCTGAACAGTTGTAAAACCTGTTGCAATGATAGTAACAATAACTTCATCTTCAAGCCTTTCATCTGAAACAACGCCCCAGATAAGTTTACCGTAATTGCATCCTGCAGCCTGTTTGATAAGCTCGGTCATGCTCTTAAGATCTGAGATCCTGAAGTTAGGATCAGCAATAATATTAAGCAGTATTGATTTTGAACCGGCAATTGAAACACCTTCGAGTAGTGGATTATCAATTGCTTCCTGTGTAGCTCTAAGCGCTTTGTTTTCGCCTTTTGCGTAACCAATACCCATCAACGCGTCGCCCATATCTCTCATAATAGTCTTCACATCGGCAAAATCAACATTAACTTTCCCCTTCTTTGTGATAATATCACTAATGCCTCTTGTCGCATTGTAGAGCACATCATCAACCTTCTTAAAGCTGTTTTCAAGCGTTACTTCTTCACCAAAAACTGTAAGCAGTCTTTCATTTGGAATTACTATGCATGAATCAACTTCCTGTTTGAATCTTTTTAAACCTTCTTCAGCTATTCTAAGCCTGTCTTCACCTTCAAAATCAAAAGGCTTGGTAACTATACCAACAACCAGAGCGCCTGTAGCTTTTGCGATCCTTGCTACTGCCGGTCCGCCTCCTGTTCCGGTGCCGCCGCCCATACCTGCGGTTATGAAAACCATATCACAGCCTCTTACAACCTGCTCTATTTCTTCGCGGCTTTCTTCTACAGCTTTTGCGCCTTTGGTTTCATCCATGCCTGCGCCAAGTCCTAAAGTTGTATTTCTCCCGATCTGTATCTTGATCTCAGCTTTCGAGCGCTCAAGATCCTGCATATCGGTATTTAATGCTATAAAATCTACGCTATCCAGACCCTTTTCTATCATATTATTGATAGCGTTGCCACCGGCTCCTCCTATACCGATAACCTTGATCTTTGCTCCGTATGTTGCATCAGTAACAAGTGAAATTGCCATTGTAGTTTTCTCCTTCTCTTTCCCCATGAAAGAATTTAAGTTTTGATTATTATTAAATTATATTTTAAATTTCTTATGTTGTGTATATATCTCATTCTATTATAAAATTACTTCCTATAATTCGTCGAACCAGTGTTTAATTCTTTCAAAAATATTTTTTATCCCCGGATGCTTTTTGCCTTTTAAAGTTTTTGCGCTCTTTTTATGGTTCAGGTATTTCATCCTGTGAAGTATCAAGCCAATACCTGTTGCGTATATCGGACTCTCAACTTCCTTGATCAATCCGCCGCCAATATCCATAGGCACCCCAAGGTTAACTTCCGAGCCCAGTACCTGGATCGCAAGCTCTTTTGTCCCTCTCAGTAATGAACCGCCGCCTGTAATTACAACGCCTGCCGGCAAATAGCTTTCAATACCTGAACGCTTAATTTCCTGTCCTGCAAGAACAAAAAGTTCTTCCATTCTTGCCTGGATGATTCTTGCAATAATACTTTTCTCTATCTTAAGCGGCTTCCTGCCTTTTATACCCTGTATTGTGATTATATCGTCATTGATAATTTCGCTTACCATTGCATAGCCGTATTCTTTTTTAACTCTTTCAGCTTCCTTCTCATCAATGCCAAGTGTTTCTGAAATATCATTTGTAACCTGGCTGCCGGCAATTCCGATACCTGCAGTATGCTTTATAACACCTTTTTTGAAAACCGCTATATCAGTCGTTCCGCCGCCTATATCAATCATTGCAACGCCAACCTTTTTCTCGGATTCATTCAGCACTGCGTATGATGATGCGAGTGGCTCAAGAACTATATCATCAATTTCAACTCCGCAGCTTTGCACACAGTTTGAAAGGTCATCTATCTGGGATACAAGCCCTGTAAGTATATTTACTTTTGCTTCCATCCTTAAGCCAAACATTCCAATGGGAAGATCAAAAATGCCGTCTTTGCTATCAATGATAAATTCCTGTGGAATAACATCAATTATCTTTTCATCCTTAGAAAGCTTTAAGCTCTTTGCGCTTTCGTATAATCGTTCGATATCATCTTCAGTAATAATTCTATCAGGATGAGCAATAGCTACTATACCTTCTGACTGAATGCACCTGATATGCGGTCCGGCAATACCAACAGTAACCGACTTAATATCAAACCCAGAGCGCTCCTCAGCTTCTTTAACAGAAGCTTTTATTGATTCAAGAGTCTTACCCGGATTAACAACCATTCCGCGTGATAAACCTGTTGATGGCGCTTTACCAACACCAAGAATGTTTAACCTGCCGTCTTCTCTTATCTGGGCAACTATTGTGCAAATTTTTGTTGTGCCTACATCAAGACCTACTATAATATTTTCTTCTGAAATTTTCTTAGCCATTTTATTGGTTAATTTATCTTATCTGTTTAGTCAGTTATTCTGTTTATTCAACAGGTAAATTATTATTCTTAACTATTATGAGATCGTTATATCTCATATCAATATATTTAAATGAATTTGCTGTTCTGTAAACCCTTACCTGCTTTAAGAAAGCATTAAGCTGGATAAGGTTTTTATCAATTGCCCGCCTTAACAATGAATTATTAATATCTTTTATATAATTATTCATATTAGGTTTATCTTTACTCATGATAGCTGTGTAATCAACAAAATAAACCGGTGTTGCATCATCGCTTGTTACAAGGACAATGTTATTGCTATCTGCGAAATTAATTTCGCTGATGTAGTTAAACAGACTCTTATTTATTTTTATTGACTGACTGATGATGTACTGCGCTATTTTTATGAGTTTTAGATCATCTTTTCCGTATGTACCGGGACCAAGCTCCCCCGATAAGCCGCTTATAACAGGCAGGTCAATATTCACCTGCTCTTTTTTCATGATATAAAGTGATAACTGGTCATCCACAAGAAATATTTCCTTGCCGTTTGTGGCTGCCGCAAACGGGTTCTTCTCGGAAACTTCGATCTTAACAGTTGCACCGTCTTTAGAAACTACGACTTTCTTTATATTAGGATGTTTTGATATCCTTGACTCGATCATCTCTAATGTTAAGGAATTTGAGCATATCATTGTATCGTTCATCTTTGCAAAATCAAATATCTCATCTTTGGATAAAGTAATATTTCCCGATAGATTTACATTCCTTATGGTTGATTTATCTTTCCATAAACCGGAGAGAACTATGCTTGAAAAAGTGAATATGATAACAACTGTGAATAAAACTGTAATTTTCCAGTTCTTCATATTGTTACCTCCTCAAAACCTACAAGTTTAACTTCCATTTCAAGCTCGATGCCTGTCTTTTCGTGTACCTTGCTTCTGATTATCTTCACAAGCTCAATTACATCGTGGGCAGTCGCGTTATCATAGTTAACTATAAAATTAGCGTGCTTGGTCGAAACCATTGCGCCGCCGTATTTTGTGCCCTTTAATCCGCTTTGGTCAATCAATATTGCTGCTTTATGCTCTTTTGGATTTTTAAAAATGCAGCCTGCATTTGGTATTTCAACCGGCTGAGCCTGGTTTCGGTTAACAATAAACTCTTTTCTTTTCCTGTTTAATTCTTCCTTATCACCTGAAGCCAGTTTAAATGATGCTTCAAGCACAACTGTATTTTTGAGATCTGAATTTCTATACCTGAATCCGCAATCATCTTTACTTAAAGATTTAAGTTTTTCATTTTTTATTACCTTTACTTCGGTAACATGGTCAGCCGCTTCACCGCCATAACAGCCTGCATTCATAATAAGCGCGCCGCCAACTGTTGCGGGAATACCGGCAAGCATTTCAACACCTGCATAACTGTTCTGAATGCAATAATCTACGAACTTTGCCAATTTTACTCCTGCACCTGCAATGATCAATCCATCTGAATGCTTAAGGTAATTAAATGCGCCCTCAAGGTTTATTACAACTCCTTTAATTCCTTCATCACTTATCAGGATATTACTGCCATTACCCATAATGTAGTACGGTATAGCCTGCTTGTTGACATATTTTATAATATTAATTACATCATCAATATCCGATGGCTCAACATAGTAATCAGCCTCGCCTCCTATACGGAAAGTAGTATAGCGTGCCAATGGCTCATTAAGCGCTATTCTGCCTTTGAAAATACTCTGTATTTCAGATATTGATATCAATTAATAAATTAGTTTTGCTTTAATATATTTACAAATTCATTGCATAGATTTGTTACATCGCCTGCGCCTTGGAAAACTATTATATCATTTTGCTTTAAATCATTTTTAAGCCATGCAATCACATCATTTGTTTCATGCAGAAGCTTCATATTGCAGTTATTTACCAATGCTTCGTTAAGTATAAGCTCACTTGTAATACCTTCAATTGGTTTTTCGCGTGCAGGATATATATCCATTAAAATAACTTCATCAGAAATTGAAAGAGCTTCGGCAAATTCCTTATAAAAATCTTTTGTCCTGCTGAATAAATGCGGCTGAAAAACTGTTCTAAGCCTGCCTTGATTCATTTCTTTTAAACCTTTTAGACTTGCCATAACTTCTACCGGATGATGTGAATAATCGTCATATACCTTTATGCCATTTGCATCATACATCAGCTGTAATCTTCTGTCAACAGTTCTGAATGAACTAATGCTTTCTTTATATTTTTCAAACGGAATTTCAAGTATTTTTGATACTGCAAAACAGGCGGTTGAATTAAGCGCATTATGTTTACCTACCATATTAAGCTGTATATGATCATACGAACTGTGAGAATTAAGAATTGAAAAATTCAAAATGTTATTTTCAGCTTTGTAATCGATTACTTTAAGATAATTCTTCTCATCACAGCCGTATGATATCTTTTCCCGGTTAATAGAATTCATAAAGCTCTTAATATTATCATCATCCCCGCAGTACACCATATAAGCCCCGTATTTAGAACGGTCGCAAAATTGCCTGAATGTCTCTTTTATATCATCAAGATCTTTGTATATATCAAGATGGTCTGCATCGATATTGGTTACAATTGTTACATTGGGTCTTAATGCTAAAAATGACCTGTCATACTCATCTGCTTCAACTACTGCATACTTTCCCGCGCCGAATCTAGAAGCCCCGCCATCAAACAACTGTACATTACCGCCTACGAATATCAGCGGGTCAAGTCCTGCATCAACTAAAAGCTTGCCAATCATAGCTGTTGTTGTGGTTTTGCCATGCGTGCCTGATATTGCAATAAGATATTTATCATTTACTATTTCGCCAAGCATTTCTGCTCTGCGAATTTTCCTCAATCCAAGCTCTTCTGCGCGGATCATTTCAGGATTATCAGCCTTTACCGCTGAAGTATAAACTACTGCGCTGATATCTGCTGTTATATTATCTGCAGAATGCCCATTGAATATTATGGCTCCCAATTCAGCAAGTCTTTTTGTAATATGAGTTTCAGTCATATCGGAACCTGATACATCGTAACCGTTGCGGATGAAATACTCGGCTAAGCCGCTCATTCCTATTCCGCCAATCCCGATAAAATATATTTTCTCTTTACTCATTAATTTTTTTTCAATATCTCTTAATTCTGAACCGGCTGTTTAATTTTAAGAAATTCATTTATAAGCTCGCCGCCGCGCTCAAAATCGTTTGCTCTTATTTTAAGCTGTTTTCTTCTGTTCTTTAATTTCAGTTTTATAATACGATAAGTCATTTCCTCATCGCGTTTTCTTATTCTGCCAATTTTCACATTAATAATATCGCTTAACAATACTTCCCTTTCACCAAACCTGTTCTTAAATATTATCCTGTCTTCCTTTAAAATTATCATTGGCGCTCTGATAATATTCAATACAACTATCACAAGAAAAATTAATATGAATAGTATCAGTATGTAAAATATCGGGTCGTTGTATAATGACTTAAAACTCTCTCCAATTGTCCCTCTGATAAGAACATATGCGACAAAGAACAGGAGGTATATTACCAGAGACTGGTAATAAAAGTCCATCCTATGTCTATGTATCTTTTCCTGCATTATTCTTCTTAGTTTTTTCTTTTATTTAACATCTCAACAAGCATGTTTGCAATTTTTGACGCTGCTTCGGTATCCGCCATCTGACTTATATTGCTTCTCATATACGAAAGTTTATTCTCATCGTTTATTAGTCTTAATATTGATGATTCCAGTTTCTGGTTCAGGTCTTTATCAAGAATTATCTCGGCGGCATTTTTATCTGTAACTGCTCTTGCGTTTTTTTCCTGGTGATTTTCCGATGCTTCGGGATACGGCACAAAAATTGCCGCTGAGCCAAAACTTGCAAGCTCCATTATTGTCGATATGCCCGAACGGCAAACAACAAGCTCACTTGCTGAGTATGCGTAATCAATTTTATCTATAAACTTTATTACCTTAACATTTTTATTTGAAGAAACTGCTGAATTTACTGATTCATAATCACCATCACCAGTTTGCCAGATGATCTGGATATCACTTCCCGTAATGTTTTTAAAGCATTTTAATAATGCTGAATTAATGGAACTTGCGCCCTGACTTCCGCCAAATACAAATAATGTCTTTTTATTAGCATCTAACCCAAAATATTTCGAAGCTTCGCTTTTTTCGTACCTTTTAAGATTTTGCCTGACCGGATACGACATTACAGTAACATTATCACTTCTCTTTAGAAATTTTTTTGTTCCTTCAAAGTTCAATATCACTTTATCAGCCTTTGGTGAAACAAGTTTAACTGTAACACCCGGGTAAAAATTACCTTCTTCAATTACATTTGTTATCCCAAGTGACTGCGCTGACCTTAATACAGGACCCGATACAAATCCGCCAGTACCATAAACCAGCTCAGGCACAAATTCTTTAAGTATTTTTTTGGAATCCTTCAGTGCTTTCAATATTTTATATGCTGCTGTAATATTCTTTAAATTTAAGCTTCGTTTAAATCCGGCTACTTCAATTGTTTCAAGTTCATACCCGTTTGCCGGAACTATCTTTTCTTCTATTCTTCCTTTTGCGCCTATGAACTTAATCTTTATATTCTCATTCATCTTTCTTAACTCATCGGCTATTGCAATTGCCGGGTAAATATGACCGCCAGTACCGCCGGCTGCAAAAATTATCCTGTTGATCATTTTTCACTTCCGGCTGCCTCAAGTGTTTCCCTGAGCAGTGCCCCTTTAGGCTGTAGCCTGTATGTAGAAATATTAAGTAATATCCCGACTGCGATTGAATTAAATATTATTGATGTTCCTCCGTAACTTATAAAAGGTAATGTTTGTCCCGTTGTTGGGATTATCCCTGTTGCTACCATCATATTGATAATTGCATTCATTCCTATAATGATAGTAATACCAAAAGCCAGGTATCGTCCAAAATCATCCTGCAATGATTTTGAAAGCTTTAATCCCCTGTATATAAACAGCGCAAATAATATTATTACAATTGTTACACCCCAGAATCCGTATTCTTCACCAACTATTGAGAATACAAAATCATCGTATGATTGCGGAAGGAATAATTCACGCTGGTTTGAGTTTCCCGGTCCAACACCCAAAAATCCGCCGTTACCAAATCCGATTATAGCCTGCGAGAGCTGATAACTGCCGTTGCCGCCGGAAGTATGCTCCTGGTATGAAAATATTCTGTTGAGTATATACGGCTTTGAAAGTATAAATAATATCGCAGCCGGTATCATGGATAGTACTGTGATAACCATATGCTTCATTTTTACTTTACCTATCCAGAATACCATCAGGCTTGAAACAAAAATTACACTTGCAGTTGAAAAATTAGGCTGCAAAGCTATCAATGTGACAACTGCAAGCACATATCCTAATATTGGCAGGTAACCATAGTACAAATTATTTATATAATCTTTTTTCTTTGAAAGCAGATATGAAATATTTATTAACAAAGCATACTTAACAAAATCAGCTGGCTGAAAACTGAAACCGCCAAGATATATCCATCTTGCAGCTCCTTTAGTTGTTTCAACTCCGGCAAAAAGCAGGTATAAAAGCATTAATAGCGCCGCGCCCATCAGCAGTTTCCTGTATTTGATAAGGTTCAGGTAGCTTATACGTGAAACAAGGAATATTAAAAATATACCGAAGCCTGCTCTCATTAAATGGTTGCGGAATAAATATGCGCTATCACCATTCATTCTAACTGACCAGCTTGAAGATGCGCTGTAAACCACACCCAGGCTGAACATTATCAGCGCCAGTATTGGCACTAAGATCCAGAGATCTATTTTATTTACTCTAGGTTCCAAAAATTATTTTAATGAGTTTACTATTTCTTTAAAAACTCTTCCTCTATGCTCGTAATTATCAAACATATCAAAGCTTGCGCATGCCGGTGAGAGCAGTACTACATCATTCTTTACTGCGTTTTCCTTAGCTTTATTAACTGCGTCTTCCATATCACCTGCAATTGTTACCGGCAGCTTATCATTGAAAAAATCATATACTTTCTGTTTCGAGTCACCAATTGCTATAATATGCTTAACATGCTCCTTTACTTCTTTTTCAATCTGACTGTAATCATTGCCTTTATCTTTGCCGCCAAGTATCAATATTAACGGTTCACTGAAACCCTTTAAAGCATACCAAACTGAATTAACATTTGTGGCTTTTGAATCATTATAAAATTTCACTCCATTTAGATCTCTTACAAATTCCAGTCTGTGCTCAACACCTTTGAAATTTTCGAGTGTTTTCTTGATGTATTCCTTTTCAATACCGAAAATTTTTGCTGAAATTACCGATGCCATTGCGTTATATACATTATGATCACCTTTTATTATCAGCTTTTGTGTATCAATAATATTTTCCTCGCCCATATAATAGTAGTAGATCAGGTCTAAATTATTAACATAAGCTCCGTCAACGGTTTCATCTTTTACTAACATGTTCAGGCTGAATGCCGAGCGGTGTGAATTAACACTCGCGGCTGATTTTCTTACCAGCTCGTCATCGTAATTAAAAACAAAATAATCGCTGCTGCTCTGGTTTTCTGCAATTCTCATTTTTGATTCCAGGTATTTCTCAAATGTATCGTATCTATCCAAATGATCCGGGGTTATATTCAGCATTATTGCGATAAACGGTTTGAATTTCTTAATGTTATCAAGCTGAAAGCTGCTCGTTTCAAGCACAATAATTGAATTTTCATCTGTCTCGTCAACTATATCAGAAAATGCTATGCCTATGTTACCGCAAACAAATGTTTTATAACCTGCATCTTTGAACATTTCACCTATCAATGTTGTAGTAGTGGTTTTGCCATTCGTGCCGGTAATTGCAATAACTTTTCCTTTGCAGAACCATGATGCCGCTTCTATTTCGCTTATTACATCAATTCCTTTTGCCAGCGCATTTTTGATAACTGCTGAATTCTGAGGAACACCGGGACTTACAACCAGCATATCGGTATCATACACTTTATCAGAATGTTTGCCAAACTCATGCTCAATTCCGCTTGATCTTATATCATTCGTAAAACTGCTTTCAATTTTCAGCTCATCGCTTGCATCACTTAAGAAAACATCATAGCCTTTTCTTTTCAAAAGTTTTGCTGCGGCAATACCGCTTCTTGCGGCGCCGATAATTGTTACTTTTTTATTTTTTTCTAAAATTTCTACCAATTTATTATTAGTTAATCTGTTACCTTGGGAAAGTTACACCAACGTTTAAGCCAATTCCCTGGTATCTTTGGTCATCAAACTCTCTTAAATAATTAAAGTATTTCAGTTCAATTACTATATTAAAATCATAATTCCTGAAAAAAACCGCGCCGGCAATTAAATTCAAACCCAAGCCGCCGCGTGCCGATACTGTTGTTTTATTCGGATCATCTCTATCTCTGCCTATAAAATGAAGTCCCAACCCTCCTCCTACAAAAGGGTCAACTTCTGATTTATTAGATGAACCCATAAACGGATACATAACATTTACATCAAGTCCAATATCTGTAAAAGCGGGGCTCGTCTTAAATCTGAACGGTATGCTTATTTCAGCCCAGAAGCCATCACCAACGTATTTACCGAAAGCTTCAAGCGCTATGAGCTGGTTTCCGTTGAAATCACCCTGAAGAAAAAACATACCAATTTTACCGCCGGGTACAAAATAAATCTTCTTTGTCGGTTTCTGGTAAAGTTTTGTACGCACTTCAGTTGGTTTTGAATTCATTTTACTTAAATTCAAACCTGAATTATCCGCAGATTTCAATTTAAGCTCACCAATAGAATTCTGTGAAAATGTTATACCGGTTACAATGAGTAATACAACGAGTGTTCTTGTTATTTTTGTTATTTTCATGTTACGTTCCTTTATATGAATTTTAAATTTTTATCTTATCTTAAATGTTGCAAATGTCACGATGGCAAGAATAACAGCAATGATGTAATAGCGTGTTACAATTTTTGGTTCGGGAATTCCGCTTAATTCAAAATGATGATGTAGTGGAGCCATTTTAAAAATTCTTTTTCCTTTACCAAACCTCTTCTTTGTATATTTAAAATAATACCTTTGGGCAATTACAGAAAGTGATGTTGCAAAAAATATCCCTCCCAGGATAGGGAGCAAAAATTCTTTTTTTACGAGTATCGATAGTGTTCCGATAGCGCCTCCTAGGGCTAATGAGCCGGTATCACCCATTATTACCTGTGCAGGATATGAATTGAACCATAAAAATCCAAGTGATGCGCCAACCAGCGCTGCGCAGTACACCATTAACTCACCATTACCGGGAAGGTAAATTATATCTAAATAATTACTAAAAATTTCATTTCCCGATAAGTATGCTATTAGACCTAAAGCTAAACCTGCTATTCCAACAGTGCCTATTGCAAGTCCGTCAATTCCATCTGTTAAATTCACTGCATTAGATGTTGCTGTAATAATGAATACCATAATAGGTATATATAAATATGAAAAATCAAACTCTATCTGTTTAATGAACGGTATTGTTGTAACTGAATTTATTTTATCAAATTCAGGCAGGAAAAAAATAAGGCATCCAACAACCAACCCAAGCCCTATCTGGTTCATTAGTTTATATCTTGCAACCAGCCCTTTTTTCATTTTCTTAAAAACCTTTAGGTAGTCATCTATGAACCCGACAATTCCCATCCAAATTGTTGCAAGTATTATAATAAGTATATAAGTATTCTTTATATCTCCCCACAACAGCACCGGAACAATAATAGCAAGTATTATAATTACACCTCCCATTGTTGGTGTACCGGATTTTACCATATGCGACTGCGGACCATCTGCGCGGATCTCATCAGCAACCTTTTTCTTATTTAATATGCGAAGTATTTTAGGACCGATCCAGAAAGATATTATCATTGCGGTAATAGCGGATAGAGCTGATCTCCAGGTCAAAAACTTGAAAACGTCAAATCCCGGGGGATTGAAAGTTTTATTTATGTATTCCGCTAAGTAGTATAACATTTACAATATATATATTAATTTGCAGAAATTTTTTCTATTACATCTTCCATCTTCATTGAACGTGACCCTTTTACCAAGACCAAATCACCCTTTTTCAATTGAAGATTAAGAAATGCTGCTAATGAATCTTTATCTGAAAAGTGATAATTATTTTTTACGCCTTTTGCAGAAATAAACGTACTATATGAATCTTTGCCGTATGTCAAAAGGTTATCAAATTTCATTTTCTTAACAAGCTTACCGGATAATGAGTGTTCAGCTTTACTTGCTTTGCCAAGCTCAAGCATATCGCCCAGTACGATATATTTCTTGCCATTTATTTTATATGCTTTTAAATTTTCAAGCGCAGCATTAACGGAATCAGGATTGGAATTATATGTATCGTCAATTATCCAGATCCCGTTAATGCTCTTAAGCTGATTGCGCCTGTTTGATTCAATTTTATATCCGGATATCGCTTTTTTGATGCCCTGAACCGGGAGCCCGAAGTAGAAACCAACCGCAGCCGCACATAATGCAGCCTGGCAGCTTTGATATCCGATATTTTTTAATTGAGTTAAAATTTTCTTACTTCCGTATTTAATTTCAAGCTGTGGATAGAATTTATTGAATCCTTTTAATTTTCCTTTTACTTCAGCTTTATTTTTAAACCCAAAGCTGAATGTTTTAATACTTTTATACTTACTGTACTTATTAAGGTACTTATCATCAGCATTTTGTATGAATGTTCCGTAAACCTCTTTTAAATATTCTACCAGCTCGCCTTCAGCTTTTGCAGCGCCTTTTATATCCTTCAAAAACTCCAGATGCTCTTTGCCAATGTTTGTTATCAGCCCAAACTGCGGCTGAGTTATCCTTGAGAGCATTTCAACCTCGCCAAAATGGTTTGTGCCGACTTCAATTACCGCGATCTCATGCTCAGGTTTTAACCTGAAGAGTGTTAGCGGAACACCAAGCTGATTATTCAGGTTACCATCTGTTTTCAGCACATTGTATTTTGTGGAAAGCACTTCTGCGATAAAATCTTTGGTTGATGTCTTGCCGTTGCTGCCACTTACCGCTATTACCGGGATTACAAACTTGCTCCTATAATACTTTGCAATCTCACCAATAGCCTTTTCGGTATCTTTAACTGCGATAAAACATTTTTTTTTAAAAGAACGGTTTAAAGCTTTTGTATTTTTTTTGTACCACGCTTCATTTACTACCGCGCAAACTGTCCCTTTATTCAATACATCCTTTACAAAATCATGTCCATCAAATCTTTCACCCTTTATCGCAAAAAAAAGATCATTTGTTCCGCATTTCCTTGAATCGATTGAAACTCTCCTAAACTTCTTACTTCCAAACGCTTCGGGATTGTGAATCTTTATTCCTTTAATTCCTGCAATATCACTGAGACTTAACATCATTTCCTGTATTTCTCTGCTATTTCTCTATCACTTAAATGATACTTAACGCCTTTTATTTCCTGGTATGTTTCATGTCCTTTACCGGCAATTAAAATAACATCACCTTTTTTACTCATTTCAATAGCTTTAGTAATTGCAAGCTCACGGTTTTCTTCAACAGAGAAGTTATCGCTTGTAATACCTGCTTTAATTTCTTCAATTATCTGCATCGGATCTTCTTCTCTTGGATTATCAGATGTAATTATCACTTCATTGCTGTACTCTGCAGCTATCTTACCCATCAATGGACGCTTTGTCTTATCTCTATTGCCCCCGCAGCCAAACACAGTAATTATCCTTCCTTTTGATTTGCTATCATCAAGAATTTCCCTAATAGTAGTAATAGCTTTTAATAATGAATCAGGCGTATGCGAATAATCAATAATTGCATCCGCGCCTCTGGAAAGCTTGATCCTGTTAAACCTGCCATCTACTGCTTCAAAATCTTCAATATGCTTTGTAATATCAGTATAGCTTACATTTAAAATTTTAAGCGCTGCAATAGCCGCAAGTATATTATGAACATTGAACTTTCCGGTGAGATTTGTTTTGATCTTAAGCTTATCAATATCCTCAACGTTTCTTGGGACGAGTACATCAAAGCTCATACTGTCAATATCCATTTCAATATTCTTTGCGCTAAAAGTACCGCATCCAAAACCATAAGCTAATCTTTCTGCCTGCGAAGATGAAACAATCTGTGAACCGTATTCATCATTACAGTTATATATTGCCGCAGGCTGAATATCTTTTGTTCCTATTCTTTTCAATGAATCGAACAATATTTTCTTAGCGTCAAAATAATTTTCCATTGTTTCATGGAAGTCCAAATGCTCAGGTGTTAAATTTGTAAAAACTGCGACATCAAATTCTATTCCATAAACCCTGTTTAAAGTCAGCGAGTGTGATGAAACTTCCATTATACAATATTCAATATTTTCATCTTTCATTTCCTTAAGTATCCTGTTCAGTTCTATTGAGTCAGGTGTGGTATGCTCGGTTTTCAGGAATCTTTTATTGATAAAATTACCATTCGTGCCTATCATACCTGTCTTCTTACCAATTGCCTGCAAAACATAATTAATTATCGATGTTACTGTTGTTTTGCCGTTTGTTCCTGTAACACCTATCATTTTAATTTTTGCTGAAGGAAAACCATAAAAAGCATTGCTCATCATAGCCATTGTTTTGCGTACATCTTCAACTTTGTATATCCTTGCATCAGTAATATCAGGCTCGCTATCAGTAATTACAGCTTTTGCGCCTTTTTCAAAAACATCACTTATGAATTTATTGCCATCAGAAACGAAACCTTTTATTGCAAAGAAAATATCGCCCTGTTCAACCTCATTTGAGCTTGCAGTAAGCTTATTGATATCGAAATCAAAGATTTCTTCAGGTTTCAATATTTTATTTTCTGCTAATGATATCATTTCACTGAACTTCATCTAAAATTTATCCGGTGAATCACAATTTATTATTACGGTTTGATTTTTACCTAGCGTTACGCCAGCTTCGGGTACCTGGATTGAAACCTTACCACAGCCATTGACTTTGAAATCTAACCCAAGTGATGAGATTATTTTTATACATTTCCTTAAGCTCATTCCTTTAAGGTCAGGCATCTTTATTCCGCTTTCTTTGATTGACTTATTATCATTATTTCCTCCGGCGGTAACAAGTTTCATTACTTTTCTTCCATTATCATCGGTTGCCATTTCCTGCGAAACAACAATTGCGTTTTTCCTTGGTCCTTCAACTTCAAACGGTAGTTCATTTTCATTCAGGAATTTTACCGCATCACTGATATCAAAATTCAATAGATTTAATGAACTGTTATCCTGTGTAGGGTTCACTGTCATTACAATATTTGCTTCATTTTCCTGCGCGTTAAATTCATGAAGCCCGGTTAAATTAATTATCCTCTCGGCAATTTTCCTGAATATAGGCGCTGATACTTTGCCGCCGTAATATTCTCCTGCTCCAGGCGCATCTATTATTACTGATACTACAATTTTCGGATTTTCTGCTGGGAAATATCCTATGAATGATGATGTATATTTACTTTTTGAATACTTGCCTTCAACCATCTTTTGTGATGTGCCTGTTTTACCGGCTATTTTGATATTCTCTATCCTGGCATCTTTACCGGTACCTCTTTCAACAACTCCCACAAAAAGTTCAGTCAACTGTTTTGCGGTATTTTTGGAAATTACGTTTCTTATCTCAACAGGCTGGTATTCCCTTATTAATGAACCATCGGGAGCCAGTACTTTTTTTATCACAAATGGCTTCATCATCATTCCGCCATTGCCTACACATGCATAAGCGTTTGTCATTTGCAAAGCTGTCACAAGTAATTCATATCCTATTGCCATGTAATTGAGTGAAACCGGTGAAAATTCAATTGGCTTCTTAAGTCTACCCTTCATTTCACCAGGCAGGTCAAGTCCGGTGGTTATTCCAAAACCAAAATCCCTGGCATATTTGTAAAATCTTTCTTTGCCAAGCCTGTTTGCGACCTGTATTGTACCAATGTTGCTTGATTGCTCAATAACCTGCTGAAAGGTAAGACTTGAGAACTTATGCGAATCCTTAATATTCATATACTCACCGCCGTATGTATTTATCACATCGTACTTGCTGAGTAAACTTTCTTCAAGCGCTGATGCGGCTGTAACAATTTTGAATGTTGAGCCCGGCTCATACAGATCTGTTATCTCGGCAATTTTATCCTGGCTCGAACCATCAAGATTTATAGAATTCATTGCGAGTATTTCACCGGTCTTAACATTCATTACAATCACTTTGCCGCCCATTGAATTATTCGCGATTACACCTGCCGCTAATTCTTCTTCAACAATTTTCTGAATGTTCAGATCGATTGTAAGAATTACATTATTGCCGTCAACCGGTTCTTCTCTTGGATACTCAACAGCGGGGCGTTTCCTGCCCAAGCCGT
The DNA here is from genome assembly GCA_031430615.1 of Ignavibacteria bacterium. GTDB lineage: Bacteria > Bacteroidota > Ignavibacteria > Tepidaquicellales > OLB5 > OLB5. The sequence continues at coordinate 15,351 of JANPBV010000325.1, read as the reverse complement.
CTTTCTGCATTACAACATAGCCTTCTTTGCCTTCAAGCATATCGTTAAGCTCAAGCTCTATTCCGCTTAAACCGTTATTATCAATATTTGTATAGCCTACTAAACTTGATGTCAGCTTATCGTAATTGAATATCCTGTTTGGTTCGTTAAGTTTTATTACCCCCGAAAAACTGATATCTTTTACCTGCGCTTCGTATTTGGGGTCAATTCTTCTTTCAAGCCAGACAAAAGAAGTGTTCTTCGATGTCAGCTTATCTATGTAAAAGTTTTTATCTTTTTTGAAAATGTTTGCAAATACCTCGGCAACTGAATCTTTATTATCAACCATATTGGGGTCAGCCGCGAAGGAATACATTACAATATTCGAGACCAATGAATTCATCTTGCGGTCAAATATTATACCACGTGATGATTTCAATGAAATTTTACTTTCATACTGCTTTTTGGCAGCAATCTTGTATTTAGCTGAATCTATTACCTGTATTGTGAATAGCTTATAAAGGATGACCAGAAATAACAAAGCAAACACAGCCATGAAGAGAACTATCCTTCTATCTGTATTTGCCGTAATATTTGTGTTTTTTCTTTCCCGCATTTCAAAAACCGGTCTCCTAACAGAGACCTTTTACAATTATTTATTATTGTGCTATGTTTTCCAGTTCAGACCTTTCTATGGTGATCTTCTTTGGTTTGGTTGATGAATAATTGAGCCCAAGCTTATCTACTGCTGTATTTTTAATATTATCAAAATTAGTTAAACGCTCTATTTCTGTCTGCAAGTTGTTGTTTGATGTAACGGTTTTGTTTATCTCTGTCATTGTGTTGTTGCTTTCAACAACCAGGGAATTTACTACAATGATATTGTTAACAAAGAAGACTATTATCCCTGCGGTTATAAAAAACAATACCATCAGGTTAAACAGCGAAACTTTTCTTTGTTTTACGCTTCTCATTTCATGTATTTATTTTTACTGCTTCTAATTAAACTGTTTTTTTCCGCTGCTCTTAGCTTTGCGCTTCTTGACCTTATATTTACAGCTATTTCTTCTTCAGTTGCTTCTATTGGTTTCTTGGTTAATACTTTTAACTTTTCATCACTTCTGAAGGCATTCTTCACAATTCTATCTTCAAGTGAGTGATACGATACTGCTGCTATTCTGCCGCCTTCTGATAACATTTCCGTTGAATCCGTTAATACCCGTTCCAGGTTTTCAAGCTCGTTATTAACTTCAATTCTTATCGCCTGAAAAAGCCTTGATAGATCACTATTTAGAAATCTTGGCGGTACTTTGCTCCTTAACATCTCTACAACATCAAATGTAGTTTCGAAACTCTTATTTTTCCTTGTTAGAACGATCTCATCCGCAATTTGCCTGCTGAAACGCATCTCACCATAACTATAGAATATCTTTGCAAGCTCATCCTTCTCATATGTGTTCAGAACATCTTTGGCTTTTAGTTCCTGATCCTTATCAGCCCTCATATCAAGCGGTGTATCCTGCTGGTAGCTAAAACCTGCTTCATGGTTTAGCTGGTATGTTGAGAGCCCCAGATCCATGACAATTCCGTTTACATTTTCATATCCGGCGGTTTTAATGATATCTTTTATATCACCAAAATTGCGCTGCATATAAATTACCCTGCTGCTGTAATCAGAAAGAACTTTCCTCGAGTGCTCTACAGCATATACATCTCTATCTACAGCTATTACTATTGTGTCTTCAGATGAGAAATCTAATATTTTTTTTGTGTAACCGCCGCCTCCGAGTGTGCAGTCAACATAAACCCTTTTTTTTGAATCTTCTGATGATTTGGAACTTTCATTACCGCTGTTATACAGGTACTCTATAGTTTCCTCAAGCAGTACCGGTTCGTGATAGAATACTTCATCCAACTTTTACCCTTCGGTATTTTTTGAATATAACTTTGTCATCACCTTCTGCATAACGCCTTCGTATGAATCAGTACTTCCTTTAAGATACTTTTCATATGCCTGCGGGTCCCAAAGCTCGATACGCTCAAGCTGACCTAAGAGCAGAATTTCTTTCTTGATGCCAACCAGATCTTTCAGCTGCTGCGGGATAAGTATCCTGTGCTGTGAATCAACTGTAAGCTCATCAGCATAAAAGAGCATTTGCCTTCTCATCAAAACTTCTTCATCAGTGTATGGATTTGTGTTCTGTACGGTTTCCAGAACCTTCACCCATTCATTAGATGGAAAAAGCCAAACGCATTTATCTCTTCCAAGGGTAACATTTAATATATCATTGGCATCCGGCAAAATATGTTTGCGGAACTTGGCAGGAATTATGATTCTGCCTTTTTCGTCAATGATGGTATTTGCGTGCCCTTGAAACAATTATGTTTTTTTAGTTATTTTTGTGAGTTATTAACCTATTTAAAGAAGAGTTAGAAGAGAATTTAAGATTCTCCACTTTGCTCCACTTTACTCCACTACAAAAATACGAAAAAAAAACCATAAGTCAATGGTTTTTTCGCTATTTTTTCACTTTTTTTATATTTTTTATTTTAAGGGTATTTATGGGATTTCTTAGACTGATATCTTCTACACTATAATATACTAAAAGATATTGAACACTGTACCTGTTGCCTTACTAAATAGAAATATTCCCAAAACTATCAGAATTATTCCCGCATAAAAATTTAATTTACCAACCGTATTTTTGTTTATCCTGTGTTTATTTCCAGTGATCAATTTTAGAAGTAACCAGAACCATATTACCGTTCCGCTAAATGCTCCGACAGAAAATATAAGCCCCCCCCATACCGATCCATCAATTACACCAAAGCTTTTTATATAACCTACAAGAATTACCCATGATGCCGGAAGAGTTATTGAAGAGATACAAAGCATTACCCCCATAATGAACTGACCGAATATACTCGTGTTTTCCGCAGGTAAATGACTTTTTTGAACTAACCCTGCTGCCCTGCCCTTTGCTTTTGATAAATGTTCTGTTTCTTTCTTTTCAAGCTGGTCAAAATCAGTTTTGGTTTTCATTATCCTTACACCATAAACTATAACTACAACACAGCCTGTATATATTAAAACGATCTGGATAATCCTGATGTTAGCATTAATAAGGTCTTCAATACTTGTAGGAAGAAGTGAAATGAATAATGAAATACCGCCAAAAGCTATCAGCGCATATATCATATCCATGAAAGCCGAGCCTGATGCAATTGCCATACCTTCTTTTTGCTCACCACGAAATCCTTTTGAGATAAGAGCAAAAGCTATAGGTCCAAGAGGCGGTACGGAAACAATAAAACCCGTAATTATCCCGGCAATAAGTGAATATAAAAGAGAATATATCATTAAATTATCTGTTAATCCGCAATTTATCTATTTCTAATCATATAAAAACCAACAAAAAAGCCCCCTGATAATATAACAAGAGGCTCAACTTTTAATTCTTTAATTTCGCGGAAATCCGATACCTGTAACTTGCAACCTGCAACCTGCAACCTGCAACCTGCTAATCCTTGGTTATTTCCCTGCTTTCGATATTTTCATTCAGTACACGTAATACTGCATCATGCACTTTTCCATTTGTAACTAAAGCATTACCCCCATAAATTGTTTCATTACCACTAAGATCAGTAAACCTGCCGCCGGATTCTTCTACACATATTTTTACAGGTGCAACATCCCACGGTGAAACGTGTGGGTCTATCATCATTTCTGCTCTGCCATTAATTATAAAACTGTGACCGTGGCAATCACCAAATCCGCGGTTGTAATATGTCTGCCCTACAAGATTTAAAAAATTATTCCTGTATGGTTCGGTTAAAATATAATCCAGCCCGCCATGAATAAGGTATGAATCCTTAATTGATCTTATCTTACTGACCTTAGACTTCTTATTATTATAATAACATCCTTTTCCTTTTGATGCATATATGAATTCATTTATCGAAGGCATAAAAATAACTCCAAGTACAACTTCACCGCCATATTCTAAGGCAAGGAGTGTTCCCCAGAAAGGATATTTACGCATATAATTTTTTGTTCCGTCAATAGGGTCAATTATCCATTTAAATTCTGCCTCGTTTACAGCGCTTCCATGCTCCTCGGCAAGTATGCTGTGTTTGGGATATTTCTCTTTAATTTTACTTATAATAAAGTTCTCACATTTGATATCAGCAACAGTCACCGGAGAAAGATTTTCCTTTAAATGATATTTAATCTTTTTGCTGTAATGTTTCAGGGTTATTGCATTAGACTTCTTAACAGTCTTAATTGCAAATTCAAGCAGCTTTTCTAAATGCTTATTTTTTAGTTTCATATATGTTAAAATTAAAACATTAATATTAAAATTTCATTAGGGGTAAATTTAATCTTAATTAAAAACTTCTTTTACAAAGTTCCCGCGCAAGCTGGAATCCAAACTTTAAGATATTTTTTTATATCTAAGACAAATAGATAGTACTTATTATTTTTAGATTGCTTTAAAAACCTCACTATCAGATGTTTATTGATAGAAAACTAGATTCCCACTTTCGTGGGAATGCGATTTTAATAATAACAACTTACTCAAAATTTACTAACCTCTTCCTAACAAAGATAGTATATCTTTGAAATAAAAACATCTATGAAAATCGCTCATATATCTGATCTTCACTTAGATGCAAACTACAAAGAAAGTAACCGCGCTGGTACCCTGCATCTTCTTGAATACATAGCAGATAATAATTTTGACCACGTAATAATTTCGGGTGATATCACCGAAAATGCCCAAAGCTCCGCATTTGAGCTTGCAAGGAACATATTCAAAAAACATGATCTTCTAAAACCTGATAAACTTACGGTAACAATTGGTAATCATGATATATTCGGAGGTGTTCATTTAGCCGAAGATATTGTTAACTACCCGGCAAAATGCAGGAAGACAAATTTCCACCTGAAGGTTAAAGAATTTGCGTATTATTTCAGAGAGACCTTTCATAAAAATATTTACAATTCAGAAAACATTTTTCCGTTTGTTAAAGAACTTGATAATGTCATAATTTCCGGTCTGAATTCAATAGCATACTATTCTATCTATAAAAATCCTTTCGCATCAAACGGAAAAATTTCATCATACCAAATTGAGCAGGTTGAAAAAGTTCTGAGTGAAAAAGTATCACCATCTAAAAAAAGGATTGTTGTTTCTCATCATCACTTCTGCAAAGATTTCTCCGAAAACACTACTTCATCAGCTGCGCTTTGGCATGCTGTTGAAAGACAAACGATGAAGCTTAGGAATAAACAGAAGATCATCAAAAAACTTGGCAATATTGGCACAGATTATGTCCTGCATGGTCATTTGCATGAATCAAGCAGCTATAAAAGGAAGAATATCCAATTTGTAAATGCCGGAGGTTCAATTCTTGGCAATAACTTTGGTAAACTCTCTCTTAACGAAATTACAGTGGATTCAAGAGGTATCAGCCATAAAATATTATTAATAGATAAAAAAGAACCTGCTAGTGTAGAAGAAAACAACCTGAATACTTCAATTCCCTCATATTTGATAAGTACAAAAGAGATTTGCCTGAATTAGTTATTAATCCTGAACTTCATCCTGAGCTTGTCGAAGGATGAAGTAAGGATCCATTCTTATAAACAATTTACTTCATATTAATAAAAAGACTATATTCTTCCTGCCTGAACTGCCGTTACGGCAGGCAAGCGCTTCGCTCAGAATTGAAGTGACTGCCTTATTTATTGATTATACCGATATAAATTGATAAATTTGTGTATTCTACTAAACAATTCGGAAAAAATAATAATCAATGGCAAGATCTGAGATACAGATTTTTTCAGGAAGAAACTCTAACTACCTTGTTAAACATATTTGTGATTATTTAGACCTGCCGCTTGGCAAATGCCGTATCGTAAACTTCTCGGATGGTGAAATATGGGTTAAGTATAATGATAATATCCGCGGGAAAGATGTTTACATTGTTCAATCAACAAACCCGCCTTCAGATAACCTTATGGAATTACTTATCATGATTGATGCTGCTGTAAGAGCTTCTGCAAAAAGGATAACAGCGGTTATCCCCTACTTTGGCTACGCAAGACAGGATAGAAAAGATATGCCCCGTGTATCAATAACAGCAAAGCTGATAGCTAACCTGCTTACCAAAGCAGGTGTTGATAGAATTATCACTATGGATCTTCATGCTCCTCAGCTGCAAGGGTTCTTTGATATACCCGTTGACCATCTATACTGCTCTGTATTGCTGTTAAAGTATTTCAAGAAATTAAAGCTGCGTAACCTTGCTGTTGCAGCACCTGATGTTGGCGGTTCAAAACGAGCAAGGGCATATGCAAAAAACCTGGGGGCTGATTTAATACTTATCGATAAACGCAGACCCAAACCTAACGTTGCTGAGGTAATGAATATCATTGGTGATGTTGAAGGGAAAAATGTTCTGATTGTTGACGATTTAATTGATACCGCAAATACTTTCGTAGCAGCAGTAGATGCATTAAAGAAAAACGGCGCAAAGGAAATTTACGGCGCGGCAACTCATCCTATACTTTCAGGGCAGGCAGTGCAGAAGATAGAAAGTTCCAGCCTGAAAAAACTAGTTGTGGCAAATACTGTTCCGCTCAGCATCAAATCTAAAAAAATAGAGATACTTGATATATCACGCTTATTCGCTCACGCAATATTAAGGAATAACGAAAACCAGTCAATAAGCGCATTGTTTAAGATAGAGTAGTTGAGTTGATGAATAGTTGGTTGTTGAGTGGTTGAGTTTGTAAGTAAATAATTTGGAATGCAGATTTCTACATTCTTTCAAAATAAATCTTACGAGGTTAAAACAAAAAAAACTAATTCCAAACTCTGACTGACCTGTTAAGATATGGAATATTTTAAAGTAATTTGAAATCTATTTACTCGATTTGTGTGTTATATATATTTAATACAGTAAATAATTGCTGATATTTTAGGTAAAAATCATAGTAATTTTGCATAAATTTCATTAAAATTTGCTAAAATTGGTTACTTTAATTTACATTGAAAATAGCTGTGTATTTTGTTATTTTTCATATACTAAAAAACTAATAACACTACCCCAAGCAAATATTAAAAGCAAATGGGTAAAAAAATTAAATTGGAGGATTACACTATGTCAGAAGAAAGAGGCGTAGCAAAAGGTCTGTTCCTTGGATTCTTAGCCGGCGGAATTGTTGGCGGCGTTTTGGCTCTATTATATGCGCCAAAAAGCGGTAAAGAACTTCGTCTGGATATAAAGAACAAGAAAGACGAAATTCTTGATGATGCTGAAGAATACATGGATATTGCAAAGCACAAAGCGCAGGATATTATCAATGAAGGCAAAAAACGCTCAGAAGAATTGATTTCGGACGCAAAGAAAAAAGCCGGAAATCTTCTTGATGATGCTAATGACATCTTAAATGTTGCGAAGGAAAAAACTTCCAATACTTATGATGCAGCAAAAAGCAAGATAGTTGATGAATCAGCTAAGGTTAAAGACGCAATTAAAGCCGGTGTTGACGCATACAAAGAAGAACGCAACAAACTTTAAACAGCGCATTATTTAATTTAGAAGGCAAATAAATGCAGGAAGTAAATTTAATCTCTGGCATTGCCGTAATTGCGCTGTATATAGCATTAATAGCGCTGGTAATATATCTTATTAGAGCAATAAAACGTATTGTCAGCGCTGTTGATAACATCAACAGCGCAATTGATAACATCGAAAGCAAGGTCGATCATATTACTACCAAAACAGAACCTTTAATAGATAACTCTCTTTTAATATCAAACGATATCAAAGAGATCTCAGCCAATCTCAAAATTCAATCTGCAAAAGTAAACGGAATTGTAGATACTGTAAAAGATACAACCGATTCTATAGTTAATTTTGAGCAGAAGGTGCAAAAAGAGGTTGAAGTAAATGTATTTGACGCGTTAAATATGGTAAATGCTGTATCAAAAGGGTTAAAGTCATTCTTAAATGTCATATCAGGTTCTAAGAACGGTTCATCTTCACGCAAGAAGGTCCGCTCATATGATACTGATGAAGACTTGTATTAATTTAAAATTACTTTCCTGCAGTTTCACAATTATTTTGAAGAAAGAAAATTATCAGTTTAAATTATTATAATTTGCCGCTAATAATGATTACGGTAAATTTGTACTATTAATTAGAAGGGGCAGAATATCTTGGGTAACTTCACACCGGATAAGATCAGGAACGTCGTAATTGCGGGGCACGGCGGTTCCGGAAAAACAATACTCGCAGAATCAATTTTATACTCCTCGGGCGCAGTTAACCGTTTAGGAAAAATTGAGGAAGGTTCTACTACATCAGATTACAGCAAAGATGAGATCAACAGAAAAATATCTATTAACTCTTCCGTATTAAACACCAGTTGGGATAGTTACAAGCTCAATATAATTGATACACCGGGTTATACAGATTTTACCGGCTCTGTTAAATCCTCCATGAGGATTATGGATACTGCTTTAATAGTTGTTAACGCTGCAGAAGGTGTTGAAGTAAGCACTGAAATTGCTATGAATTATGCAAAGGAATACGGCATTGAAGTATGCTTTGTTATCAGTAAGCTTGATAGCGAAAAAGCTGATTTTGATACTGCCTTAAATCAGTTAAGAGAAAATTATGGCAGCCACGTTGCTGAGCTGCAATTCCCTGTTAACCAGGGCTTTGGATTCGACAGCATTGTTGATGTACTCAAGATGAAACTTCTTAAGTTCTCAACTGACGGCAAAGGTGATTACACCGAGCATGATATCCCTGACGCGCTTAGAGAAAAAGCAAATCAGCTTCACCAGGAGCTTATTGAAATTGTTGCCGAGGAAGATGAAGAAATGATGAGCAGGTTTTTTGAAGAAGGCGGCACATTAACCGAAGAAGAGCTTATTGAAGGTCTATCACGGGAGATAAAAGCTAAAAAAATACTTCCGGTATTATGTTCATCAGCTATATCAGGTATTGGCACAAAATCACTTGTAGAATTCATCTGCAAATACTGCCCAAGTCCATTGGATGCTGCGCCATTTATGGCAAAGAAAACGGGCGGTGATGAATATGTTGAAGTTGCGCCAAATCCCGCAGGTTATCCTGCGATTTTTGTTTTCAAAACACTTTCAGAACCTCATGTTGGAGAAATGTCCTTCTTCAGAGTTCTCTCAGGCAGTGTTAATACCGGAGTTGATCTTACCAATCAGAACAAAAATAAAGTTGAGCGCCTTACGCAGATATTCCAGATGAACGGAAAGAACAGGAAAGAACTTACAACAGCCGTTACAGGTGATATTGGAGCCGTTGTTAAACTTAAAGATACTCATGTTAACAATACGCTCTCAGGTAAGGGTATGAATGTTATGATAGACCCCATTATTTTCCCCGACCCATTAATTGAGCAGGCGCTAACTTCAAAGCAAAAGGGTGATGAAGATAAAATTGCTTCAGGGCTTTCTCACTTACATGAAGAAGACCCCACTTTCCTCTTCCATTTTGACCCTGAGCTAGGGCAGACAATTATAGCGGGACAGGGTGAACTTCATCTTTCAATTATTATAGCAAGACTTAAAGAAAAATACGGTGTTGAAGTAAATATCGTTCAGCCAAGGATACCGTTCAGGGAAACTATCAAAGGCAAGGTTGAAGATGTTGAGTATAAACATAAAAAACAATCGGGCGGTCATGGACAGTATGGTCATGTTCATTTGAGCCTTGAACCCCAAAAACGCGGTGTTGGATTTGAATTTACCAATGCAGTAGTTGGCGGTGCTATTCCTACAAAATTTATTCCCGCAGTTGAAAAAGGTGTTATCGAAGCCCTTGTTAAGGGTCCGGTTGCCCGTTATCCCGTTGTTGATGTTAAAGTAACGGTTCATTTCGGGTCATACCATGATGTTGATTCCTCGGAAATGGCATTCAAAATTGCAGGCGCTCAGGCATTCAAAAAAGGATTCCTTGAAGCCAAACCTATATTACTTGAGCCAATCTATGAAATAGAAGTCACAGTCCCAGAGGCATTCATGGGTGATGTAATGGGTGATATATCTTCACGCAGAGGCAAGATTTCAGGCATGGATAATAACGGTAAGATGCAGGTTATCAAAGCTAATGTACCGCTATCTGAAATGCATGATTACGCAACCAAGCTTCGCTCAATTACACAGGGCAGAGGAATTTTCAAGCGTAAATTCGATCACTACGAAGAAGTACCAAAAGAAATTGAAGCAAAAGTAGTGGCTGAAGCCCAGAAGGAACAGGCTGAAGCGCATTAGAGATTTGAAGATTTATCAGATTAAAGATTTGTCAGAATAAGTTTTTTAACCCTGAACTCATATGTTCAGGGTTTTTATTTGTTGAAAATGTAGGCGGGTGGCTTGCCTGCCGCTCCATTTAATTATTTTATAAATACATGTAAATTTCCCACGGTTGAAACTTTTATCTCATTTTAAAACTATATACATTACAATTTTTCTTGACGCAGATTCACGCAGAAATAATATGATGAAAGAGTATGATATTTTTATTCCTTAAATCAAGATTAGTTTTCAGAGTAAATCATAATAATCTGCGTTTATCTGCGTCAATGTATTTAGTCTTTAAATTTTGTCATGTACTAAGATTTTAAATAATGTATTTTTTTATAACAGGTATTTAACATCTAAATCAATTATTTTTGGGGATATGGAAAAACTCTGGTCACCGTGGCGCTCAAAGTACATTGAATCATTTAAGGATGAACCTAGGGAAAATTTACCCGGCTCATTATTCACACGAATACTTAACGAAAATGATGACAGGAAAAATTATCTCCTGTATAGGGGGAAAACCTGTTTCATAATTATGAACCTTTACCCATATAACAGCGGACATTTAATGATAGTACCTAACAAGGAAGTAAAAGATATTAGCGAGCTTGATACGGATACAAGGCTTGAGATGTTTGAATTGCTTGATTTGGGCATGAAAGCATTAAATGATGCTATCAAGCCGCATGGATTTAACCTTGGCGCAAACCTGGGCAGGGTAAGCGGTGCCGGAATTGAAGATCATATCCACTTCCACATTGTCCCCCGCTGGAATGGCGATACAAACTTTATGCCTGTACTGAATGATGTAAAAGTGATATCAGAGGAAATGGAAAAAACATATGATAAGCTTTTGTATTCATTGAAAAAATTTACAACAAATTCTGAAGATTACTGATATGACAACTAAAATTTTGCTGCCTGCTGAAATTATTGAAAAACGTATTTACCTCATTCGTAACCAAAAGATCATTCTTGATTTTCATCTAGCTGAATTATACGAAGTAGATACAAAAATCTTAAAAAGATCAGTCAGACGTAATATTGACCGTTTCCCTGAAGATTTTATGTTTGAAATTAACCAAGAAGAACTGGAAAACTTGAGGAGCCATTTTGGCACCTCAAGATGGGGTGGTATTCGGTATGCGCCGTTTGCTTTTACAGAGCAGGGTGTTGCTATGCTTTCAAGTGTATTAAAAAGTAAAAAGGCTGTTAGTGTAAATATTGAAATAATGAGGGCTTTTGTCAAGTTACGTGAATTGATGTTAACCCATAAAGACCTTGCGCGAAAGCTGGAATCACTTGAGAAAAAATACGACAGCCAATTTAAAACAGTTTTTGATGCTATAAAACAACTGATGACACCACTGCATGTAAGAAAAACGAAAATTGGATTTTAATCTTTTGGCTATTTACTATAGTGACAAATGTCCCCTGCTGGAATGGTGATACTTATGATAAACTTAAGAAATCATTCGAAAAGTTGACTAAATAGTCCCTTTATTGTAATTCAATTTTTCACTAAATTTGTAATTCTACAAAAAAATCGCTCCCATCGACTAGGGGTTAGGTCATCACTCTTTCACAGTGGAAACACGGGTTCGAATCCCGTTGGGAGCGCAAAAAAAAGCCTCAAAATCATCTGATTTTGAGGCTTTTTTAATAAACTAATTTATTGATTCACCTCTAAAAATAAAACGGTAGAAAAATTAAATGTGCCAAAATAGCATTAAAAGTAACCTAAATTAAACAAAATAGTAATATAACACTATATGCTAATAAACATTTACAGTATAATTCATTAAAATCTAAATAAGGTTAATAAAGTAAATCATTAGTTATGATTGATAAAAATACCTATTTTTGTTAATATAATGCCTGAATAAGAGTATTCAATTAATTTCCATATTTACCAAACAAATAATTATACCATTTATAAACTGGTTTTTAGAAGTTTAAAAGCTTATCAAATTAAATAAACAATGCAATATAAGATTTCTGATGTATTTAAAAAGTGAAGAAACTAAATATCAAATTACATTATTTAAAAAGGATGAATTCGATTGGCTTGAAAGTAAAATATTTGAAAAAAATGGAAACCTTGTTTAAAGTGTCTTGGAAGTGATAGAAATCGACCTGCAAAACCCGGGGAAATTGTTAGACAACTTTAGATAAAAAAGATACTAGATGATTTTAATTACCTCGAAAGAAAGATTAATAATTGAAAAACCGGTACAATTTGGTTCCGGAGTAAGTGACAAAAGCGCTGATGTGCGTTATGATAAATGGAGTCCCGATTTCCTTGCTGATTATATCGTAAACAATCATCACTCTTATGTTATAAATGCTATCCCAGTAATAGAACAGCATCTGAGCTTGAATTGAATCTTAATAAATCATACAAATTAACATAGAAATAATATCGTGAAAACTTTATCAATAAAATTTGTGATCGCGCTCTTAGGAATTCTTCCTGCATATTCATTTTCAGCTTATGCCGGTGGCGGTATGGATATGGAAGCTTATTCCATGTTTCTTTCTTATGGCTTTTTTGTGATGATTGCGGCGTTCTTCGGATATTTCTTATATTGCGTAACACATCCACAAATTTACATACCAAAACAAATTACAATGCCGGTAAATATTCTGCAGGACCGGGCGGGGTTTGAAAAAATTATACCCGCTTTAAACAGGGTTTACTTTACAATAATTATTCTTCTGGCTTTATATACGGCTATTTTTGTGGTACTGCTTGTTTAATACAGATTATATAATGTATTTGATATATTAATAATATGACCTCAAACAATATAAACGAAAATGAAAAAAATTAACTTTAAATTTAAGAGCTCATTAATTTTAGCTTTGGTGATAATTGCACAGTGCTCAATTTATGCATGCCCAAGATGCAACCTTGCATTTTATAATGAGCTGCTTGAAGAAAGAGGAAAAACCCTTGGCGGGCAGGAGCTGCTTGCCGCTATTTTGAATCAGGGCATTGACCCGATTCAGTTTGCCGCTTCGCTTAATCAGCCTATAGGCACAGGGCCAAGCTCTATTTCAGGTTCTCTTTCAAACTCATTAACAGGCAATTCAACAAACTCTCTTACCAATACTGTAACTAATCCGGCAAGCCTGTTTCAGCAGACTCCGGGTACGGGTGATTTCATTGAAATCATCAGCAGGGATAATACACTTGGTATACCACCCACAAGCTATGTGCCCCAGGATGTAACACCCAATGCAAGAGTACAGATAGAGCTTTCTGAAGGCGAGTATTATATAGGCAAGGGAGTTATGTTTAAAGGCTTTTTGACAAACGGCACAATACCGGGTCCCACAATAATAGTAAACGAGGGCGATATAGTTGAGTTTACGGTTGTGAATAAAGGTAATATTCCTCACGGCGCATCGATTCACTCCGCATATACACAGACATCAAAATATGTAGGTCATATAGGCCCGGGAGAAACCAAGAAAGTTTTATTCCGTGTAACCCAGCCGGGAGTTTTTCTTTATCATTGCGCGCCGGGCGGGCATGCCATCCCTCTTCACATTCTGTTCGGGCAGTATGGCATGATGGTTGTTAAGCCTAAACAGCAGTATAAGCTTGAACAGATATTGAAGAAAAAACCAGATGTTGAAATCTACCTGCTGCAAAATGAACTTTATTCAAGCGGAAAAGACGCGATTGAAGGCAAGGCATTATACTCAATGTTCAACGGGAAGCTTTTCCGATATGTTGAGGAACCGATTAAAGCAAAGCCCGGTGATTATGTTAGAATTTATTATCTAAACGCCGGTCCTAACCATGTTTCAACTTTCCATATTGTAGGTATACTTTGGGATTACGCATATTGGCAGGGAAATCCTTCAAACCCAATGAATGGCGGACAGACTGTTCTTTCAGGCCCTTCGGATTCATGGGTTGTTGAGTTCCGAATGCCGCCCGATGAAGGCTCATTCCTGATGCTTGACCATGCTGTAAGCTCAGCAGATAGAGGCGCTATCGGGATATTACAATGCAAGAAAGATGCAGTTACTCCCGTTACAGTTACCGCTGACGGTGTGAAATACACCGAGAAGGAAATGAGTGAAATAAAAAGCAAGATTATAAGGACAGTTTCACCGTTTGAGCCCGGTTCGCCGGATGTTGATCCTATTGTTGTTTACGGTCCCGAAACCAGGGAAGTAACAGTAAAGATTATTGGCAATTCATTTTATCCAAAAACTATACAGGTTGCCGAAGGAACGGCTGTAAAATGGATCAACGAAGATATTTTTACCTATATGGAAGGCGAGTTCGCCGCGATTCATAACGTTGCTACATACGAAGGTGATGTCCCATTTAACTCACCTTTATTAGGCCACGCAGAAACATTCACAAATGAATTTAAAAGCGAGGGCGACTATAAATATCTCTGCAGCCCGCATCCATACATGCGAGGCAGGGTTATTGTCAGCTCACAAAGTTCTGGCACTGGAGTGTCATCTAAATGGCTGATTGGATTAAGCGGCTTATCATTTGTTATGGTTGCAGTAATGTTCTTCATGGTAGGCTCAATAAGAAAAAAATATAACCAATCAGTTAAATAAAGGTCAGTTTATTAAAAATGCAAAAAACTAAAATAAACATAACAATATTATGAGCGCTAACTTAAACTATTGCTTTATTTGTTCTTAGCTTTTCATCTTTAATATTTTTCGGATGCTTACAGAAAAGTGTTTACGGAAGTGTTTTACCTTGAATTCATTAGAGAATTAATCAAAAATCCGAATTACAAATGGAAAAACTTCAATTATTCGTTGCGCTTCTTGGGGGTTACAATAAAGGCGATCTGCTTGAATCGCATAACCTGTTTATCGGCGTTGGCAGTGATTTGGAATTATTAAAAATTCAGATGAAAAGATCATGGCAGGGAGCTACACATGTTGATGCCTACATGATACTGAATCACGTTGATGGATATGATATCAGGATTAAAGAAGGAATTCCGGCTGATTCAGGATA
>JANPBV010000324.1:0-2480 GCA_031430615.1 Ignavibacteria bacterium | reverse complement strand
CCGTTCACCATTTTTTAATAACCGCGAAGAAGTTGTTCGCTGCTATGATGCATTGAGGAAATATTACCCTGCCTTTAAATCAAAACAACTAAGCGAAGAAATAATATTCGACAAGGTTTACCCGGGTAAGAAATTCAGTGGAGTTACGATGAGAAAGCTGAATTCGCTGTCAACAAATCTACTGGTGGATTTTTTGGGGATTAAAAACTTTAAAAACGACGTATACGAATACAATCTCAAACAGCTTGAGGGGCTTCACGAAAAAAATCTAACTTCTTTGTTCAAAAAAAAAGCAGCCGGCATTGAGAAGCTTTTTCGTAATGGTAAACATACTTTTCAGTATTATGAGAATAAGTTTAAGTTTACTTACAGCATGAGCAGCCATCTTCATTTCAAAGATGAAAAAGCAATGGCTTTAAACCTGCAGAATGAAATAGACGATTTTACGGAATATTTCCTGGCCATAATGTCACTGCTTTACTTCCGTTCAATTACAGTATCAAGATTATATAATATAAAATATGATCTAAAGTTTTTTGATGAAGTAGTAAAGTATTTTTCTGATCACAGTTTAAAAGATACGACTATCTGCTGGCTGTATTTCAATATGGCTATGTTAACCTCTACTGTTGATGAAAAGTATTATTCAGAGCTGGTAAATTCAAGGAACAGGTTTGATTCGCGGCTTAGCGATATTGATAAATATAACGTATATGTTACATTACACACCTATTGTATTAATAAAATAAAAACCGGGGAATTTAAATACAGGAAACTACTGATAGAAAATACAAAAGATTTACTGGAAAAAAGCAATTTCCCCGGGGGATATTTGCCTCCGTATACATTTACCGGGAACATAACAGTTGCAGCAGCTCTTAAGGAGTTTGAATGGGCGGATGATTTCATTGGTAAGTTTAAAGCAAAGCTTGACCCCGAACTGCAGGACGAACTGGTTAGTTATTGCGAATCTTTTATTGAGTTTTATAAATGTAATTATGAAAAATCGATAAGGCATCTTTCTACCATCAATCTCGATAGAACTATTATGAAGCTTCACTGTAAAAATTTACTGCTTATGAATTATTATGAGTTGAATTACCACGAAGAGCTTATTTCATCATTGGATGCCTACAGGCATTTCCTTCACAGAGATAAAAACATTTCCGAAGAATCCAGGAATGTGAACATACTTTTCTCCAGCCATTTATTATCTTTATTGAAAGTCAAGCTTTCATTCAGGAAAGCAGCGGTTTTGAACTTTAAGAAAGAAGTAGAAGGTAATGACTACTTCAGAAATAAAGAATGGTTGTTGAAAAAAGCGAATGAATTGCTGAAAATAAAAACTTAATAAACAACTGTATAAAGCTTTGTAATATGGAAAACTCTCAATTAGCCGTTATTCTTTGCTCTTTAAGTAAAAATGAATTTAAGGAATTTGGCAGGTTTGTTCATTCACCCTATTTCAATAACCGCGATGAAGTAGCAAGATATTATGATGCATTGAAGGAATTCTATCCCATGTTTGATCAGGATAAACTTACCGAAGAAAATGTTTTCAGTAAAGTGTACCCTAAGAAAAAATTCAGTAACTTATTAATGCGGAAACTTAACTCATTAATGATAAACCAGGCGATGAATTACTTTGCCATTTCATCATTTAAAGAAAATGAACTTGAGTTTAACGTTAAGATGATGGATAAATTAAGAGAAAAAAAGCTTGATGCCATGTTTGAAAAGAAGGCTAAAAATATAAATGAACTTTTTTCCAATTCAAAACACAGTTTCCCGTACCATGAATCAAAATATAAATACACATCTATCCTAAACGGATATTATCTTTCTCAAAACGAGAGATCAATGGTAAATAATTTTCAAAATGAGCTTGATGAGTTCATTGAGTATTTCCTTGGGGTATCATTGCTTATGTATATGAGGCTGGGGGAGTGGGGAAGGAATTTCAGTATAAAGTTCGATATGAAATTTTTTGATGAAGTGATTAACTATTTCGCAGGAAGCAATACCGGCAATGTAACAATTGCCCGTATTTATTATAATATGCTCATGCTGCTTAATACCGGCGAGGAAAAATATTTTTTTGAACTTCAAAGCTGCAGGGATAAATTTCTGGATAAACTGAGCGATATTGATGATTTTAATATCGGGATCGTTTCAATGCAGTATTGCTCTAAAATGGTTGTAAAAGGTGATATTGGTTACCGCAGACATCAGTTTATTATTACAAATAATATTCTGAACAAGAACTTAATTCCGCCGGGATATGTTGAACCCTATTTTTTTACAAACGCAGTCAGAAACGCGGCTAACATACAGGAATTTGAATGGTCAGAAAAGTTCATTAAAGATTATAAACACAGGCTTAACCCTGATTTTGCCGGGGAAATATCCGATTATTCATTTGCTATGGTAGAGTTCTCGAGGGGAAAATATGAAAGGTCGCTAAAGTATCTTTCAAAGAT
>JANPBV010000323.1:0-2224 GCA_031430615.1 Ignavibacteria bacterium | reverse complement strand
TAGAAACAAATGCGAAGATAATCCTAGTATGGGTTATGAAATGCTTAAAAGATTTGCGCATATTTTAGAACAGCGCCTGCAATCTACAAGAATGCAGCTGCTTGATGTATATAAACGTGTTTAAACTTTTTGGAAAAATGATAGAAAATAAATCAGGATTAACACTGATAGATCCTATGACTCCCGAAACAGTGAAGGTAAAAAAAGCCTTCTGGGAAACTGAAGATGTGTTCACAATTGAGCTTGCTTACGATAGCGAAGAAAAACGAGAATTCAATTTTAAGCCCGGACAATTCAATATGCTGTATGCATTTGGTGTCGGCGAATCCGCAATTTCGATAAGTTCTGACTCTTCGAAAAAAAACTCTCTGCTGCACACTATTCATAAAGTTGGTTACGTTACCAGTGTTTTTTCTAAACTCAAAAAAGGCGATGTAATTGGCCTGAGAGGTCCTTTTGGGAGCAGCTGGCCGCTTGAAGAAACTAAAGGAAAAGATATTTGCATAATAGTCGGTGGTATAGGTCTTGCTCCATTAAGACCCGTAATTTATCATATATTCAAACATCGCAAACATTATGGTAAGTTTGTTATATTGTATGGCGTAAGAACCCCAAGAGATATTCTGTATTCAGTTGAGCTTGAAACCTGGCGCAAGAAATACGACGTGCAGATAGAAGTTACCGTTGATAGGGCAGATAGCGCATGGCGGGGACATGTTGGAGTAGTTACTACTCTACTGGATTATGTTGAGCTTAACCCTGAAAAAACCACGGCAATGGTTTGCGGACCCGAAATAATGATGAAATATGCTGTTGATGAATTAAAAAAACAAGGAGTTGATGAAAATGGAATTTATCTTTCCTTAGAAAGAAATATGAAATGCGCTCTTGGATTTTGCGGTCATTGCCAGTACGGACCAAGTTTTGTTTGTAAAGATGGACCGGTTTTCAGTTTTTCTAAAGTAACAGATATATTTGAGATAAAGGAGCTTTAAAATGGCAACTAAAAAGCCAAAACTTGCTGTGTTTAAAATGTCTTCCTGTGACGGCTGTCAGCTTTCTTTGCTGGATGCAGAAGATGAATTACTGGATGTACTCGGCGGTGTTGAGCTGGCTTACTTCCCCGAAGCATCAAGCAAAATGTTAAAAGGTCCTTATGATATAGGCCTTGTTGAAGGCAGTATTACTACCCCGCGAAATGTTGAAGAAATTAGGCAGATAAGAAAAGACTGCAAGATACTTATTACTATAGGCGCCTGTGCAACTGCCGGTGGAATTCAGGCTTTAAGGAACTGGAAGGATACCAAAGAATTCACAAAAATCGTATATGCTTCACCGGAATTTATTTCTACACTCGATAGGTCATTGCCGGTAAGTTCATTTGTGCATGTTGATTTTGAGTTAAGAGGCTGCCCTATAAATAAATACCAGCTTATTGAAGTACTAAATGCATTTTTAAACAGCCGTAAACCAAACATTCCTACTTATAGTGTTTGCATAGATTGTAAACTTAAAGGTAATGTTTGTGTAATGACAGCGCATAACACAACATGTCTTGGTCCTGTTACCCAGACCGGTTGTAATGCGCTCTGCCCTTCATATAACCGCGGCTGCTTTGGATGTTACGGACCGATGGATTCTGCAAACACATCATCGCTTGCAAAACAGTTCAAAGTAATGGGCAGTTCAAAGTTTGATATTACGATAGCATTCCGCAGTTTTAATGCTTATGCTGAAGCGTTTAGAAAAGAAAGCGAAGCAAATGAAAAATAAAACTATTAAAGTTGACTATATTGCGCGTGTTGAAGGAGAAGGCGCGCTGTATTTAAAGATAAAGAACAATGAAGTATCAGATGTTCAGCTTAGAATATTCGAGCCGCCGCGCTTTTTTGAGGCATTCTTAAGAGGCAGACCATTCAGTGAAGCGCCGGATATAACTGCCCGCATTTGTGGTATCTGCCCTGTTGCATACCAGATGTCCGCTGTTCAGGCTATGGAAAATGCTTTTGATGTTACAGTTTCTCTTGAAACGAAAGATCTAAGAAGACTTCTTTACTGCGGTGAATGGATTGAAAGCCATACTTTGCATATGTATATGCTTCATGCCCCTGATTTTTTGGGATATGATGATGTTGTGGGGATGGCGAAAGATCACCCAGGAATAGTTAAAAATGCGCTTAGACTTAAAAAAGTTGGCAATGATATAATGAATGTTGTTGGAGGA
>JANPBV010000322.1:0-2224 GCA_031430615.1 Ignavibacteria bacterium | reverse complement strand
TAGAAACAAATGCGAAGATAATCCTAGTATGGGTTATGAAATGCTTAAAAGATTTGCGCATATTTTAGAACAGCGCCTGCAATCTACAAGAATGCAGCTGCTTGATGTATATAAACGTGTTTAAACTTTTTGGAAAAATGACAGAAAATAAATCAGGATTAATGCTGATAGATCCTATGACTCCTGAAACCGTGAAGGTAAAAAAAACCTTCTGGGAAACTGAAGATGTGTTCACTATTGAGCTTGTTTATGATAGCGAAGAAAAAAAAGAATTCAACTTTAAGCCCGGACAATTCAATATGCTTTATGCATTTGGTGTCGGAGAATCAGCAATTTCAATCAGTTCTGATTCTTCCAAAAAAAATTCCCTGCTCCACACTATACATAAAGTTGGATATGTTACAAGTGTTCTTTCTAAACTTAAAAAAGGCGATATAATCGGTCTGCGTGGTCCTTTCGGCAGTAGCTGGCCTCTTGAAGATAACAAAGGTAAGGATATAGTTATAATAGTAGGCGGTATAGGGTTAGCCCCTTTAAGACCTGTAATTTATCATATATTCAAACATCGCAATCATTACGGTAAGTTTGTTATACTTTACGGTGTAAGAACTCCGAGAGATATTCTCTATTCCGTTGAACTTGAAACATGGAGAAAAAAATAAGAATTTAAGATAGAAGTTACAGTCGATAGGGCAGATAGTACATGGAGAGGACATGTTGGGGTAGTAACAACACTACTGAATTATGTTGAGCTTAATCCTGAAAAAACCAGGGCTATGGTTTGCGGTCCCGAGATAATGATGAAATATGCAGTAGATGAATTAAAAAATTGCGGGGTTGATGAAAAAGGCATATACCTTTCTTTAGAAAGAAATATGAAATGCGCTCTTGGCTTTTGCGGACATTGCCAGTATGGACCAAGTTTTGTATGTAAAGATGGACCTGTATTCAGCTTTTCAAATGTAACGGATATTTTTGAGATAAAAGAACTTTAAAATGGCAAATAAAAAACCAAAACTGGCTGTATTTAAAATGTCTTCGTGTGACGGATGCCAACTTTCTCTGCTTGATGCTGAGGATGAACTGCTTGATATATTAGGAAGCGTTGAAATGGCGTATTTCCCTGAAGCTTCCAGTAAAATGATGAAGGGACCTTATGATATCGGGTTGGTTGAAGGCAGTATTACTACACCGCGCAATGTTGAAGAAATAAGGCAAATAAGAAAAGATTGCAAGTTTCTGATAACTATAGGCGCTTGCGCTACTGCGGGTGGAATCCAGGCATTAAGGAACTGGAAGGATACTAAGGAATTCACAAAAATTGTATATGCTTCACCGGAATACATTTCCACTTTGGATAGGTCGCTTCCTGTTAGCTCGTTTGTGCATGTTGATTTTGAGCTGCGAGGCTGCCCTATAAACAAATACCAGCTTATCGAAGTATTAAATGCATTTTTAAACAGCCGCAAACCTAACATTCCAACACATAGTGTTTGTATTGATTGTAAACTTAAGGGTAATGTTTGTGTTATGACAGCACATGGAACTCAATGTCTTGGACCGGTTACTCAAACAGGTTGTAATGCGCTTTGTCCCTCATATAACCGCGGGTGCTTTGGATGTTACGGACCTATGGACTCTCCAAACACTTCATCGCTTGCTAAGCAGTTCAAAGAAATGGGCAGTACTAAGTTTGATGTTATGATAGCATTCCGCAGTTTTAATGCATATGCCGAAGCGTTTAGAAAAGAAAGCGAAGCAAATGAAAAATAAGACTATAAAAGTTGATTACATAGCGCGTGTTGAAGGAGAAGGTGCACTATATATAAAGATAAAGAACAATGAAGTTTCTGAGGTTCAGCTTAAAATATTTGAGCCGCCCCGTTTCTTTGAAGCGTTTTTAAGAGGAAGACCTTTTGGCGAAGTTCCGGATATAACTGCGCGAATTTGCGGGATTTGTCCTGTAGCTTACCAAATGACCGCTGTTCATGCAATGGAAAATGCTTTTGGTATTTCTGTTTCTCCCGAAATAAGAGAGCTTAGAAGATTGCTTTATTGCGGTGAATGGATAGAAAGCCATACATTGCATATGTATATGCTTCATGCCCCTGATTTTTTGGGATATGATGATGTTGTGGGGATGGCGAAAGATCACCCAGGAATAGTTAAAAATGCGCTTAGACTTAAAAAAGTTGGCAATGATATAATGAATGTTGTTGGAGGA
>JANPBV010000321.1:0-6303 GCA_031430615.1 Ignavibacteria bacterium | reverse complement strand
AATGATAAGATTTACATCTCCTTCGGTTATCTTACCCTGTCTTTTCTGCAGAAGCATAAGCTCTTTGAGGATAGTTTCAAGTAATGAAATTTCCTGCTCATCGCCTTTGAGGAAAATATTCTCGCCTCTTAATGTGAGGTTAGAACTGAATCTTTCCCTTACAAGGTCAATGTTCCTTTCGTTAATGCCTGCAAAGTTAACTAGGTCAACTCCTTCTAATACGATATTTTTTTCCGTTATCACCAATTACTATGACTTTTTTAAATATTTATTTTTGTTTAAAAAACAAGCCCTTGAACCGAAGTCCAAGGGCTTGAATAATACTTTGCTTAAGAAGTAAGACAAAGTAAGATTAAATTAAGCGTTAATTATTTCTTAACGTCTTTCTTTTCATCTTTCTTTACATCTTTCTTTTCGTCTTTTTTAACATCTTTCTTAACGTCTTCTTTTTTAACGTCAGTGGTCGTAGTAGTCTTTACTTTTCTTGTCTTTCTGTACTTCTTTGACTTCATTTCAGCTTCTTTTTTCTGAGCGTCTGTGAGTGTCGGGATCTTCATGCACTGTCCAGGATAGATCAAATTAGGATTGGTTACCTTTTTGTGTCTAGCATTTTTCAGAGCATCAGCGTTTGCAACGCCATTTTTGTTAGCATCCCAAATTGCAGGCCAGTAATACGGTGAACCGTATTTCATTTTGGAAATTTTCCAGAGGCAGTCACCTTTTACAACAGTGTAACATGCTTCAGGTGATTTCATGCCTTCCCAATCTTCCAGTTTTTTCTTCATTGAAGAATATCTATCCTGGAATTCCGGTAAGCAACGAGCTTTATCTTTTGTTATGTCGTCGAAGTACATCTTACGGGCGTCAGCTGGTGTTCCAACTTTACCGTTGATTTTCTTCTCTGTTTCTTCAAATTTCTTTCTGAAATCAGCAACACCGCTTTTGGTTGTACCAACTAAAGCGTAAAGATCGTTCTCGCATTTTTCGAGTTCTTTATCTTTGTTAGCTGAAGTCTGCTTTAAGCCGTCGATTTCGCTTGTTAAAGCTGATAATCTTGACTGTAAGTTTGATTTTTCAGCATTGAGCTCGTCCATCTGTCTCTGCCATTCTTCTTCATCCATTTCTTCCATCTGCTGGTCATCATCATCATCGTCATCATCCTGTGCAAAAACGTTAGCATTGTTTAAAGTTAAACCTAATGCTAAAAAGAATAAAATAAATAATTTATGTAATTTCATTATTATTTACCCATCCCGTCTAAGCATGATTTGGTTTTTGCCATATCATCGTTACATTTTTTAATTTTTGCATCTTTATCTGAAATCTGTTTCTGCAAAGAAGCTTTTTCGTCTTCTTTAGCTTTAACCTGTGAGCGTAAGCTTTCAACTTCTGCTTTCAGGTTATTTAAAGCTTCCATCTGCTCTTCGTCAACACCGCCGCCGCAACCAACCATGAAAGCTGATCCGGAGAACATTGCTGCTATTAAGAGCATATAAAGCTTGCTTCTTAAATTTGCCATGAAATACCTCCTGTATTAAATTGGCTTGTTTATAAATTAGTTAATTAACATAGCAAATATAACTTTTTTACTACGGTTTGTCAAGTGTAATTATAAAAAAGTATACAGTGGAATTGTTTGAAAATAAGAGAAAATCGAGGAATATGACCTTAGTGTACTAAATTTAATACACTTTAGTTTTGCAAATTATTTGTTGTTTTTCTGCTTTTTCTGTAATGTTTTGATCTCTCCAATGCTTTTTTTCTGTCTGCATCGTTAACAAATGGTATCTTCAAAACCTCGCCGGGGTAAATAAAATTAGGATCAAATATTTCTGATCTGTTCGCTTCCCATATTGCAGGCCATAAGTAAGGAGTATTATAATTAGCTGAAGAAATTTTCCATAAACAATCGCCTTTAACTACTGAATAAGTACCCTTTGTTTCAGTTACATTATCTATGGATTTATAATTAGCGATTAATTTATTTAAACTATTATACCTGTCGCTGAACTCAGGTAAACATTTTATCTTTGAAGAGCGTATCTCTTCAATACTTCTCATCGAATGGTCATCAGGCGCGCCATTGTTACTTTTAATTTTTCCCTCAGTCTCATCAAACTTTATTCTGAAATCAGCAACCTGCTCCTTTGTAGCTCCTACTATTGCCAGTAGTTCAGTTTCACAATTAAAATTTTCGGTGTATTCTCTTAATTTCCTTAAACTGTCTATCTGAGAGTTTAGTGTATCAAGTTTTGCAAGAAGCTTTATAGCATCTACTGCATATAGGTCCCTGACAGCCTCCCATTGTTCCTGGTTAAGGTCATCGGGCAGCTTATCAGGAAAATTTTCGGTCTGGGCATAGTTTGTTAATCCGAAGACCGGAAAGAATAGAAGTATTGTAAGTAAATATCTAAGCAATATTATTTATTTAGAAAGTTTATAGGTTTCAACCAGCTTAATTCCGTTATCGTACCTTAATATATTAAGCTCAGAGTTGATACCATGGTAATCTAATGAAATTTTTGATTTAATGGCATCGTAATTTGCAAGATTTTTTAGGGCAGTGTTTAATTGTTCCCTGGTCTTAGCGCCATCACCTATTAACTTAAATATGAGTTTTCCCGTATCATATCCAAAGAGAAAGTTCTTTGATAATTTGAATTTGGATTTTTTTACATTTTCTTTTAATGCAGCATACTCCGGGTCATCATTATTAGGGTAGTATTCTGACTCGAATACAACATTTTTTAAATATACTTTATTCTCTTCAAGTATTTTCTCATTATTCCAGTCACCCGTACCGGCAATATACATGCTAAGCCCGTCTGAAAACAGCTGTGGAACTATAACGTTTATTTCGCCCGGATTAGAAATAGGTATATAAATTGCGTCAATAACACCCTGGATGAATTTGGTTGTCTCAGGCTTTGATTTATATGGCTTGATGTTCATTGTATCAACCATCTTCTTTGCATTTTTGCCGAACATATAATAAATACTTACGTCCATATTCAATGTTACAGATGAATCTATTAATGACCACCTAACGCCGCTAGATTCAAGTTTCTGCTTCTGTGTTAAATTCAGATTTGCCGCATTGATAAATAGGTCGTTTTCCTTGATATACTTTATTATCGCTGTTATCTGGTCTGTGATGCTTTGCGGATCTTTCGCATAAGTTTGAGTTATCAATACCTTGCCGCCCATTATCTTTACTTCTTCTTCAAAATGTTTCCTGAAGTTATCACCGTATGTTTCCTCCGATATTATCGCGAAATTCTTCAAGCCGTTCCGTTTGATAAGGTAATCAGCCATAAGTTTGCCGCGTACTTCGTAACTTGGATTAAGCTGAAAAACATAATTGTAATTTGCTGCAAGTTCATCACCCGTTGCTGTTGGTGAAATTATAGGCATCTTAAAAAACGGACCGTTGTTTGCGGCTTCTAGAAGCTCACTGCTGAATACGGGTCCAATAACGCCAATAATACTCTCATCTTCACCAAAACCTTTTATTACTTCATTTGCTGTAACCGGGTCGCGTTTTGTATCCATTACCTCTAATGTAACTTTAACCGGGGCATTTTTGCTATATTCAGTTAGCGCAAACTTAATGCCATCAAGTATTTCTGCGCCAAGCTGCTTTTTTGTATTATCTTCTGATTCAGAGAACATTGGCAAAGCAACACCAATTTTCACTGTACCCTGCGAAAAAATATTTACCGAGCTGAGGAATATTAATCCGAAAGCAAATATTTTAACTATCGATATTTGACATTTGGATTTTGGCATTTGAAATTTGTTTATACTTATTCCCATTCTATAGTAGAAGGCGGCTTATTACTGATATCATATACCACCCTGTTTATTCCTTTTACATTATTAGTGATGCCGGTTGAAATTTCCTCAAGCGCTTTTGCCGGCATTGGATACCAGTTCGCAGTCATTCCGTCAACACTTTCAACCGCCCTTAGGGCAAGCACTTTTTCATATGTTCGGGTGTCTCCCATCACACCGACTGTCGATACCGGAAGCAGTACACAGAAAGCCTGCCATATTTTATCATAAAGATTGTGTTTATGCAGGTTTAACCTGTAAATATAATCTGCTTCGCGTAATATATCAAGTTTATCTTTGGTAATATCTCCAAGAATTCTTACTGCTAAACCCGGTCCGGGGAATGGGTGCCTTCCCAAAATTTCCTGTGGTACTTTCAACAACTTTCCTATTACACGAACTTCATCCTTGAATAGTTCCCTGAAAGGCTCAACAAGCTGCATATGCAGTGATTTTGGCAAACCACCAACATTATGGTGTGACTTAATCGTGACCGAAGGTCCATGAAATGATGATGATTCAATTACATCGGGGTATAATGTACCCTGAATAAGATATTTTATCTTTTTATTTCCCTTACCCTGCCTTTTAGCAAAATCCTGGAATACGTCAATGAAAGTTTTACCGATTATCTTCCTTTTCTTCTCTGGATCAGAGACACCTTTTAAGCGGCTTAAGAAAATTTTGGAAGCGTCAATAAACCTTAAGTTCAGTTTCTTTGAAAAATACTTTACAATTTCTGCGCTTTCGTTCTTTCTCATCAAGCCATTATCAATATGTACACAAATAAGATTTTTACCTATTGCTTTATTTATCAGGTATGCCGCTACCGCGGAATCAACCCCGCCGCTCATTGCGCAAATTGCTTTTTCATTGCCAATGGTTTCCTTTATCTCTTTTACTTTTTCATTTATGAAAGAGCCCATCTGCCATTTTTTCTTTATCTTACAGATTTTGTAAAGGAAATTATTTAATATTTTAGTACCTTGCTCGGTATGATTCACTTCAGGGTGGAACTGTACACCGTAAATTCTTTCCTTAACCGCTTCAAAACTGCTGATGAGTCCGTTTTCACTTCGTGATGTTGCTTTGAATCCATTGGGTAATTTTTTTATATGGTCATGGTGACTCATCCAGACAGACAGCTTATTTGATACGCCTGAGAGTATTCCTTTACGAGAGGAAATCTTAATACTTGTTTTGCCGAACTCCCTCGTCTTGCCGCCTTTTACACTGCCTTTAAAGTGATGAGATAAAAGTTGTAATCCATAGCATATACCAAGTATCGGAACCTTAAGTCCCAGGATAAGCTCTGCAAATGAATAAGCGTTCTTCATGTAAACACTCTGCGGACCGCCGGAGAGTATTATGCCTTTTATGGTTTTATCACCGGTCATCCATGTCATATCAGAAGTACATGGTATTACCTCTGAGTAAACGTGGCATTCCCTTACTTTCCGCGCAATAAGCTTGGTGTACTGTGAACCAAAATCAATTATTATTATTTTATCATGCATATTCTGAACAAAGAGCCTGCCTTACTCTACGTAGTAGAGGAAGGAAGAATCGATTCATTATTATTTAGAAACTATTTTAGCCACAAAGTCTCAAAGACTCAAAGAAAATCAAAAACAAATACACAGCAGAGAATCTGAGCTACAGAGAATCAAAAAAAAGCTTGTCATACCTGCGTAGGCAGGTATCCAGACTTTAATCGAAATAGAAAATTTATATCATGAATTTCATTATTTTCTTAAATACTTTTTTGACATTTGACATTTGACATTTGACATTTGACATTTGACTGCCTTACTGAGCGCAGCGAAGGAAGGTCATTCATGCGCCGTGCCTGCGGCAGGCAGGAAAGCAGGAATCTTATTCATAAAAACATAATAGCCACAAAGCCTCAAAGCCTCAAAGTCTCAAAGAAAATCAAAAACAAATACACAGTAGAGAATCTGAGCTACAGAGAATCAAAATCTCAACCACTAATTTCACTAATTTTCACGAATTACAAAAAGAATTATTTGATATTTACTATTTGTTCTTTGTTCTTTGCTCTTTGCTTTTTGCCAAAGCTATTTTCACCGCACCCCAAACAGGCTTAAACTCAGGATTAACAAGCTTAACATTCGGATATTTTTTCCTGGATAACTTCTTCAATTCCACTGCCAAAAGCTTTTCTTCCGTTAGTAATGAACCCATCATGGCAATCCTGTACTTTTGTTTCTTCAATGGAATAAAATGCGTTAAAAGATTATCTGCGGCGCTATTAATAATTTCCTTACAAACATTATCGCCTCGCTCAGCGCACCTGAAAACATGTTTGGTTAATCTTGAGATCTCAAATCCTTTATGATAAACGTGCTTTATTATGTTGCCTTGATCAATCCCGAATTCTTTTTTTATAACACTAGAGAGCATTTCAGCTTTATGCCTCTTATCGTAATGCTTTGTCACCTTGTAAAG
>JANPBV010000320.1:0-4282 GCA_031430615.1 Ignavibacteria bacterium | reverse complement strand
ATAATCACGTGAAACGTCAAACGTGAGACGACAAACGTCAAACGTGTGACCTTCCTTCGCTAGCACTCAGTAAGTCGAGCGTGAAATGTGAAACGAGAAGTGTGAAACGAAAAATATAATATATATTCCCAAACCGGAGTTTGGGAATGAGGAATAATAAAAAATCCAATTGAAGAGAAGCAGCGAAAATTTAGGAGCAGCAGTTAGAGTGGGGCAGAATAGTTCTGCCGGCTCATTAACTGGAATATTGAATGTGCTCAGCGAGCTGACAAAATTCAAAATTACGGCGCTTGTATCATTTACAACGGGGCTTGGCTATATACTCTCAGCATCAAGCCTTAGTTTTACTATGTTCTGGGCTATTGCAGGAATATTTCTGCTTGCAGCCGCATCATCATCGCTAAATCACTGGCAGGAGCGGGATACCGATGCGCTTATGGATAGAACAAAGTTCCGCCCTATACCATCAGGAAAAATTGAACCTGCGTTTGCGTTATATTTTTCACTTGGACTCTTAGTTAGCGGTTCAATTGTTCTGCTATTTACTACGAATTTTACCACTTTTATGGTGGGAATGTTTACATTCTTCTGGTATAACGGTGTTTATACGCCTTTAAAACGCAAGACTGCATTTGCGATAATACCCGGAGCTCTTGTTGGGGCATTACCACCTGTTGCAGGGTGGACAGCAGCAGGCGGTGATTTGCTTGACGGCAGGATAATTATGATAGCCGCATATTTTTTCATCTGGCAGATACCGCACTTCTGGCTTCTGCTTATGCTCTATGGTAATGATTACGAAAAAGGCGGTTTCCCCACGCTTAACAGAGTGTTTTTACCTGAGCAGCTTAAGAGAATAACAGTAATGTGGCTTGTTGGAAATGTTATGACAGCCATGATGATACCGCTATTTATATATATAAATTACATGCCAAGCTTTATCGCGCTGTGTATAATTTCTGTATGGATGATAATTGTTTCAATAAGATTCCTTATGGCAAAGACAGAAAGAAAAAATATAAGGAACACATTTATAGCGATTAATTTTTATACTCTGCTTTTAATAACAATCTTATCAATTGATAAATTAATTAAAGTATTCTAATGAATTTTTTTGACGAACTGATAATTCCGCCATCTGAAAATCATGTAATGCTTCTAAAGTACATGCTGACGATATCATTGCTGCTTTTTATACCGTATATCAGCATGATGCTTGGCGCTACATTTATTTCCACCCACTTTAACAAAAAGGGTAAAGCAGAAGGCAACAGCTTATATTTAAGATTCGCTAAGGATATTATAGAGAAGCTGACAATCACAAAAAGCGCTGAGCTGGCTCTGGGCACAATTCCCGCAGTTTCAACATTATTTGCATATGCCCAGTTGCTGTTTACCGCAAAAACTATTTCAGTTGGAATGCTTGCTCTTTCTGTTGTTCTGTTTATTTTGTCATTCGTATTTATTTACAAATACAGAAGCACATTTAAGATTGAAAGCGTTATGAACGCTTTCAAAAGTATATCATCAAAAGACGCGCTTGATACTGATAACGAGAATACAAAGGAAATAAAGGAATTTGAAGAGAAAATATTAAGCACAAACTCAACTGCAGGAACTGCCGGAAAGTGGTTACTGATCACGGCATCATATATCTTTGCGGGAACAATGGCTTTGGCATCGAGTCCGGATAAATGGGAGCATGTTGGCAATATTCTTCAGGTAATATTTTCATGGCAGACGCTTTTCAGTTGGGGTGCGCTTGTTTCGCTCTCAGGTATTATCACAGGCGGCGCTATAATGTTCTATTTCTTTAGCTGGGATGGCGGTTTAAAGGATATGAATGATAAGTATGCTACTTTAGTAAAAAACACCGCAGGTAAAATAGCGCTGGCTTCAGGGATATTATTCCCGCTAATGCTGATGATAAGTTATTCATACCTGCCGCAGGTATCGCAATCACCAACAGTATTTTATTATATGGTTGTAGTGCTGATAATTTCTCTGATATCAGGTAATTTTATTTATTCGATGTTCAGGAATTCAGATACAAGTTCAGCCGCAGTAGTATTTATTCTTGTGTTTGTTCTGGTGTCATTCAATATAATTAAAGACCAGATAGCATTTGGAAACGCTATACATGAAAATACGATTGCAATAACAAAACTTGCTGTTGAAGAAGAAAAAGAAGTTAAGAGCAGGACAATGCAGACATCCGGTATAGATGCAGAATCAATATTCAGCCAGAAATGTTCAGCCTGTCATAAATTTGACCAGAAGCTTGTGGGTCCGCCATACAAGGAGACAGTACCCAAGTATAACGGTGATGTTCAGAAGCTTGCTGATTATTTATTCAATCCTCAGAAGATAGACCCTGCCTTCCCGCCAATGCCTAGCCAGGGCTTGAAGAAGAAGGAAGCCAATGCAATGGCGCAATGGCTGATTGATAAAGTAGGTAAGAAGTGATTTTTACATTCCCAAGCAGGAGCTTGGGAACGAGAAAAGAGAGTTTAATCAAAAGCCCGTCAGTTGCCGGGCTTTTTTTGTGGCTATAACAAAGCGCAGCTTCGCAGAACAATTCCGTCCCAAACCGGTCCGCCCAGGCGGATTGGGACGTGGAACAATTTTGCAGAGTCCACTTCGTGAGACTCTGCAAAGTACAAAGTCTAAAGGTCATACAAATGTCTGTGTTACTATTTTTTTTTGATTGATGAGATTATAATCATTAACCAGCCTGCCAGAAAGCTTGCGCCGCCAAATGGTGTTATCATTGCGAAAGTTTTTATGCCTGTGATGGAGTATATATAAAGTGAAAAGGAAAATAGTATAATTCCGATTGAGAGAAATAATGCAGATTTGAAGAATTTGGGGTTTGTATAGAATCCGATTGCAGTAATTATTACGGCATGAACAAGGTGGTAAAAGACACCTGTTTTGTATATTTCCATCATTTCAGGCGAAATGACGGTTTTAAGCTGGTGTGTACCGAAAGCTCCTAAGGCTACACCAAGGAAACCGAAAACAGCGCCAACGGTAATCCAGTAATTTTTCATTTTGTGCTAATAATAATTTGTGCGTTTCACTGTCTTAAATGCAGTGAGGTACACAATAATCATTATAGTACCAAAAAATACAAATGCAAAATAAAGCGCCCCAAGAGAAACGAAAACGAATGAATATTCATCAATTATTTCAGACTGGCGCTCGAATACACTTTCAAAACGCTCGCCAATGTTTCTTGACTTAGTTTCTTTCTTAGTTATCTTTTTTTCACCGGCTGATTTATTGTAAGCAATATTACCTGCTTCGAGTATCTTAACAAGCTCATTTACGTGTATTGCATAATTGCTTGAGTCACTGTAAAAGAATGTGTTAATGCCCACAACTTCACCGCGGCTGTTAAGCAAAGGACCGCCGCTGTTGCCCGGCCTTATCATTGCTGTATGCTGAATAACATATGCTTCGTGGGTAAAATGTTCATCCTGGTCATAGAACCATGAGTCATCATCTATATTTTTTATCTTGCCTTTGGTTAAATGGAAATAATCGATGTTCATATCCTCATCGGTCGGGTTACCGATAGAATAAACATCATCTTTATCCTTTATTATGCTGTTATCAGCAAGGGGAAGTATATCATCGCACTCTTTCGTTATCTCTACAATCGCAAGGTCGCATAGTTTAACTTCTTTAATAATACGTTTAACTCTGTAAACACGGTCATCCTTCATTTTGATCTTGGCTGTTTTAATATCAAGATCTTCTGTGACGTGATGATTGGTTACAAATGTAGTGGAATTAATAAAGAACCCGCTTGCAACGGCGCCGGTTCTATCTGTTATCAAACCGATAGAAGCGACTGTATTATTGTAAACTTCTTTGTTCGTTTGTGAAAATACCGCACCTGACCATAATAACATGATCAGTAAAACATGTAACCTTAAAAACGCGATAGATCTTTCTTTCATAGTATGATATATAATTTAAAAAATGGTCACAACAATAAAACAACAGAAGTATGACCATTTTTAAATCTATATGTTCTTACCGTGTATAGCAGTTTAACCTATACAATCAGGTAAATGTTCCCTTAAAAAAGCTTAAAAACAGGCTAAAATCAGCCTATAATATCAAATTCTGTATATTTCTGAAGTACCTTTGGAATAATGATCTTACCCTCAGGTGTCTGGCTGGATTCAATTAAAGATACATAAAGTCTTGAGGTAGCAAGTCCCGACCCGTTCAATATATGAACATATTCAGTCTTCTTATCACGTTTAAA
>JANPBV010000319.1:0-3914 GCA_031430615.1 Ignavibacteria bacterium | reverse complement strand
GTTTGTCATTCCGGCGCATGCCTGCGGCAGGCAGGAAAGCGGGACTTCGAAATTGTTTCACAATTTCTTGAGCGGCTCGTAAGGGTCGCTTTTTTTTGTGAAAAGTCATTCATCCGATGTCATAGAGTCAGCGGATGAATGTTCAATTGTGGCGTCGGGTGTATACCTGACACAACTTCAATGCTGTATATTTCAAAAGATAATCGCCTGATTGGTTGTTCAGTTTCCACGAAATTAGAATTATTAATGCTGAATGATAATTGGAAATATTGAATAATCAAAAATTTTCGAATACTCTATTCGTGGCACGAACAATTGGGATTTTTATTTGAGATTGATATGTTTAATATTTTGTAATATTTTAAAGCAGAAAAGTTAAGTTATTATGAAAATAAGACCATTTATACTATCAATATTTTTTTTATCAGCTGCATTTAATGTTGATTCTCAGGATTTAAAGAAAATCCCTATCCCCACATTGTTTAATACGGGGGTTGATAATAATAAAATGCCTTTGGTAGATGGCGAAACCGATCCGCACTATGTTTTAAGCATCAGCGCTGACCCTATGTTCACCGGTCCTGATACAAAAGTAGTACTATCCGATGTATTTCCTTTGGGAGCATGGGTTAATAACGATAATATTTCTAAATGGATAGCGCCTCGCTCCGATGCCGGTGAGTGGAATTCACCGGGGATCTAT
The DNA here is from genome assembly GCA_031430615.1 of Ignavibacteria bacterium. Lineage (GTDB taxonomy): Bacteria > Bacteroidota > Ignavibacteria > Tepidaquicellales > OLB5 > OLB5. The sequence goes on along the minus strand of JANPBV010000319.1, from coordinate 3,211 downwards.
GTATACACTCTTTCATTTTCACTGCATGGCTTTAAGCCTGAAACTGCTGAGATAAAAGGATTCTGGACGACCGATAACAACGGCGCGGATATTATGATTAACGGGAGGAGCACAGGATTTTTCACACAGTACAATGCTTTCCAGAACGGGTTCTACCCGTTTGAAATTAAAGAAGGATTTACAAAAGGCATCAATACAATTTCGTTTGTTGTGAATAACGGTGAGGCTCCAACCGGTTTAAGGGTTATGATACAGGGTGAAGCTGTACCGATAGAGTTTAGTGAGATTGTGAATTAAGTATCTAAAAATTTCTGTTTAAGAAACTCGTAAAAGTACAGCGTGTATTTTAATTGTTTGTGTAGAGACGACCCGTCGGGTCGTCTTTTTAATTTCATCGATTGCAAAACAAAATTTTTTTTGTTCAGACCACCTTCCTTCACTCCGTTCAGTAAGGTAAGAAACCGCCCCTCAATCTATTTCCTTTGGAAATAGATTTCTTCCCCTCCTTTTGAAAGGAGGGGAGCTTTTATGGAACAAAATGTGTGTAAGCGGAGTAAACTATTTAACACTAAAAGGTTTACATTATGGCACACGAAAATTTGTTTAAAATCCACATTCCAGACCCATGTAATGAAGATTGGGATAAAATGACTCCAAATGAGCAGGGTTCATTCTGCCAGGTATGCTCAAAAACAGTAGTTGATTTCTCCGAGAAATCTGAGAATGAAATCCAGAGTTTTTTACTGGATAACATGGATAAAAAAGTTTGCGGAAGGTTCAGGATATCGCAGCTTGAAACAACTCCAATAGAAGAACCAAGGCTTAAGATAAATATCGAAGAGCCGAAGTTCACTTTCCCAACTTACCTTATGCCTGTTATGACACCGTTCCGCGCAACTGCGCTGGCACTGATGTTGTGCGCATCTGCAATGGTGAGTTCATGCGGTAATTCAGGTTCATCAGGCGGTGATGATAAACCGCTCACAGGCGCGGTGGAATTTGTGCCGGATTCAACAAAAAATAATATGAACGATAATGGTGATTCAGTTAAAGCACCCCGTAATGATCTGAATATTCAGGGAGGATTAAGTATTAGACGAGTTAAAGAGTTGAGTTATTTAACTGATTCAAGTAAAACACGTGATGTAAAAGAAACTACAACAGTTGGAAAATTAAGAGTTGTGCAGGATACAGTAAAAGTTGATACAACAGAAACTATGATGAAAGGTGAAATTGCGCCAAGAGTTAAAATGGGAATAATGATAAGAAAAACAGAAGATAAGTAAAGAAATAGTAATTAAATGAATAAGAAAGCTTCCGTGAGGAGGCTTTTTTTTTAGCAAGTATTTTTTGGAGTGCATTGACTGTGTCAATGCATGCAACAACGCAGTTGATCCAATAGAGGAGAGTTAAGGATGACACTCTGTCTTTTGAGTGACGTCTGTATATACCTGACATGGAAAACGAAGTTTTCATTAACAAGCATTAACTACATCTAAAATATTTGCCGTCAAAGACGGCGTATCAGGTGGATACCTGACACCACAGATGGAATTAATAAGGCTTCCGTTGAGGAAGCCTTATTTTATAAGATTTCAAATCCCCGTCTAAGATTTACGAGAATTAATATAATTGTTTAATCTAAGCTAAATTAATATTAACACTATAGTCCCCCTTTACAAGGGGGACTATTTCTTATCTTACTTTTAACGGAACTTTGGATTGAAGACTATTTAACTGCTCCTGATACCATACATCAATTCCCTTTTCACCGGAACTATCAATTTTGTATTTCAACAGTTCGATAAGGTTATATACTACCGCTTCATTGCTGTACACAGGGGATACATCAAGGAAATCATAAACTATTTTGAAATCATTGCTGTTGAGCGCAGTTAATGAACCTATAAATGCAATAAATGACCTTTCATCCATAAAATATTCAGGAATTGCACTATCGGTAAATGTTATAACTGAAAGGTTCTGGTACTTTTTCAGATTTTCCGATGCTACAAACCTTGCGCCGTAATAATTATTGCTGAGCATATCAAGGAGTGTCTGCATTCCGAGTGGTGAAATGTAATTCCCAAGCGCAAAGGCGATATCTTTATTGTAAATTTTTTTGTCTGAACCTTCCATTGCAAGCTCACTTAATCTTTTTGTAACTTTATCAATAAATTCCTTATCGCTTTTATCATAATTAATTTTACCCAAGGCATTTATTGATGAGGATCGTATGCGATAATTTTCATCATAGGTTAGCTGAAATAAATAATCTTTCGCCGAGGGGTCTTTGGTTTCACCGAAGATGTAACACATCATGCTAAGCTCAGCCTGAGTGAAAACTCCGCCACCGGTTGTATACAGTTTAAATCTTACCAGCAGTACCTGCGCAATTGACCACTGAATCTTTAGAGCAAGTACACGGAATACCTGCACATCACGGTGATCGGTAGTATTGAATTTTGTTACGATATACTTTGCAGTGTTAGCGCTGTCTTCAATTAGCTTTTTAAAGCCGTAATCCTGCCACAAAGAAAAGCGAGGCTCGATGGTTTTTGCCATCATGAAAAGTTCTTCAGTTGAAAAATTACTTTGCAAGGGGCCACGACCCCTTGTTCTTGAGGTATCAAGCGGTACTTTAAAGTTATCACCACTAATCTGTTCGGGAAGATCGGAGAAATTATAATCAGTGAACACACCCCAGTTTGAGGAATTTATAAAAGTGCTATCATAACCCGGCTGGGAATAATAATCAGTACCTGAAGCATCGAGAAAAATGCCGATGCTGCCATACTCCCGCCTTTGATTGCCGTATCCTCTTGTGTTGCCCGGATATTTATTCAGGTAACCATCAGTTCCGCTTTCATCTATCAATATGCCAATACCATCAGCATTGCCTGCGCCTTGTGAGAGTGAGTAAGCCGAGTAATTATCATTCCCCTTAACATCCCACAACATGCCAAAACCAAAATCATGGCCGCAGCCTTGAGAAACGCCATCTGACTGGTAGAAATCCCACCCGTCATAATCCTTAAGCAATCCCACAGCTAAGTGGATTCCCGCGCCTTGTCCATACTGATAGGAGTTATATTTGTCATGCCCCGATTTATCTACAATTGCGCCAAGTGAATACCAATAAGCGCCGCCTTGCCCGAAAATATCGGTGTTATAAATATCATTTCCTTCGCCTTCGATTATGAGTCCGATA
>JANPBV010000318.1:0-6974 GCA_031430615.1 Ignavibacteria bacterium | reverse complement strand
GCATTTGCATACATTGCGGCATCAGCAGGCGGTAATAGGTCAACAGGATTAAAAACAGATGCTTCCTGCTGCGCTAATTTTCTTAATTTTCTTTGAGTCTTTGCAGAAAGTTCAGGAACAGTTAAACCATAATTAGAACATTCATCAACCGCTAATATTGCCGGACCTCCTGCATTTGTCAGGATGCCCACCCTGTTGCCTTTAGGCAGATTTGTCATATCAAATGCGCGGGCAATATCAAACATTTCATCAGTAGTGTTTACTCTAATTACACCGCTTTGCTCTAAAAAAGCATCGACAACTGCGTCACTGCTTGCAAGCGCGCCGGTATGTGAAGATGCGGCTTTCATTCCTGCGGATGTTCTTGCGGATTTAATTGCAATGACAGGTTTTGTTTTTGTAATTTCACGGGTCAATTGCATAAATTGACGTGGGTTACCAAATGACTCGAGATATAATGTAATAACTTTAATATCATCATTATGCCACCAGTATTCCAGTATTGTATTCCCGGAAATATCGGCTTTATTGCCAATGCTTATGAACTGCGCAAGACCAATATCGTTTTGCTGAACTGTCTTTAGTATAGCAGCCCCAAGCGCTCCGCTTTGAGAGACAAAACCAATACCACCTGCAATTGGCGTACCCTGAACAAATGTACAATTCAGTTTAACATTAGGATTAGTGTTTATCAAACCCATGCAGTTAGGTCCTACCAAACGCATTTTATATTTTTTTATTTTCCTAACAAGCTCAGTTTCAAGTTTAGAACCTTCTTTTCCTGTTTCTTTAAATCCCGCAGTAATTACTACCACAGATTTAATTTTCTTTTTATGGCATTCATCAATTGTATTAAGTACAAATTCCTTTGGCACCATAATAACAGCAAGGTCGATCCCATCTTTTATAGAAAGAACATCAGGGTATGATTTTATACAGTGAACTGAAACTGCTTTTGGGTTAACGGGATAAATACAGCCTTTATAACCATAGTTTATCAGGTTACTAACAAGCGCATAACTTAAGCTTCCTTCTTTTGAAGATGCGCCTATAACCGCAATGGAGCCCGGGTAAAAGGTTTTATCAAGTGAGGTAAACATAAAATCTTTCTATTAATATATATAATTCTATTTTATAATTTCCGCATCGTATCCGGCTTCTATAATTGCGTTCAAAACCGATTGTTCGTCAGTTTTTGAATCATCTATTTCTACTGTAATAATTTTGCTTTCCAGATCGATATCAAGATTTGTGATGCCCTGAAGCTGATTAATTGAACGCGTGATACTTTTTTTGCACGCATCACAGCTCATTTCATTACACTTTATCTTAATGATTTTTTCTGTAAATGTTATTTCAATCATTTTGTTTGAATGAATATAATGATTAATAGTAAATTTTGAATTTGTGGTACTTACAAAGATGAGAATTAATGGTAGTATTGAAATTATTTTTTTCATTTTAAGTTTGATATATAATATGTAAAACTTATGTTAAATGCCGTTGAGCCTTGCGCGTTTACACCAAAATCATTGCCTGGTAAACCCAATTTCACAGATGTTGTTATCCTGAAAGGTATTGAAGGATAATATGTATACGCTAATATTAAATTTGTGCTTCTTTCATTTGAATTTAATCCTTCAGCGCCATTGATCTTATAATTATTCTGTAAGAACCCTGAAGCAGTTAAAGATACGGCGTGCCAGCTGTTGAATATATAATTTGCTGTCAGGGCATAATTGAATTTTTCACCGGGCTGCTTAATAAATTCATAATTTATGGGTGTTCCATAATACTCTGAATATTTTTTTTCAAAGCTATGCTGCCAGCTAAGATCACCCAGTATCTGTAATTTTGATTTAATGATGCTTTTTGTAATTGATATTCCAAGCGTTGTTGAATAGAAGCCTTTGCCGGTAATATCTACATCATTTTCTTCAGTCTCTTCTGATTTGCCAGTTGGTAAATTCAGTCCAAAAGTAATTGCAAGATAGGGGAGTGACTTATCCAGTTTCAACTTCTTGCCATCTTTTTTAGGCTGAAATTCATGGAAAATTTCATACCTGCCTCCAATTACAAGATCACCGATTCCCGAACCACTTGATTTCAGTCCGGGGATATTACTTGTATTATATACAAATGGTACTGATACAGCAAATTGTATATGGCGGTTTAATCTATATGCAGTATTTAAAATAATTTTATACTGGCTTTGCGAATATTTATTCTGTATCCAGCTTCCGTTTTTATCCCATAACCCTGTATAGTTATCTCTGGATACACCTATATTAAATAAAGCTATTCCGTCAAGGGCTAATACCGCAAGATCACCTGTACCTCCGCCGCAGCTATTACATGTATAAACTGAGTTTTGTAATGATAAAACAAATATTAGTATGACAATTATTTTATTCACAGTTTAATTTACCTGTAAAATGAATTTAGGAGCAGGTGTACGGGTAATAAAAGTCCCGTTAACTTTAATTGAATCATACAAAAACCATTCGCCAGCCATGTTGAAATTTGCTGTGCCTTTGTACCTGCCTGGTGATACCATAGAAGGATTGGTATTATTGCTAGAGCCGTGTCCCATTGATTCCATCCATGGTTTTATGAACATTTCAGCATCATTTACTTCTGTATAGCTTACCATAATATCTGTTTCGTGCAGCATGAAATCTACTTCATTTAACCCAACACGTGGCGCTGATGGGGCAATCATAGTAAGAAAATATGTGTTTTCTAAGACAGAATTAACCCATCCATAAACCTGTGTTTTAGATGAGTAAACCAGATTTATTAAGGATGAATCTATAAATACTGCATCATTATAATTAAAATCAGAAGTCCAAAATGCGGCAGTATCGTACATTATGAAAATTGAATATCCCGTAAACAAATTCTTATCAATATTATAGTAAAACTTTTCTGATGCAGGAACTGAATGGCTTGGACCACCAAGACCATGATACATTGTTGATTTAAATTTTACAAAACCTGTTGTCTGCTCTGCGCTGCTTAAATAAACTTTAAAACCAATATCATTATATCCATAAATAAAATTAGATGATGACAGGCTGTAAACTTCAAATTTATTCCCTCCTGATTCAGCAGTATATATTTTAACATAATCTGAAGGTGTATTGTTTTCTACTGTTACCGGATTATCTTTGCCGCATCCGTAGAAAATTACAGCAATTATTCCAAGAATTATTATTGATTTAGCCATTCTATTATATTTTTATTACTTCATTACAATCTTAGTACACGACATTTTTTTATGACCACAGAGATTTTAACTGATAATTGACGCCAGAGGCGTCATACATTTATAATTAACATGAAGATAACTTACGACACCGTAGGTGTCGCACATTGTACTGCTAATGGGTATCCATTCCTTTTGGATTAGAATATATTTATGTACGATGCCTACGGCATCGGTTAATATTCGATAAATTTATCTATAAATGTGGAATCCCTACGGGATTCTTGTCCCAAAGGGATGGATACCCATTAAATCTATACCAAATGTAAAAAATGTCGTGTACTCAGCATTACAATAATGATAAATAATTTTAAACTCTCATATGACTTAAGTCAATTAAATCATACAAAAACAAGACCTAATGAATTCAAATATTATTAAAAAAACCCGTTTTTGCCGGGTTTTAAAAAATATTCTTAAAACGCTTCGCCTAAGATTATCATTTCCTTTTCTACCAATTCAGCGCCTCTTTCAAGAGCCTGTTTATTTATAGGAAGCAGGTTATGATATCTTTCCGGCAGAACTTTTTTTAATGCTTCAATAATTGACTCAATTTTTACAACTGGTTTTCTTTCAAGATAAGCCCCAAGCATTATCATATTAAGTATCTTGCTGTTATTCATTTTTACAGCTTCTGTAGCTGCAGGTATACCAATAATTTCAATATCAGTTCTTTTACTGGGTTTAAAAATGTTTGATGATTCATAAATTAAAAGTCCGCCCGGTTTAATTTTTGATTCAAATTTATCCATTGAAGGCTGATTTAAAAGGATCGCTGAATCAAAAATTGAAATGATAGGCGAGCTTATTTTTGTACCAGAAAGTATGGCGATACAATTTGCAGTTCCTCCACGCATTTCAGGTCCATAGGAAGGCATCCATGATATTTCCTTACTTTCAACCATACCTGCATACGTGAGTGTCATTCCCATAGAAAGGACACCCTGTCCGCCAAAACCAGCTACTATTAATTCTTCTAACATGGCTATTTTACCTCCTCCAATAATTTAAGATCTTCACCCTTTGGTAATTTTATATCTCCAACAGGGAAGGTTTTAATCATTTCTTCATCAATATATTTAATTGATTCTATCGGAGTCATTTTCCAGTTTGATGGACAGTTGCCTATAATTTCTACAAAGCATGTTCCTTTATTCAGTTTCTGATATTTGAAAGCATTCATAATTGCTTTCCTGGCTTTTCTAACAGCGGTAGCATTATTGACAGATTGTCTAGTAACATAAAATGCTCCCGGCAGCTGACTTATCAGTTCAGATACTTTTATAGGATATCCTTGATCTGTAACATCTCTTCCAAAAGGACTTGTAGTTGTTTTCATTCCAACCAAACTTGTAGGAGCCATTTGCCCGCTTGTCATACCATAAACAGCATTGTTGATAAAAAATATTGCAATATTTTCTCCACGGTTAATTGCGTGAAGAGTTTCTGCAATACCAATTGCAGCCAGGTCGCCATCACCCTGATAAGTGAAAACATATTTATCAGGCATTAGTCTTTTAATTCCCGTTGCCACAGCGCAAGCCCTGCCATGCGCAGCTCCGGTCATATCAATATCCATGTAATCATATATAAACACAGAGCATCCTACTGACCCAACTCCAATTGTATCTTCCTGAATACCCATTTCTTCAATAACTTCCATTATCAGTTTGTGAACCAAACTATGCGCGCATCCCGGACAATAGTGCATAGCGACATCAACCATAGTATTTGGTCTCTGATATACTAACTCGTACTCAGGATCTAAGCATCTGGGCTTTTCATGGTCAAGTATTTCTGTAGTTTCTTCCTGTGCCGGTTCTTTATTAACAGGATCTATCCTAACAGTATCATCTTTTGCAATGATAAGCTGTTCTTCAACCAGTAAATTTTCTTCAGAACGCATTATATTTATTAATTAATTTTTGTAATTTATTTACTATTTCTTCAGGATCAGGTAGCATACCGCCAAGCCTGCCGTAAAATTCTACGGGAACTTTACCATTAACTGAAAGTCTAACATCTTCAACCATCTGTCCTGCATTCAATTCTACAGTTAGCATAAATTTAATTTTATCTGCAAGCTCAAATAGTCTTTGTGTAGGGTATGGAAAAAGTGTTATTGGTCTTAATAACCCGACTTTTATTCCTTTTTCTCTTGCTATATCAACTGCTTTGTGGCAAATCCTTGCAGATAAGCCATAAGCGACCAATAAAAACTCAGCATCATCGGTATTTATTTCTTCAAACCTAACTTCGTTCTTTTTAACTTCTTCATATTTTGCAATTAGCTTTTCATTGTGCTTTTCCAGTTTTTCAGGCTGTATGTGTAATGATGTAATATAATTTCTTTCACGGGATGCAGGTTTGCCTACAGTTGCCCATGGTTTATCAACTTTATTAGGGGTGAACTTGCCAAAAGTTACCTTTTCCATCATTTGACCAATAGCGCCATCACTTAGTATTAAAACAGGGTTCCTGTATTTATCGGCAAGATCAAAACCAAGAAACACAAAGTCTGCCATTTCCTGAACTGATGACGGCGCAAGAACAATAAGTTTATAGTCACCATGTCCGCCGCCTTTTGTTGACTGGAAATAATCTCCCTGCCCGGGCTGAATTGTTCCAAGCCCCGGACCCGCACGGTTAACGTTAACAATTAAACATGGAAGCTCTGCTCCTGCAATGTAGGAAATACCTTCCTGCATTAAACTTATTCCCGGTGAGGAAGAACTTGTCATTGTCCTGAAGCCGGCACCTGCAGCGCCATAAATCATATTGATTGAGGCAACTTCGCTTTCTGCCTGCAATACTATCCTGCCGCGCTTAGGCATTTCTTTGGAAAGATATTCAAGTACTTCAGATTGTGGTGTTATTGGGTAACCAAAATAAGCATCGCATCCAGCCTGAATAGCGGCTTCTGCCATTGCTTCGTTACCTTTCATTAATTTAGTTTCCATCGTCATATAAAAATTGCTTTAAATAAAAAATTCTTATGTAATAATTTTTTTTTAAATATAATCCATATTGCTCAAGTCGTTGTAAACAGGTGATGAAATTATTGCTTTAATCTCTTCCCTGATATTTTTAGGGGTAATATCTTCACGCTTGGAGTTTTTCTTCGGATTTGTTCTGTAGACAGTAATGATCGCATCAGGGCAAACAAGCGCGCAGTTAACACACCCTGAACAGAGATCGTTGTTTGCAATTATATATCTGTAACCTTTAATATTTATTGTATCAGAAAGAGTCAAAGCATTTTCTTTACATGCAGTTCTGCACAATTCACAGCCTTTGCATTTGGATATTTCGATTTCCACAATGCCTTTAACTTTTCTTTCTCTTACAGGCGTAGTTTTTACTAAAGTATTATTAGTTGTTTCCATTTTTTTAGTATTTAAATGGTTTGAAATTATACAAAAATGGCACAGAATGCGTCAGAATCCTATTACCTATGTCATACGAAAATATGATATTTATCACAAAATTTATTTGGAATTTATGTAAAAGAGAGGATATTTGAGAGATAACCGGGCATAATGTTAAAAAAATAATGGGACCCGGATATGAGCCCCATTAATTGAAAGGTTAAATCTAAAGATGAACAAGATTGGGATTCTGTTATTAGATCAGTTCAAATTAGAACCAGGCTTCTTTCGGAAAGCCATTTCAACCCATAAAATGACTTTTTGAATTTTTTGAGTTT
>JANPBV010000317.1:0-8280 GCA_031430615.1 Ignavibacteria bacterium | reverse complement strand
GGTTACGTTTGGCAGATCATTAATGTACATCGTTCCCATAACAACTAACGCCGTTATGAAAATAATGTAAACCGAACCGTAAAATTTAAAATAATCTTTCATTATAATATACTATAATCTTGTTTTATCTCTTTTTATATTACTGAATTCAAAGGCGAACCTTTGACCTGCTACTTACCAACTCAACTACTCAACTACTCAACACACTCAATTCACTCAAGATACTATTTCTCAAATTCACTGTTTCACTATTTAAAGATGAAACTCTAACCCTGCCTGCATTTTCGGATCTTTCACAGCCATAAGATTTTTCTTATTCGCAGCCATTTTAAATACAACCATTGTTAAGCCGACTACAACTAATGGGAAGCTTAATTCCTGCCAGCCAAATGAAGCGTTGCCTACAAAGAGTGTCGGGAATATCAGCCAGTACAGATCAAGCGCGTGAGCAGCAAGCATCCATGGTGCCATAACTTTCAGTAACCGCAGATTTGTCTTTGCATTCCTGCCAACTAGTATTAAAAACGGAAATATAAAATGGAAGAACAACAGCGCAAGCGAAACAAACTTCCACGTGCCATCCCAGCGGTGTATCATCCAGAAAGTTTCCTCCGGCAGATCAGCGTACCATATCAATAAAAATTGCGAAAATGCTATGTATCCCCAGAATATATTGAATGCGAACATTAATGTGCCAAGTGAATAAAAGCTATCATTACCTAAACTTGAATCTAAATAACCGCCTTCTTTAAGCTTAACGCTTGCAAAAGTCGTAGCAGCAAGAGCGGCTATTACAGTGCCGGCAAAATAATATACACCGAATATCGTGCTGAACCAGTGCGGCTCTAAACTCATAGCCCAGTCAATTGCGGCAATTGTGATTGTCACAATAAACAATGGGGCAAAAATTGTTGAAAGCGTAATATTCCTTTTTGTGTATTTCGGGTCGCCGTCAATATCCTGCTTTTCGGAATTCTTTGTTAAAAGGAAAAAGAACATAACCCATAACAACAGGCAGAAAGCAGTTCTTGCCGTGAAGAACTCAATATTAAGATACGGCGCTTTTGATGTAAGCACTGCGTCATGCTCAACTATTTCGGCATGTGTCCAGTGGAAAAGGTCATGCATCCCGAAAAACAATGGAATTGCAAGCAGTATTAACACGGGAGTGAGTGAAGCCATTATCTCGGTTACTCTCCTGAACGGTGTGCTCCATGTTGCGCCAACAAGATACTCCAGCGCAATTAACGCAAGCGAGCCTACCGCAATTGATACCATGAAAAGATATATCCACAGGTAATCAAAAAATGCCCGCTGCGGCGTGAAGATGAATGCCAGTATTAATATCAATACACCCATCCCAAGCAGTATGCCGCCTGTTTTGGCAAGTGAATCCGGTAATTGTTTTTTAATATAATCCATTTAACTGATAGAAACTTTATCTAATAATATCAAAAAATTCTTTTATTTAATTTCAACCAAATCTGATTCATTCCAAATTTGAATATTACTCAACGCAAACTTTCTGAATTCTTTATCTACATTGTGAAAATCTGTTATATCGTGTCTATATGGCACTATCGATTCATCAAGATCATCTTTAATATCTTCAATTAATTCAAATGGTACTTTTTCGTTGCCTAATATTCCAATATCCATATCATATGCTTTCTCAGGATCCCTTACCATTGAACCAAAAAGGAATACAGCATACTTATCTTTATCTATATTTTTAAGAACAATTTCCTTAGCCAGATTCAGCCATTTAATACTATAATCAGCATCTGATATTTGAGTAATTATTGACATTTCTATTTCACTACAACATCGCTATCAGAAGCGTTCTGTGACCTTTGCAGTACTCTTAAATAATGTATTATAGCCCAGCGGTCATCCCGTGAAATTGAACTGGCATAACTTGGCATTGTATTCTGTCCGTTTGTAATTACATGGTAAATGTTCGCATCTTTCCAGTTGGTAACCTTTACCGAGAGAAGCGTTGGAGGCACAGGGAACTGTCCCCTCAATCTGCTATCACCTTTACCGTAATAACCGTGGCATGGAGAGCAGTATGTATCAAATCTTTTCTTGCCAAGGTCAAGTACTTTCTGATTAACCGGCAATGGATTTGGAGTAACAACAACCATGCTGTCAGGCATTCCTTTGAACTCGTATGGAATAAATCCCCTTGCAATAGTGCCTTCAACAGGTCTGCGCATTGAAAACCCATCTTTAAAGAATTTACTGTCAGTCTGCGGGTCAACCCTTGGCTGGAAATGCATCCAGTCAAAGGGCGGCAGAAATAGAACTACATTTAATATTAAATATGTTACCACTGCGGTTACCAGACTTGTACCAACAATAGCGCTCACAAATTTTTTACTAAGCAGCAGATTTTTTGTATCCCCTAACTCATAAAGTACCTCATTGATATTGCTGATAGATGACGCGCCAAGTGCCTGAAACATTGCCGTTACTTCATCAATATTGAACTTAGGGTCTTTTGCTTCTATATATAAACCATATTTATCGCTTGTAACACTTTTTATAAAATCAGTATCCATCAAAGGATTCGCATTCGCAGGAAGTTTCATGAAAATTGATATCAGCGAACCTACCAGCGTTAATGCTGAAATAAGTACGGTAAGCTCAAACATAATTGGTATAGATGCCGGAATATTAAAGAACGGCTTACCTCCGAAAATGTTCGGGTAATTTACCCCAACCATCCACCATATCATCAGGAATGCAAGCGAAGTTCCGCTGATACCCGCAACAAGCGCTACCCAGCCAATGCTTGATGGTTTCAGATTCATTGCATCATCCATTCCGTGAACAGGGTATGGAGTGAGTACATCAAACTTTTTGTAACCCGAGCCGGAAACTTTTTCAGCCGCGTGAATTATCTGGTCAGGTGTATCAAACAATGCTGCAACTGCGAACAGTTCACCCGTCCGCGGTTCGCGGGCTAAGAATCTATCGTCAAACTTCTTTAATATTTTACCTATCATGCTTAATTATTTGGTAACTTCTATTTATACTTACAATACCTTATAACCTTATAACCTTATAACCTTATAACCTTATAACTTTATAACCTTCAACCCTACTTATGCTTATGGCTTGGCTGCGCGCCTTCTGTTACCGCTTTTATTTCGCTCATTGCAACAACTGGCATCGTTTTTGCGAACAACAGTACAAGCGTAAAGAATAATCCAAAGCTTCCTATTAAAATACCTATATCATACATTGTGGGATAATACATTGCCCAGCTCGATGGCAGGTAATCTCTATGAAGCGATGTTACTATAATTACAAATCTTTCAAACCACATTCCCACATTAACCAATAGCACAAGCGCAAATGTTATGGGGATGCTCCTTCTTATTTTTTTGAACCAGAAGAGCTGCGGGAAAAATACGTTGCAGCTGAACATTATCCAGTAAGCCCATGCGTACGGACCAAATGCCCTGTTAATGAATGTGAACTGCTCTATCGGATTTCCGCTGTACCATGCAATAAAAAATTCCATACAATACGCATAACCAACCATAGAGCCCGTTGCAAGAAGAATTTTATTCATCTTCTCAAGTGTGTTAATGGTTATGATATGCTCCATATCAAAAACTTTGCGCACTATAATAAGTACGGTTGATACCATACCGAATCCCGAAAATATAGCGCCTGCTACAAAGTATGGCGGGAAGATCGTTGAATGCCACCCGGGAATTACCGAGACCGCGAAATCAAAACTCACAATTGTATGTACAGAAAGTACCAGCGGTGTCGATAACCCTGCAAGTATTAAATACACTCTTTCATAATGCTGCCAGTGGCGGTTAGAGCCTCTCCACCCTAAGCTTACTACAGTATATATCGCTTTTTTAATTCCGCTTGTTGTCCTGTCGCGCAGTGTCGCAAAATCAGGTATCAAGCCTATGAACCAGAATACAAATGAAACAGTAAAGTATGTTGATACCGCAAACACATCCCAAAGCAAAGGTGATGTGAAGTTTACCCACAGACTGTGCTGATTTGGATACGGGAACAAATACCCATCAAGCCATGGGCGGCCCGTGTGAATTGCGGGGAAAATACCCGCAGTCATAACCGCAAAGATCGTCATAGCTTCTGCAAAGCGCGCAATACCGGTTCTCCACTTCTGGCGGAAAAGGAATAAGATAGCAGAAATAAGTGTTCCCGCATGACCAATACCTATCCAGAACACAAAGTTTATAATATCAAACGCCCATCCTACAGGCTGGTTGTTTCCCCAAAGTCCTACGCCGTACCAGAACGTCAGCCCCAGGCAAACAGCGCCGATAAGCAATGCCGTGGAACTGATACCGATGGCGATGAACCATTTAATATTAGGCTTGGTCTCAGTTGGCTTGGCAATAACATCATCAATTTCCTTGAACGAAGTTTTTCCCTCAACTAAAGGTATCTCCCGTGTATAAGTTGCGTCAAGACTCATTATATTAACTTATTTCTATAATTAAAAAATCGAATTTTATTTTTTCTCCTTTTGCGAGCAGCTTTAGCTGCGAAGCAATCTCATCAACTCTATACACTTTGAGCCGCAGGTGAAATCCCAGTTTATCACGCTCCGCGTGACCCTGGCGGGACAATCTACTTATGTTCTTCTTTCTTAGTCTCTTCTGTATGCATCGGCTCGTATATGTTCCTTAATTTTGCCATGTATGTAACATTTGGCAAAACTTTTATTTCTTCAAGAACACTGTAACCTAAATCATGTGTCCTGTATTTCGCAATTGTTGATTCTTTATCGTTAACATTTCCAAATTCAATCGCGTATGCCGGACATGCGTCCTGGCAAGCTGTCTTTACGTTAGAGCCTATCACTCCGCGGTTTTCCTGGATTGCATCCTGTCTTTCCTTCATAATTCTCTGTACGCAGAATGAACATTTTTCCATCACACCTCTTGAGCGAACAGTAACTTCAGGGTTTGCCATCAGGTCCATTGACTCAGCATACTGAACGCCATCACCAACACGTGACCTGTAATCAAAATAATTAAATCTTCTTACTTTGTACGGACAGTTATTTGAGCAGTATCTTGTGCCCACACACCTGTTATAAGCCATTGAATTCAAACCGTCATCACTGTGTGTTGTTGCGGCTACAGGACAAACATTCTCGCACGGCGCATAATCACAATGCTGGCATAACATAGGCTGGAAGTTTGCCGAAGGCGCATCAGGAGTTCCGTAAAAATACGTGTCAATTCTCAGCCACATCATTTCGCGGTTTGCATTAACCTGCTCTTTGCCTACTATCGGGATATTATTTTCAACGTTGCAGGCTGTTACACATGCGCCGCAGCCTGTGCATTTGTTCAGGTCAATTGCCATTCCCCATTTGTAGCCTGTAAATCCTTCCCTGTCATAAACAGGAGGGTCATTTATGGGCTGCATACTTAAATGAGTTTTCTCCTCTTTCAGAAACTTTGGATTCTTCTTATACTCTTCAACAGTGCCTTGTCTTATTATTCCTCTTCTGAACTGAATATTTTTCAAGAGCGGGTCGCTATCTATCGGAAAGTGCTCCTGCGTTGAAACAAGCTCATACTTTCCGCCAGCAGAGGCAACCTTTGCATTGTTATAAAGCCTCCCGGATAAAACGGACGCTTTTGCAACTAGGGCATTCGCATTAACGCCAATACCGGTACCAATTATGCCTGCGGCAGTTCTGCCGTAACCTAAAGAAATTTCAATTGTCTTATCTGCAATACCGGGCTGAACATAAACGGGGAAGGTCTGTTTACCAAAACCTATTGTAATATCTATTGTATTGTTGGAATCTACACCAAGCTCTGCTGCTGACTGAACTGACATTGCCGCATAATTATCCCAAACTATCTTAGTCACCGGGTTAGGCAATTCCTGCAGCCAGCCGTTTGATGCAAACCTGCCATCACCAACACTGTTATTATTCTGCAGCATCACAACAAAATCATTCGAAGCCTTCATTCTTGGTGATGATGAAAATGCATCGACAGAAAATCCAGTTCCTGCTGCCTCTGGTTTTTCATTCAGGAAAACAACGCCGTCATGCAGAACGGAATTCCAGAATTTTTTGAAAGGAGCCGCTGCGCCCATTAAAGGGTAAATTGTTTTTTCCCAGTTTGAAATTAAATAATCTCTGTATAATGTTTCAGTAAACTCTTTTGGCTCTTTCCAGCTGAGTAAAATTGCTTCCTTCTCTCTTGTGTTATAGAGTGGCGCAATAATTGGCTGCTGCATACTGTAGAAGCCTGTTCTTGTTTTGTAGTCACCCCATGATTCAAGCGGGTTATGAATAGGGAGAACATAATTTGATATCTCTGATGTTTCGGTTATTTGTTCCGTCAATGTAATGCTCATCGGAACCTTCTTCACCGCATCGGCATATTTGTATTCCGGTGAAAGGTTGTAAACGGGGTTAGTATCGAAATGAATTACTACAGCAACTCTACTGTTTAACATATTCTGCGCGAGGTTATCCATTTCAGCAGGTGTGCTTAGCGCCATTACTTCTGTGTTATCTGCTTCTGATGAATATAATTTGTTGTTACCAAGCGCATCATTTAGTAAATTGATCGCAATGTGCGTTGATTCCGGTAACTTATCGCCGCCTAGAACAATTGCCTCACCCTGGTTCTTTGATAAGTCTTCTACTAAATGATTAATTACTTTTTCATCAAGCTTATATTTTGATGCGAACTGTTTAATATCGTTTTGTGAAAATACTGTCGTTACTCTTGAATCAATTGCAAATGATGATAATTTTTTCTTGCCAACAAATTCGTTAAGCAAACACATAACCAGTTCTTCAATAGCATCAGTACGTAAGCGGAGCCTGTAGTCGGCATTCATACCCGTTACCGTTGCCGCGCCTTCAACTGAGTAAAGCCTGTTGAATTCATTCTTGCTCATAATGTCACGGTTCTGCGTGAACATCTTTGTGAATTCCATCTGGTTATTATCATTGCCAAGGAAGTCTGATTCAAGCGCAAGAATTATCTTTGCCTTATCAAGCTGAAGAACAGGCATGGATCTCTTGCCGTATGACTTCTGCCATGCGTTTATTCTCGTATTATCGTTTATCTGCTCGAATGAATATACTTTTGATGTCGGATATGTTACCTTAAACTCATCAAGTAATTTTTTGAGAGTTGGTGATAGTATCGCTCCGGTTACAATCGCGATTTCTTTTCCTGATGTTGTGGCTGAACCTAAAGCCGCTGAAATATTTTTGTTGATGTCATTCCAGTTTGATTGAGCCTTGTTCATCATTGGTTCTCTTAAGCGTTCAGGATTGTAAAGGTTCATTACGCTTGCCTGTCCTTTAGTGCAGATCTTCCCTTTATTAACAGGATGGTCAGGATTCCCGTCAACTTTTATAGGGCGCCCTTCGCGTGTTTTAACAAGTATCCCGCATGCGCTGGTGCAGCCTGTGCACGTTGAGGCGTAATAGTTAGGTAAACCGAGAGTTACTTCCTCTGGCTTCTGGTTATATGGAACAACTAATCCTTTATCGTGGTAATTGTTACAGCCTGCTGCTGCAAATGCCGCTGATGCACCCATCAGCGCGAGAAATTTTCTCCTTGATACCGCTGACATACTCTTTACATCGGGCTTCTCTAAAGCCTCTGGTGAAAATTCATTCTTTAATGCTTTGTTAAATGCAGGGTCATTATGCAATTCCTGGAAGCTGCGCCAGTAACCGCTATCTTTAGGAGTGTTTTCTTCTGAATTATTTTGTGAACTGTTATCTATTGGTTTTTTTATATCATCCATTCCGTTTGTATTATCCATTTACCTGTCCTTTCGTATCCTGTGCTTTTTTGCTCATATCACGCTTTACAGCGTAGGGATTAACTTTAACCTTTATACTTGTTTCGGCTTTTAATTTCTGCTGAAACATTCTAAACGGTAACTTCGTCAATGCAAACGCGCCAAGCGCTCCGGCTCCAAGATACACGAAGAAATTCCTGCGTTTTATCTTTTTCGGTTCGATTGGATTACTGATACTTTCTGAATTTTTACTGCTGTTTGAACTATTCGAATTCATCTGATATAATTTCTATACTATAATATAGGATACTCTTTGCTAACTAATTCCGCTTTTTCAATAATTATCATCTGCTCTCATTACTCATTACTCATTACTCATTACTCATTACTCATTACTCATTACTCATTACTCATTACTCATTACTCATTACTCATTACTCATTACTCATTACTCATTACTCATTACTCATTACTCATTAC
>JANPBV010000316.1:0-2370 GCA_031430615.1 Ignavibacteria bacterium | reverse complement strand
TTCAACACTTAATTCGCAACCATTATACTAAGGAAAAACTTCCGATAATACTGACTTTTATCTAAATGCAGTGATATGGTAATATTAACAGATATGTATTTATAAACCTTGTTATTGATAGGAAGTGTAATTTATCTAATTAATGAAGATTTAAAATTTACAGAACACTATATGTAATTCAAACAAGATAAAGATATGAAAGATTCAATAGTATTAAAAGCTACAAATCTAATTGACAATCAACTTTCAAAGTTGCAAGCTATGAATTCAGGCCTATCCAAAGAAATTCCTATATGGAAAGATAGAACTATAAGAATATTAAGTACCTTAATCCTTAGTGAAGAGATTAAGTTACTTGCACAAATAAGTGGCAATTCATGGGAAGCTGAAAAAATTCTTTTGGCTAATTACTTAATTGACTTGAGAAAAGGAATTGTAGAATCACCAGAATATTATCTTTTGGATAACCAGCCACTTCAAAAAATTGAGCCTATATTGAAGACTAATAAAACAACTTCAAATAAAGTCTTTATTGTCAATGGTCATGACAGTCTTGCTAAAACAGAAGTGGCGCGAGCAATAGAAAAACTTGCTTTGGAAGCAATAATCCTTCATGAACAAGCCAATGAAGGTAAAACTGTAATTGAAAAATTTGAAAGAGATGCTTCGCAAGTTGGTTTTGCTGTTGTGATATTAACTCCAGATGATATTGGATATCCGAAAAACAAACCCGATGACCAAAAGCCTCGTGCCAGACAAAATGTTATCTTAGAATTAGGTTATTTTTCAGGTATCCTAGGAAGAGAGAATGTTTGTGTGTTATATAAAGATGAGGTAGAAATTCCTAGTGATTATCTTGGAGTTGTATATATAAATATGGACGATGAAGGAAGTTGGAAGTTTAAATTAGCTAAGGAATTAAAGCAGGCGGGGCTGCAATTGGATTTAAATAAATTATTTTAATAAAATATCACGGTAATATCTAAACTATTTGAAAATTAAGGACTAAGTTCCAATGTTTTTGTCTTAGACAAACATTTGCACTATATATTTGGTAAAATTTCTGCCCTTCGGGTAGTTTCAAACCGTAATCCATTTTAGAATAAATTATATTCAAAATTTCTCATTTCTTACTTGCTTTTTTTAAAATATACCTTATATTTGCTATTAACGTTAACAATTTCATTGAAAATCTCACAATAACAACCTAATTTAGCCTATCGAAATTTCTACATATCGTATTTAAACTAAAAATCCACAGTTTGCACAAAATAAAATATTTTTTAATTCCGCTTATTCTCGGGATACTTATGTATTCCTGCGAAAAGGATAGTGATGTTGTTATTGATCCTCTGATAACATTTCCGAATATTACAGATGTTTTTGTAACCCCGGGGTCATTTGATACAGCTTATATAAATCCGGTTTTGGTGGCTGTCGTTACATCAGAAGAACCTGTTTCAAGCGTTAATGGCAGAATTACAAATCCACTAGGTGCAATACTTGGAGATGTTCTGTTAAAAGATGACGGAATACTTCCTGATACCACAGCTGGTGACAATCGTTTTACCGGACAACTTTCTCAATTACTTGATTGTAAATTGATAGGAAATTATAAAGTTGAATTTTCTGCTCAAAATGTTTCCGGTGTATATGGAAATACTGTAATAGGAAATTTCGCTGTAGTTAATACCTCAAATAATCCTCCCGTAATTTCGGATTTAATTTTACCGGATAGCTTAAGAAGACCCAGCGGTATTGGTGCTGATACTATTAATATCGGTTTTATGCAGGTACGCGCTTTTGATCCTGAAGGTATTTGTAATATCGATTTGGTTTCATATAATTCTTTCAGACCATCCGGATTCCAAAATGGTTTTGATGTTTCTCTTTTTGATGATGGGAATATATTGGCGCACGGTGATACAGTTGCAAATGATGGCAAGTTCTCATTGTTAATAAAAATTACTCCAAGTCCCGCTGATTCATTAATCGGTTATTTCCGTTTTGATTTTACAGCAAAGGATAGAGGTAACCCAAGTCTTGTAAGTAATACTCTTATTGATTCAATTAACGTGTACAGGTAAAAAATGAAAAAACTATTAATATTAGCATTATTATTATCAGGCAGTCTGCTCTCACAAATGCTGCCCGATGGTTTTAAAATATCAAACGATATTTGCAAAAATTTAAAACCTGTTGGAAGAACGAATAAAGGTAATAACCTTTTAGGCAGATATACTGCTGCTCCTGTATCTTCGCAAACCATAATCTCTAATTTCATTACTGATGTAATTGTTGTAAGTAATCAGGCTGGAGATACTGTTTGGTTTGGTACAGGCAAAGGAATAGCAAGAACAACGAACCGCG
>JANPBV010000315.1:0-12863 GCA_031430615.1 Ignavibacteria bacterium | reverse complement strand
CCGCTTGCTACCTGATTGTTCATGGAGTTATTTCCGCTCCATTCAACTTCATACTTGCCCGGAGTGAATTTTGAGTTGGCAAGAACATTTACTACTCTGCCCATAATATCGTAAACAACTATCGTTACATCGCTTTCTTTTGGAAGTGAGAACTTAAACTTAGTTGTAGGATTGAACGGGTTAGGATAGTTCTGCGATAACTCAAATCTTGCCGGTACTTCATAAGAAATATTAATAATACCAAGAACAGCATTCCTAGAAGCTACTAATGCATCAATAACATATTTTGCATTATGCATACCTAATTCACCTCCGTCTTTTAATCCGCGGTAATTATAATATGCCTTTTTCATATTTAAATGGTTCGGGTTTAGTGTATCTGCTGCTATTAATTGCCATGAAACTGAATCTATCCCATAAGGCGGAAGAGAAATAGCTAATCTTGTTAAACTTCCGGCAACTTCAAGTCTCCATGGTTCAATATTACCATCGGCATCATAATCTGCGTCAGCAATAAACTGATCAAACCTTGTTTTACCGGCATGACAGGTCTGACATGCTTTTAAATGATCGTAATCTGTAGCATCATTATGCAAGAAAAGGGCATGACCACCAACTTTATCTCTGTTAGCAGAGGCTGTATCAGTAGGTGCCATATGGCATGTTACGCATGCATTCTGCAGGAAAGCAAAGTGCTGAGTTGACCTGTAAGGAGCTCCGCCAAATGTTGCCATATTCTGTCCTAAATAAAGGTCTCCCTGTGTATTGTAATGCGGACCCCAGTTGCTGCTTGTAATCTTTGTGGTAACATATGTTGCTGCATTTCTTCTGGATTTATGGCAATCCAAACATGTAGCACCTGAGCCAACATTTGTATAATGGTAACCGTTAGCAAGTGTATCACTTCCGGCTGGTCTGGTTCTTAAATTTCCAGTACTGGGATTTCCATGCGGATCGTGGCATGTTGCGCATGCTACCATTTCATGAGAAGCCTGTGTTTTACCATTGGTATTTGTTGGTTTACCCTTTGTAAAATTAACATAACCCTGTCCATCATGGCATCTTATACAGTTGCTAAGATCATTAGGTGTTGCATAATTACTCTGCGCGAAAGATGAAGACCAAACTGTTGTAGAGTGACTTGCATTTTTCCACTGAGCGAATTGTGAACCTAATTGAGGGGAGTCATGGCACTTGCCGCAAACACCTTCATTTACACTTTGCATGATCTTACTTGTATCTCCGCCGCCAAATACGTGTTCACTTCCGGGTCCATGACAGCTTTCGCACCCTACATTTGCAAATGCTACAAGTGAAGGGAACCTGTTCTTTAATGAATCCCAGTTAGCTGGTTTTGGTGGAGCGTAATTTGTCCAGTTCCAGCCTAATGCCAATGCTTTATCATCAAAACCATTATTATCTGTAACAATTAACTGGTTATATCCTAAAGTATGAACTCTGAATTGCTCAATTCCATAGGAAGAAGGACCAGAGGTAATTTTTGACTTAAATGTTGTAGCGTGTTTTGAAACTTTCCACCTATTAAAAATATCATCAAACATTTGGGTTCCATTGTGGCAGCTCATACAATTAGGGAATACAGCCGGTACATTTTCATATCCGCCCGTTCCGACATATGCAGATGCATAAACATCTACTGTAGTATCTTTTGAGCCTGTTGAGGTTACAACTGAAACCCTTATCTGGTAACTGCCGGATAGATCAACTTTAAATTTCTGCCAGGTTGGCAAACCCGTTATTCCGGCAAGTGTTGCTGTAGAGCCTGATGGCTTAACAAGCATTGTCCATGTTGCAGTCTGGATAGATGTTGTATCTCCAAAGTTCCATGCTCTTAAATAAACATATGTTCCTCTGGCAACAGTTCTTAATCCATTTGCAACTGTTGAATCTTGTGTAAATGCAGAATTAGTTGCAAGCATGTTAGGTGTAATATATTCTGTAACTATTTTTACCCTAGGCGCTCCAAATACTATACCTGCACATAAAAATACAAACAGTAAGAATGTCCCTGTCCGTCTCATTGTGATACCTCCTAAATTGTTATTGATTTTTAACATTTTCGTTTTGTAAATTTCTAACTATATATACATCAATTAGCGTGCCAAATATTATGGCTATAAATGCTGTGTTTTTAATATGTTTTGTATGACGTGGGGTGAAATTACACACCAACCCTTAAAATTTTGCTGAAATTGAGGTTATTTATGATTAACGTCATTAGTCTACATGATTTTTGTCATATAATGATATGACCAGCATATTTATATTTGTATAGAAAGTTTTTTATATTTTTAATCAATAATGAACACCGAAAATATTAAAATATTAGTTGTTGATGATGAGGTTAATTCCACAATACTCCTAAAGAAAGTACTGGAAAAAAAAGGGTATACGCCTGTAACTGAAAATGACAGTAATGCTGCTTTAAGCAGAATTGAAAATGAAGATTTTGATATTGTTATTTCCGATCTTCAAATGCCGGATGTTAGCGGCGTAGATCTTCTTAAGGCAAAAAAAGAAGGCACCCTTTTTATTATGATAACCGGTTTTGGTTCAATAGATTCTGCGGTTGAATCGATGAAACTTGGCGCATTTGATTATATCGGGAAACCCTTTAACCTGGAAGAATTCATTTTAAAATTTGATAAAGCCGTTGCAAATATTAATCTCAATAATCAGGTTTCTAACCTGCGTTCACAGGTTGAAGAAAATTCTTCTTTCAGCAGTATAGTTGGTAAAAGCAGGAAGATGCTGCATATATTTGATATGATAAGGAATGTCGCCAGGGTTAATGCAAATGTTTTGATAGAAGGCGCAAGTGGAACCGGTAAAGAGCTTGTTGCAAGGGCAATTCATCATAACAGCACAAGGAGTGAAGGACCATTTATCGCAATTAACTGCAGCGCAATCCCTGAAAATCTTTTGGAGAGCGAGCTATTTGGTCATACCAAAGGCGCTTATACCGGAGCAGTTGATGCGCAAAAAGGTGTATTCGAGCTTGCCAATGGCGGCACTCTTTTACTGGATGAAATTGCGGAAATGCCATATGTACTGCAATCAAAGCTGCTTAGAGTGATTGAAACATGGGAGATTAAACCTCTTGGAAGTGATAAAGTAAAGAAAGTTGATGTAAGGTTACTTTCGGCAACAAACCGCAACATGAAGGAATTGATTGATGAAAAGAAATTCCGTGAGGACCTTTTTTACAGGATAGCAACGGTTACAATTTCACTCCCAACGCTTGATGAAAGAAAAGAGGATATACCGATTCTATCTGACCATTTCATAAAAAAAATATCCACTAAAACTGAAAAGCATTATGCGCTTAATGGTGATGCAATAGACCTGCTTACCCACCACCATTGGCAGGGTAATGTGCGCGAGCTTGAAAGTGTTATTGAGCGCGCAGTAATATCATCTGATACTGATATGCTTGGGCGGCATAACTTCAGATTCCTGACTGCAAATGATAATGACGATGAAAATATTTTAATGGGCGGCAACTTAGAGCTAAAGGACCTTGAGAAAGTACATATCCGTAAAGTCCTTGAAGAAAACGGCTGGAACAAGTTACAGGTAGCTAAAATTTTAGGAATTGACCGCAAAACCCTTTACAAGAAGATTAAGGAATATGATTTGGAGTGATACCCCACCCTAACCCTCCCCGAGGGGGAGGGAATAAATAATAAGATAATCAGGTTACAAACCTGACATTACTGTATAATACTTATTTCTTTTCCTCCATCCCAAACTCCAGTTTGGGATGGTAGCAAAAATTTTATTTTCTTAGATCAATATTTGATGCAATCCAAAGGTGTCAGACTTCACTTACCCCCCATTGTTGGTGTTGTCACCAACAACAACAGGAAAATGAAAATGTAATTTTATTTTCTTAGATCAATATTATGCATAACCCATGCTTTCATGTTTAAGAGCATTTCTTTCCAGCCGGCATTATTCATGAGTGAACTGTTAATTCCTGCCTCATCGTCTTTCCATCCTTCTTCTGTAACGGAAACTCTTGTTTTGCCGTCAACAATTTCAAATTCAAATAAACAATTTAAATCATAATTGACCTTATAAGCCGGCCAGGTGAAAGCAACACGTTTGTTCTCAACAAATTCCGTTATGACAATTTCTGTTTTGTGTTCGCCCCATGACCATGTTATTTTATCGCCAACGGCTTTAATCGGTGCGCTTGCTGATGTAACAAAATAACTGCTTAAAATTTGATTATCTGCAAATGCTTTAAATACTTCCTGAATAGGTTTGCTTATCCTTACTGCTACCTGGAATTTAATTTTTTCCATTTTGGTTTTCTCCATATTGTTTTTAAATTGAATCAAATAGCTGCTCCATCCTGCTTCATATTTTTTTACCCATCTTTCGTAAATTTCCTGTATTGGGAGAGGGTTTATATAGTTCCACCTGTTTTTGCCTTCACGTTTTATGATTATCAGGTTTGCATTGTGTAAAATATTAAGATGTTTCATTACACCATACCGCGAAAGTTTTTTAAAATGGCTGCATAGCTCTCCGGTTGTCAATTCCTTCTCGCGAAGTAAGTCCAGAATTTTCCTGCGGGTTTTATCCGATAATGCTTTCCAGACAAGTTCCATATATTTATATGTGACTATTTAGTCACATATAAATATAGTAATTGAAGTTCTCTTTGTCAATAGGAAAATACTTACTTTTCTCTTTTTTAGTGATTTTTATTATGTAAATTTTCATCCCCATCACTTCCCCTTAAATATCCCAGTTTTTGTAGAATTTATCTACACAAAGCATTAAATCTTCTAAAAAAATGATGTAAAACAACAAAAATATGGCACGTTATTTGTATCATATATAGATAAAGATATTATATAAATGAATAATTACAACGTACATATTCTAAGTTTAAAATCGGAGATCTGCTCGCTTATCAGGAAGACACTTGATTCGGAGAGATATAAAATTACCTGTACTAGCGGTGAAGATATAAATCAAAAATTTATTACCGGATTTATCAACGAGATAGATTGCCTTATATTGGATAAGGATATTGACCGCGACCTTACAAAGAAAATTAAAGAAAAATTCAATAACATCCCTATAATCTGTTTACCATCACTTGGAAATGTGAATAAAGATTCCGGAGATGTTAAGTATATGTCTGAGCCTTTTAAACTGAGCGAGCTAAAAAAAGCAGTCGAAGAAATTTCTGATAGAGTAAAATAACTGAAACAGCCTGAAACTTCGGGCAAAAAAACATCAAATGAAAAGCTATTATAAAAATATCATTAAACTCTTCCTGCCGGTAATACTGGTAAGCGGACTTTTAATATTTGCAGATAGCTATTCCAAAATATCAACCGGAAGTACTGATGTATGTCTGACCTGCCATGAAGATAAAGATCTTACCATGGATAAGAACGGGAAGAAAGTATCGCTTTTTGTAAATCAGGAAGGTTACAAAAAATCAGTCCATAATGTTTCTGAATGCGAAGACTGCCATGAAAATTATAACCCGGATGACTTACCTCACTCAAAAACTAAGAATGAGGTAAACTGTATAACATGTCATAAAGAAGCTAAGAACATTGAAACAAATGTACACGCGAAAGTTAAATGTTATGAGTGCCATACTAAACATGATGTAATTCCGGCTAAAGAATTTGCCAAAGAACAGACCAAATCGTGTTTAAGCTGCCACAAGAAACAGAACATACAGCATTACAGTGAAAGCGTTCACGCTAAAAATAATGTTACCTGCGAAAGCTGTCACAGCGGGGGACATAATGTAAGAAAGATCTCAAAAAATGAAGTAGCTTCATCATGCGGCAAATGTCATGGAGATCATGAGAAGAATTTTAACAACAGTATTCACAAGACTGTTATGAATAAAGGAAATGTGAATGCCCCCACATGCACAGATTGCCACGGTTCACACAAAATTAATCGTGGAAAGATATCAGTTGAATCACAGGCTTGCCTTGAGTGTCATTTAGATGAAAAGAAATTTCCTGGAAATCAGCAGGGTTCTGTAAAGTTTGTCCAGCATTATAAAACAAGTATCCATGCGTCAGTCGAAAAAGAAGGCCTGCTTGAAGCTGCCGGATGTGTTGATTGTCATGGTAATCATATGATAACGAATATTGATAATCCTAAAGCTTCAACAAATAAAGCAAGGATGATTGAAATCTGCGGAAAATGTCATAAAGAAACTGTAGAACATTTTAAGAGATCAAAACACGGGCAGGAATTGGTTAAAGGCAATGATAAAGCTCCTACTTGTACTGATTGCCATGGTGAGCATGATATTCAGTCCACTCTGCTTTCAAATGATTTTTCAAAATTAAATTTAACTGAAAAATGTTTGAGTTGTCATAAAAACGGAAAGATCCCGCATAAGGATTTTAAGGGTGAAGAAGAACTAATTTCAGGTTACCAAAAAAGTGCGCATTACCTGGCATTAAAGGATGGGAACTTTGACGCTCCAACATGCTATCAGTGTCATGGCGCCCATGAAATGGAAAGAGCTGATAGTATTAACAGTAAGATAAATAAAATCAATATTGCAGGTACATGTGGACAGGGTGGTTGTCATGTGAATCAATTAAAAGATTACACAGGCAGTATTCACCAGATTGGTGTAAGTAAAGATAACAAAGATGCACCAACCTGTAATAACTGTCACGGTAATCATGGTATAGTTACAAAGAATATTGATAACAAACAGGAAAAAACACGTGAGCTTGTAAAATTATGCAGTAACTGTCATAATTCAGTTGAGCTTGTTCAAAGGAATGATCTTCCTACAAAAGTAGCTGATACATACAGCGAAAGTTTTCACGGACTTGCAACACGCGGTGGAAGTAAAGAGGCGGCAAACTGCGAAAGTTGTCATGGTAATCATAACGTAAGACCATCTGACGATTCACTTTCTACTATCAATAAAATGAACCTGCCTCAGACTTGCGGAAAGTGTCATCCGGGCGCAACCGAAGTTCTCTTCACCAAAAAGATACATTTAAATAATCCTGAAGAGGACTCACCGATTGTTTTTTGGGTTACAAGGTTCTATATGTTCATGATATTCGGACTAATTGGATTTATGGTACTGCATAATGTATTGGATTACAGAAGAAAAGTTCAGCATAAAAAGAAATCAGCAGAAGTAAAGAAAAAATGAAAAAGCCTGAAAATATTGATGATATAAAGTATCTTAGAATGAATAAGAGCGAGAGAGTTCAGCACTTCCTGCTGCTTTCAAGTTTCATTACATTGATACTTACCGGGTTTGGGCTGAAATTCCCAGAGGCTTTTTGGGTAAAGTGGATTGTTTTTATTATTGGAGAGCATGCTTTTGAAGCACGTGGCATTATTCACAGGATAGCATCACTTGTAATGATAGTTGCCTCATTATATCACCTGTATTACATATTATTTACAGTAAGAGGTAAGCAATTAGTAAGAGATTTTCTTCCAAGGAAACAGGACCTGATAGATTTTAAAGATTCAATGTTATACTTGTTGGGTCAGTCTGATGAAAAGCCCAGGATGGGAAGATTCAGTTACATCGAAAAAATGGAATACTGGGCTGTTGTTTGGGGCACAGTAATTATGGGCGCAACAGGATTCATATTATGGTTCGAAAATACGTTCCTGAAAATTGTAGGCACAACAGGAATGGATGTATCAACAACAATACATTATTACGAAGCAATACTGGCATCACTGGCAATACTTGTATGGCATTTTTACTTTATATTTATTAATCCTGATGTTACCCCAATGAATAAAGCGTGGTCAAAGGGATATTTGACTCGTGAACAGATGGAGCATGAGCACCCGTTGGAACTTGAAGAAATTGAGAAACAGCAAGTAAAAGAAGTAAAGGAAGAGATAAAAGAAGCAGAAGTAAATGTAAAGGAAACAGAGAATGTTAAAGAAGCAGTAGAATCCGATAATAATACGGATTCAAAAAAAATTAATTGAAAATATTTTATTGTTACTAAACAAAACTATACGGTAAGGGAATTGAAGAAATCAGAATATTATTATGTTTAAAAATAAAAAACACATATTCATTATTTTTTCTATCCTGCTATTTCTATTTATTTCAGGTTTGATAATCCGGAAAGCTATGCAGCCTGATAGTTATGGTTTTGTTGGAAATTACAGGTGGGATGCAAATGAGCAGATAATGCAGCAGCCTGTATTAAATCAAAACAGTAAAACCTGCGCTGAGTGTCATGAAAATATTTATAATTTACACGAAAAAGATGCTCACTATACTGTACCCTGCGTAGATTGTCATGGCGCGGGGAATGTACATGTAGCGTACTTTAAAGGTGATAGTTTAAAAGGAATTACAAAACAACAGGCATATCTTGAAAAAGAATTTAAACTTGATGGCTGTTTATTATGTCATCAAAAATTAAAAGCCAGACCTGCAGATTTTCCACAGATCATGAAAGAGGATCATTATAAATTCCTTCATGTAAGTGATCCGAAAACACAGTGTATTCAGTGTCATAATCCGCATGAGCCGATATTTTTACTCACAGATGTGAAAAATTCAAGATTACATCCAATAGTTTATAAATGTTCTGAGTGTCACAGCAAAACACCGGAAAAATCACCAAAAGAAGTGGAAAATCACCCGACTATTTTCGAGTGTAAAGATTGCCATGCCGAAATTGCAGCAGATTTTAATTCAAAACCTCATAGTAAATATATAGATTGCAGGACATGTCATTTATATCATAAAGAAAATGAAACTACAGGCAGAATATATAAAAACGGAAATGCAAAATTCTGTCTATTATGTCATGAAAAGAAATCATTTAAGGATGAAAAATATCCGCCTAAAATTGAGTGGCCTAAACATGTTGGTAATAATACAATTATTACAAAAAGTGATGAAAAGATCTGCTTGAATTGTCATGAAGATAAAATTCATAAAATGCATTTAAGCTCAACTCAAAATCCGCATTCTGTGAACTGGAAGTCAGAACATAAAGATGCAGCAAGACAAAATCAGGAGATATGCAGTAAGTGCCACACTTCTAACAGCTGTCAAAACTGTCATATGAAGAGTAAGCCTTCTTCTCATAAAGCTGATTGGATAAAAGGACTTCATAAAGTATCAGGCGCTAAAAACCCTTCTTCATGCGAAACGTGTCATAAAAAGAATTCCTGTAACGGGTGTCATAAATTAGATATGCCTCATCCGAAAGATTTTGGTGAAACACATATGGAATTCATTTCACAAAAAGGCAAAGTTTTATGCAATAATTGCCACAAAGAAGATTTCTGTAAAACCTGTCATTAATGGAATTGAACTTAACATATTATGAGTTAGAATTTTTATCTGAGAATTTATTATTAAGATTTCGGGAGATAAAATGGATAAAATAGACAAAATAGAAAGACGCCAATTTTTAAAAATAGGACTATATACCACTGCGGGGATTATGATGGGTTCATTGTTCGCATTTTCCAAAACAGATAGGGAGATACTTTATAAGAGTCCGGAAGATCTGAGTAAATTTGACTGGGGATTCCTTGTGGATACTACAAGATGTATTGGATGCGGGGCATGTGTAAGAGCATGCAAAGTTGAAAATAATGTTCCTGACTCGTATTTCAGAACCTGGGTAGAAAGATATGAGATTGATATTAATGGAAAAGTTAGAGTTGATTCCCCAAATGGTGCTATGGATAGCTTTAAAGATGATAATTTTAATGAAGCTGAAATAGTTAAAGCATTTTTTGTACCAAAGTTATGCAATCATTGTTATGACTCTGCCTGCACACAGGTTTGCCCGGTAGGCGCTACTTATGACTCACCTGACGGAGTAGTATTGATAGATAAGGATAGATGCGTAGGATGCGGTTATTGCGTTCAGGCTTGTCCTTACGGATGCAGATATATTGATCATGAAAAAGGAGTTGCCGATAAATGTACTTTATGTTACCACAGAATTCAAAGAGGAGAAGCTCCGGCATGTGTTAATGCCTGCCCAAGGGCTGCTAGAATATTTGGTAATCTCAAAGATCCTGAAAGTAAGATCCGGAAGATACTTAATTTAAGAAGGTATGGTACTTTGAAGCCTGATCTTGGAACTAATCCGAAGTGTTATTATATAGGATTGGATATGGAGGTTAAATAATATGCAGACACCTGATAGTTTTGTTTTCCCCAATGAACTGCATGTGACATGGACAGTGATGATAGTATTGTATCCATATATAACAGGTATGGTAGCAGGCGCTTTTATTGTTTCATCATTTTATCATGTATTTGGTATGGAAAAATTAAAACCTATTGCAAAATTTGCATTAGTTTCATCTCTGGCATTTCTGTGTTTTGCAACTGTACCGCTGTTAAATCACCTGGGAAGGCCTGACCGCGCATTTAATATTATGGTTACACCTAATTTTAATTCTGCAATGAGCGGCTTTGGATTTGTTTACCTTTTTTACATGACTATAGTTGTATTGGAAATATGGTTCAGTTACAGAGCGGAGCTGATCAATAAATATTTGAGATCAAAAGGAATAGTTAAGCAAATATACCGGTTCATTATTCTTGGTAATACAACAGTTAATGATAGTACTATAGTTTATGACAGAAAAATAGTTACGTTTTTAGCTGCGTTTGGAATCCCGGTTGCATGTGTTTTACATGGTTACGTTGGATTTTTATTCGGTTCAATTAAAGCTAATTTGTGGTGGTCAACCCCGTTAATGTTTATTATATTTATTTTTTCAGCAATTGTATCAGGCTTGGCTGTATTGATATTCTTATATCAATTCGTCCATTGGATCAGAAGAAAAACTGTTAATCAGGAAAGTTATGAATTAATGGCTAAATGGCTTTGGGGTTTTATGATAATTGCTGTCGTACTGGAACTAATGGAAGTTTTGTCAATTTCTTATGAAAATACCGAGAGATGGGAAGTATTACAGCTGCTTATAAACGGAAAATTGAAAATTTCCTATGTCTATCTTCAAATATTTGTATTTTCATTAGGACCTTTTTTAATTTTATCAGCTACATCATTAATTAAATCAATGCCGATTAAGTTAAAAAATTTCCTTATCTGGCTTTCATCAGGAATGCTACTTATCCAGGTATTACTGATGAGGTGGAATGTTGTTATAGGCGGACAGTTAGTTTCAAAAAGTATGCGTGGTTTTACTGAATATTTCCCGGGTTATTTTGATAAAGAAGGATTATTAGTATCATTTGGAATTATCCTTGTTCCATTTATACTTTTGATGCTTTTTGACAAATTATTCCCATTCTTTGAAAAACCGTGGGAAGCTAAATGATTGATTTTTTTTATAAAATCTGATTATCTTAAGTAATTAATATATTAATAAATTTATATTTACAATAAATGAGCAATGAGTCAATAAAGCCTGATGAAAATGCAAAGGCAAATCTTAAACCTAAAAAGGAATTAAGAACGAAACGGTTATTTAATAAGATAAGAGGATACAAGCGATTCTTATTATTTACCGGAATATATTTGGGACTCTTTTTATTACTTATTGCTGGGTCAGCTGAATACACATCGAGACCGGCATTTTGTCCAACCTGCCATTACATGGAAACTTTTTATCAAAGCTGGAGGACGAGCGCTCATAATAAAATAGACTGCGTAGAATGTCATTTCGAGCCCGGTATATCAGGTACCGTTCGCGGAAAACTTAATGGATTAGTACAAATAGTTAGTTACGTTTCTCAATCATATAAAAAACGTAAACCATGGGCAGAAATACCGGATAACACCTGCGCGCGCTCAGGCTGCCATGAAATGCAGAATATAAAAGACTCAATATATAATTTTAAAGGTGTGATGTTCTCACATAAAAATCACCTTCAGGAACAGCGAAGAGGGAAAACGCTTAAATGCACAAGTTGTCACTCACAGGTTGTGCAGGGCTCTCATATTGAAGTTACTGAAACGACATGCTTTACATGTCATTTCAAGAAGTCGGATGACCCTGAACATAAATTTGATAAACTCTCAGATTGCAAGACATGTCACAACTGGGAAAATAAAACCAAGGAGCAGATGGCGAGTTTCAGGTATGACCATACCGGTGTTGTTGAAAGTAAACTTGCCTGTAATGACTGCCACTCAAACGTTGTAACAGGAGCCGGAGGAGTTGGTAAAGAAAGATGTTTCCAGTGTCATTTTGAAACTGAAAGACTCGAAAAATTCTCAGATACTAAGCTGATGCATGAAACACATATTAAAAAGCATAGTATGAAGTGTTTCAACTGTCACAGCCAAATTGAGCATAAAGTTCAGAAGATGGATCCAACAGCGCCGCCTGATTGTCAATCCTGTCATACCAACGCCCACACTTCACAGGTGAGTTTATACACAGGTGAGAACGGTTTTGGTGTGGAAAAAACACCCAGTGCAATGTTCATGAACGGAATAAATTGCCGCGGATGTCATATTTTCCATGAAATGGATAAGATGGATATCACCACTTCCAAATCAGGAGGAAAATCTTGTGAAAAATGCCATGGTACGGGTTACAATAAGCTTATTGAGCAATGGAAAGCAGGAACAACCAAGCGGGTTGCAACTATCAATTCAATTTACAAAACAGTTGTACCTATAATTTCAAGGAGCGCTAGTGAAAATAAATCAAAAGCTGAAGAAATTTTAAAACAGGCGGAGCATAACATCAGGATAGTTGAAATTGGAAAAAGTGTTCATAACATACAATTTGCCGATAAACTTCTTATAGGAGCATACGGGCTTATGAAAAATGCGCTTTCAACAATTGGCGCAACAAACTCTCTGCCTGAATTCAGTTCAGCT
>JANPBV010000314.1:0-17696 GCA_031430615.1 Ignavibacteria bacterium | reverse complement strand
GGCTTAGGGAGGGCGAGCTTGCTCGGGCGGGATCCGTAGAGTGGCGTAGCCACGACCAGCGCCCCGATAGGGGTGCATTACAAATTCTTTTATTTACACTCGGGTCGTAACCAGGATACGTAAGGAGTATTCCCGAGAAGATAATAAAGAAAATAATTTTACCGAATGATTTCAAATAAAATATGTAATATCGTTCTTTACTTTAGTAAAGCTGAAGAAAAGTATAATAAAGATTATTGTACTTTTTTGCAAACGAAAATTCCCAAGTTAAAAAAATCTTAAAATATTCACCAAACCAAAATAAAATAAAAAATAAAAATAAGTGAAAACTTATTATTAAATAAAAAATAAGATTAAACTTATTTAAATAATATAAATATATATATTTATATATAAAAAGTTACCGGCTAATTGAAGTATACTTAAATTAGCTAATCACCAGCTGATAGACCCCTCCATCGAAATAACAATAATAATAATATTTTTACAAAATAAATAATGCAAGTTACATACACACAAAGAGTTATCGATAGTCTTTACCTTAAAGATGGTAAGACTTCCGCTGATATGTTTATCAATCTTAAATACAAAAAGGTTGCAAGTCATAAACGTGCACAAGCATCAGCAAACAAGATGGATATTGAATTAGAAAAAATTGAACGCGCTACTTTTCTTTTAAATGCAACAATACCAACACCGAGGACATCACAACTCTTAATAAATAAAAGAGAGAAAGCTGCAGCTAAGTCTAGAGCAAAAAGAGATATGAAGAGTTCAATAAAGACTGAACAAATATTAAATAGTGATAATGAATTTCAATCAATCATTAATTCTTCAAATAAATTATCAAATGATATTAATGATTCAATCATGAAGTTTGAAAAACAAAATGAAGTACATATTGAAGAACAAACTGAAATAATTGTTCAACCTATTGAAGAAGTAAAGCTAATAAGTTCGAGAGATGAGTTAACATTATTCATGTTCAATGCTATTAATAAATTTCGTGATACAATTATAAATACAATAGAAACTTCTGAAGGTGAAGATATAACTAATGATGATAAAGATAAATTAATTAGAATGATCAATGCTTCTACAAATGAATTAAAGATTGATATGTCTCCAAAGATTGAAGAAGTTATCATTGAAATTGAAGAAACATGTACGGAAATAATTCTATTCGGAGAAACATGTAAGGAAATAATTCCATATGATTTACCTCAAATATTCAAAAAGAAAGAAATGGATATTGATGTTAAGTTGGGGGGGGATTCAATTGTAATTACATTCAAAAATGTTGATGAAGATTTGTTTGAAGGTTTTAAGGATTGTGATAATATTAATGATGATAAGAAAAATGATTTCACATTATATCTTGACGATGATGCTTTAGATGATTTTAATGATATACACTCAAAAAATATAATGAGACTTAATAGTTTTATTTCTGATAGCTCTGATCATTTGATTGATGAAAATAAATTCAGTCACAATAAAATTAAGTTAGATTTTTATTCAAAAAGTTCCAGAACTGATTATAAGATTTCTTACGATGATATTGAGAATATTAATGGTGATAATATTATTGAATGTAATGATGATGTTGATGTTTATGAGATACAAAACGTTATTAAAAGGTTTAGGACTATAAGATTGGAAATTTCTTGGGACTATGATTGTTTAGATTATGGGAAGCTTAAATACTTTATTGATGGTATATCCCTTGGAGATATTAAACATAATATGACATTAAATGATTTACCATTTAAATGTAATGCTCCTGCTCCAATTGATAATGATGGATGTATGAATATAAAATGTGGTATAGAATTAGATAATTTGGCATTATCCGGATTAGGATATGATTTTAATATCGAACTTCTTATGATTAGAAAGTCTGGATTAATCGGTATGGAACTTGCAAAAGCAGTTATCGATCTTGTAGCTAATAGAGAAGATGAAGTTAGTGATGATGATGATTTTGAGTCCGGATTTGATGATATTGATAATTTTGAGATGGAAGAAGAGGTTGCCGATTTTGAGATGGAAGAAGAGGTTGCTGATTTTGAAGATGATGAGGAAAATTTCTTTGATCTTGGTAATGAGGTTCGTAGAAGGTCCCTGGAAGAGCAAGAGCAAATTAAGGTGGCAATTGCATCGTTAAT
This sequence comes from Ignavibacteria bacterium, assembly GCA_031430615.1. GTDB lineage: Bacteria > Bacteroidota > Ignavibacteria > Tepidaquicellales > OLB5 > OLB5. The sequence goes on along the minus strand of JANPBV010000314.1, from coordinate 15,528 downwards.
GAAAATGGATAATGGACATAGAGCTGCACCCGCTGCTTAATGTGAATAGGAGTTTGTGAATTAAGGGAGAAATAATGTGCTAACATTATTTCACTCTCGAAAATAAAATGTTATAAATGTTTGATTTAATTAATAGGGATAATAAAATATAAAATAATATATATAATGATCGTCGATGTACAAGTTCGTTTAGATGTTACACAACTTTCAAATGAGGAGATAGATATTTTGAAAGCACATGTAAGAGAAAGGGGTGAGGCTTTTGCCAATGCAGAAATAGAAAGAATTATGAGAAAAAGAAAAAAGGATGAGGAAAGAAAGGCTAGGATTACACTTGGTACTCAATTTGAAGTTGACGATGAGGGTAATACAATCACAACTGAAAAAACTCCAAATCAAGTGGCTAAATCAAAGTATAATGTCAATTATTACAAACAGAAAGTGAGAGAAACAAAAGTTAAGTGTATTCCATGCAATGCAAGTTATTCGAAATATAATATTAATAATCATTACAGAAGTGTAAAACATGCTAAAAATGTTGAACTTACTAATCTTGGGAAATAATATAGAATTGAGTATATATAATGATCCTAGATTTGGAAATTGATGTTGGTAAAAATCGTTTCTCAAAAGATGAAATTGAATTAATGAAAATAAATATAAGGGATAAATGTGAATATTTTGCATTTGAAGATACAGAAAGAATTATAAGAAAAAGAAATAGGGATGAGAATAGAAAAACTAGAATGACAGTCAATACCCAATTTGAAGTTGATGATGAGGGTAATATTATTGAAGCTGAAAAAACAAAGGATCAATTGGATAAAAAAAAATATGGTATTAATTATTACAAACACAATGTTAGAGAAGTAAAAATTAAATGTGTTCCATGCAATGCAAATTATTCTAAATATAATATTAATAATCACAATAAAACAGCTAAACATATTAAAAACATGGAAATAAGTGATATTATTGATAAACGTGATGAGAAGGGTAATGAAATTAAATATAAAAAAATGAAAACTAAAAATATACCGAAATTTGTCAATAAATTTAGGAATAATCCAGATGTTAATAAAGTTAAATTGGATAAGAGTGAGGATGAAAAAATTCATAAGATAAGAAAACTTAGAAAAAGAAAGACTGCTGCTATAATTTTGTAAAGAAAAATATATAACATTATTATAAAAGAAAAATAATGAATAAAATTAAGTATGGAAAAAATAGTGTTACATTCTCAGTTAATGTCATGAAACCTGAATGGTTTGGATTTACTTTCTTTGAAGATGTTAATCAGTTTAAAAAAACTTTGTTCAAGATTCCATGTGGTAACTATATTACAGCTTTAAATTGTTGGTCTGATAAAGTATTTGCCGATGAATATCCAGAATGTAAAGATAAAAAAGATATTAATATTGATGATTTAGATAGATCATTGTTAATTAAAAAACCAAATCAAAAATCATTTTGTGTTAAAATGAAAACTAAATGGGATGAAGAGAAAAAAGAATTTACATTATTAATTCCATCGCAAAGAATTAGTGGTGATGGTATTGACATTAAAGACTCATATACACTTAAAAATATAAATAGTATTTTAAACAATTACGAGAGATGGGAAATTACAATAAGAGCAACTAAAAATAATAATGAAAATTTTTCATATAAATTTCCTTTAAATTATGAGGTGCAACATATAAACTTATCTAAGAAAAGAAGCAAACCCAAATATGTACCAAGAAAATCTTTAAAGGATTTTAAATCATCTTCTTCTTTGGAGTTCTAACTTTTCTTGATCTTTTCAATTTTAAAGGAATAGTAATGGGTTCTGTTTTACATTTTTCTTCAATTTTAGGAATGGGAATAGGAATTTGTTTTTCAATTTCTACCACCTTAGGAATTTCTTTTTTGAGATTTTCTTTATTTTCCACACCAATTTTGACTTCAGCTTTTTTACCTTCTAGCTTCAACATTCTTACCTTTCTCATTTTCTCCATATGTTCCATTATTTTTTTGGTTTGCTCTGGAGTTCTTTTCGCTTTCTTTTCTAGCTTTTCTTCTTTTGTAAGTCTTTTTCTTTGTTTTTTTACTTTTTCAATTTTTGGTAATTCCATTTTCTTTATATATATATTTTAGAATATTTTATTATTATTATCTTTTATATTATTTAGTGAGTTTATATAACGATGAGAGTTTCATCATTTCCATGATTCTATTTCCTAATGCTCTATCTGATTTATCTTTTATTTGTCTCGATGTTCCTAAAACCATTAAATATCCAATAACTTCCATCACTGTTTCCATAGAGCTATCTACATCTAACACTATATTGTAAAGCATATGACTTATTAAAGTAGATCTCATTTTTAAATTTTTACCTGAATTAACATATTCTCTGAATACTTTAGTTATATCTGCAATATCTTCTCTACTTATTTCAGCACCTTCTTCCTTTAGTAAAACGTATATTTTATATAAAATTGGTATTATCACCTCTATCAAGAATCCATTTATTTCTCTTTCGCTAGTTAAAGAATATAATTCTCTTATAGAAAATTTTATTTTTATTTCTTCTTTCTCTTCCTTCTCATCTTCCTTCTCATCTTCTTTCTCTTTTTTCTTCTCTACTTCCTCTTTTTTATTTTCACTTTTTATTATTAACAGATTTACATCAGCTGTTGCTAGATTTGCAAGTTTTTCTATTTCAATATCATCTTTAGGATAATACATTAAAATAAATTTATTGTTTACAACAATTTGATTTATATAAACTTTAAAGTTAAGTTCGAAGTTTTTATCTTTAATTTCATTTATTGGTGAAACGTTATATAAATTATTTTCCATATCAACAATAATAAAATAATCATTAGTATATTTTTCATCATTTTGTTTTTTAGCTATTTCAATTACAAAACTATACCTATCATTAGCCAACCCTGTTCCAATAGTTTTAACATCTGGTACTACAACAGGTTTTATATATCCAGTTCTATTTGTACCATATCCATATACACTTTTCTGTATTCTTATGTTTTCAGGTAAACTATATCCTAAATTATTTTCGATATATGTCAACCTCAATTTCTCTTTTGCAGTACTATCATCATTCATTCCCCTTGTATTTTGATTGCTCATTTTCTCATATTGTTTTTTTGTTAATGTCCTTCCATCATTTCCTCTTCTTAAAATAAAATTAAGAGCTTCAACTCTGTCTTCTTTTGATTTTTTGAACATTATTTACGTTGTATATTAATGTAATTTTATTTACATTTTCACTTTGAATTGATAGCATTTATGGTTTATATTATCTAATATCAAAAAGTTATTATTGACTGTGAATTTTGTTATAAATTTATGTAAATAATCTATCCTACTATTTACAGTTTTTACACTAGGAGGAATATCAATTGTTCCAAGCAAAAATGATTTTATTAATGTCTCTCTAAATTCAGAACTTGGGTTATTTCCAATAATCACAAAATCAGAATTACCTCTATTATTTTTATTTATCAATGTTGTACTCTGTGAACTTGTGATTATCGTCATATTAACATTTCTCCCACGACAGAAGCACTGTAGTAAAAAATTATCATTTTTACTATTTAACCCGACAAGGTCATCCATTATTAATGCTATACGGAACATATTGTCACATTTTTCTTGAAACCTCATTAAATCATATATCATTTCAGAATGGAAATCATTAAATTTTATTCCATCAACAAATGCATACATTTTATTATGAATACTATTTGACATGAAGATAACAATATCATAATCTTTTTTTAATTTTCCATATAGCTCATGCCTAATTAAAGTTGTTTTTCCACTTCTTCGAATTGCACATAAAATAATACTGTAACATTCTGTTTTTTCCAATTTGTTAAAATCAAATCTTTCTAATACAGGAAATTTTATATCTGAATCAATTAGTTTATCGTCTACATTAACAAATATTTTTTCACTATCAGAAACTTGAGAATCATTAGAGCAAGGTGATCTTCTATTTAAATGTCTTGCAAGAAGATAAGGAAATTTAAATGCTTTGCTACATTTTACACATATGTTGTGCATTATTATATACAAGTACAAATAAATAATATTTGTATTTGTCAAAACTTTTTAATTATCTGTGTATTTATCTTCAAGATATTTAATCAATATTCTTTTTATTTTTATTTTCTTTATATTATTATTCTTATGAATTGTATTATTACATAATGTTATGACATCATCTATTGTTTCAATTTTATTTGTATTTATGGGTCTTATTTGTGATACAGAAATTTTTGTTGGCTCACAACTTTTTATAGCTTTATCTCTATTCATTATATATTATTGGAATATTATTTAATATTTCATAAGCTATATTGTTAATCATTTTCATAAATTAGTATTATGATTCATTTTGCAAGTTTTCTATTGTCAATGTTTACACCTAATTGAGATTTAATTAATGGTAAATTATATTTTTGAGCTATGGTCGCCAGTATTTGATTATCAGTCATAGGTGTCTTAACTTCTTCAACATCATTGTCAATTGCTAATGATACACCAGCTTTTTTGTAAAGATTTTCAATATTTTTATTTTCCATTTCACTTTCAAGCTTTTCAGCTTTTTTTGCTTGAGATAATACATGATTTTGTGAAATACCTTTATCAATTTGTCTAGACATTGTCCTTGTTATATTTTTATCATATACATATCTAGATGATTGTTGTAAATTACTATTATCTGACCTTATTATTGCATTACATACTTGAGTATGAATTTGTTTTGTGGATTTTGAAGGAGTTAAAATAAATGTAGCATGTTTTGTATTTGGACCAATTTCTGGTCTTCTTATTGATGATTTCATTTTATAAATATACATTTTCATAAATCTGGAGTAACATCAGATATCAATCCTTTCACATCAGATATTGTATCACTTGTATCTTTAACTATATCACTACCCGTATCTTTAACATCATTATAAATTTTGTCCACATCGTTAGGAATCTTTTTACCATTATTGTATGCTTTACGTAATTCATTTAATACAGATAAACCTCCTATTGCTGTTATACCTACGCTAGTTCCAGCTAGTAGTTTACCTTTATGATTAAGAACACCTTGAACAATATCTTTTAACATAACTTTGAATCCTGGAGCATCACGTGGAATTTTTTTGGATAATGATGTGGCAACTCTAGATACCATATCAAAAAATTTTTCTTTCTCCTGTGCTTCAATCGGTATATTTACTTGATCAAACATACTTATTTCTTCACCACTTAATTCATCAATTGTTTGAACACCACGAGCAACATATGATACAACTGGACTTCCTTCTACATAACTTACTATTGCATCCACACCTTCAACCCCAATTGTTTCACTCAAAACTAATCCTGTTTCTGAAACTGCTACAGCTTCTACTGTTCCAAATACTGTTGCTGAAATAGAAGCGAGTAATCCAGCAAGTAATCCTCCCTCAAGTAAATCATCAATGATAAAAACCATTTATTTATAAATGATGTTTATGAAAAAATTTTAATAAATTAATAATGCTTGTTCATTATCGAATTGATACATTGCCTTGTAATAATATGCCACTTGAAGTCTTCCAGCTGCTGGAACTTTAAATTTCAATTGTATTGATTGTTTTGAGAAATCTGCTCCAAGAACGTGACCACATCCTGCATACTTTTGTAAAATTTCAGCGATTGGGATATTATAATAATAATATAATCCATTTTCCCCAACTGCTGTTGCTGCTAAATTAGAATGACCATAAAATTCAACTAATGATCCTGTTATCACTTTATCTGTAATTATTGAAGCTAATTTAGTTTTATTTCTAATTACAGATGTTGCACCTTCTGCAACTACAGCATTTACAACATTTTGCGCACCAGTCAATATTCCATATTTTTTATATCCATGTACTGATGGTTGACAATTATATATTAAATCCCAAATTTGATCATTACCTGCCGATCTCCATATTACTTGACCGTTAAATGTTAAACTGATATCGTTCATTTTCATACCTTCATTTCTATTTATAACTGCTGTTGGTGCTGCAACTATTTGGATCATATTAACTTCAGCTCTTCTAAATCCATTTAAATCAACGGAAATTTCTGTATTTGCATCAACAAAAGTATATGGAAAAATATTTGAGAAAATACTTGCAAATGGATATTTATATACACTCTTCTTTAATTGTTCAGGATTTCCAATTTTACCATATTGAAACTGTAATTCTGAAGATGTTAAAGTAATCGCACCAAAACTTGCTACGTCAATTAAATCTCGAAGCTCAATCTGTAGTTCGAGGGGCTCTGATAGCATGTGTAATGGAAAGGGTTTGAACATATTATCAAGTTTTTTTGCATTTATTGCTGAGAATGGTAAAGGTAATACTGCTGTATATGTTACAGCTGTTGCATTAAGAGAAACTGATGTATTTGCAACTTTCTTTACACCTGATTCTTCCAATACAATACATTTTTTATGAAAACTTTCACATTGATCTAAAATAATTGGAACTAATGATTCTCCGGAAAGTGTTAATAATTCTGTACCTCCAGCTGTCCATCTTAATCTTTTGATTAAGTTATATCCAAAATATTCCCCATGAACTGTAGTTGTTGAATCTCCAGGATATTGAACAGTAAATTTTGCGATGATACCATTTAGGAATTGATAAGTTCTTGAAAATCTAAATGTATTATTTGATCCAAAAACATTACCACTTGGAAATCCCTGAGTCAAATCATTTACAAACATAATATCTTCTAATGATGAAGTATTATTTGAATTTTCAATGTAAACGGTTGATGTTGGTTTACGTGGGTAAATATCTTTTATGGAATTGTTTGGAATAACACTTGAGATTTTTGAGTCAGCCATCGGTTTAGTGTAAAAAGTTTATATATACATAAATTAATAAAATTTTGAACTTGATTTGTTCATTGCTAAATCATCATTTGAAGACAAAGTATGAAATTGTAAATTCAAACTTATATCTTGTCCATTCAAAGCTGTATTTCCACCCAAATAATTTCCATAATAATCTTTCAATTCTATATCTATATCTGACTCTGAATGAGAATGATAATCAAATGACATATGTTCAAAATGTTGATATATATTTTGACCGAAACTTGAATTTGAAATATCTACAGCTAATAATAATCCTGAATCTGAAGGACCTGAAGTTCTAACTCTTGTATCAAATTTTGTCAATTCATTTGAGAAAATATATATGTTATTTATTCCAGATAAATTATAAACATTCGGAGCAATTGCAGGATTAACACTTGACAAATTTTCAGTTGTACTAAACCCAATAATTCTATTTAATGATCCAGATGACAATATTGTGAATGTGCTTGCATTTTGAGTTATTGTTAATTTATTATTTGTATCTCCAGCTGTAATAGTATATGTGAATGTCCCAGGTAAATCTAATGCAATTTTGAAAGCAACCAAAAATCTTGACAAAGTATAATTTCCAGGTGGAATAGTAATTGTAACAATAGCCGGATTTCCTGTCCTTATAATTTTGAGTTCATTATTTGTTGAATTGATAGGATAAAATGTGTATGGAATTAAAATATCTTTTATACTGAAAGAAATTACTTTGTTGAATTTATGATTCCTAATTCTGAAAGAGGTTGAATTGTCAGTTTGACTTAATTTGTCCTTACTATTTATTTTATAGTAATGCTTCGTGTAAAATTCCGACATCGATATATAAATGTGAAAATAATATTCTGATATATGTATATTGTTTGATGAATGTGTTTGCAAAAAATATCAAGAATTCAGTTGACCTTACTATTAACGATCTTATTATTGAAGGAAGTGTTACATTCCCTCCTAACTCTATCAATGGCTCTTCAATTGTTGAAACCAGTATTAATCCATCGAAATTAATTCCAGCTGGACTTACAGTCAATAATTTATCAAAATTAATTCCAATTACTGGAGATATTGTTGACACAAATACAATTGATCAAGTAATTCAATCTTCGAAAATTTTTAATTCTGGAATGAAAGCTGACATTGCTAATGGATATTTTGCAATAAGAACTGATTCAACACCAGGATCATTTATTCATAATATTTCATATGACGTAAATACTGCTTCAATTTTTCTGAATTCTGTTGATACTAACACTGTTTCAACTGGAGTATTAATTGGGTGTAAATTAGCAAATATAAAAACAAATCCTACAATAAACAAATTTCAATTTGGGCATTTAGGTAATGTAGCAAATTCTTCATACATAAATATCGAAGATGTAGAATTTATGAGAATGACTCCAACAGTAAATAGTAGATTTGCATTATCAAATGTAGATCAAATAAGTATTGGAAGTAATTTATTGAATCAAGGTTCAATATATGTAAACAAAGTGGGAAACGCTCATGTATCAATAAATTCAACAGGATCAGATGCGAGAGTGATATTGAATGGGCAAACTTCGGGAATTGACATTGGAACAATATTTACAATTGATACTAATGTAGCCACCCCTAATTTAATGAAAATTGGAACTCCAATAACATCTATGGCTGATTTCAATTCTACCTCTAGATGCACATCTTTTGGAGATAATAATGAATCAAGTGGATTAAATTATGCAGTTGTAAATGCTGGTGTTCCAGACAAAATATTGAAAATTCCATATATGACTACAGTACAACAAAATAATTTTTTAGCATCTTTAACTGGAACAGTATATCGTGGAAGTATTTTTTTCAATACAACAACGAATAGATTATGTTTCACCGATGTTAATAATGTTTTACATCAAGTTGGTGGAACAGTTGCCGCTTCTGGAAATAATTTATCTTTAGTTGTTGAAAGTACAATTACTCCGGTAAAAACTGGAACTATTCTAGTAGATGATAATCAACTTGCTCAAAATAATAATGTATTTATGCCTCTAAATACCGACGTCGAATTAAAATATTTGGAAGGAATGACTGGTGCAAATATTCAGACACAAATAAATACCAAAACGACATTAACAGAATCCGGGACATTAACAAATAAAAATATTTCTGGAGCATCGAATACTATAACTAATATTGGAAATATTTCTCTGAGTACTGGAATCGATGCATTGAAAATTTCTGGAGGATTAATTACTAATACAGAGTTCGATTCATTAGATAATATTACCGGAAATATTCAAACCCAATTAGATAATAAAGTAACTCTCAATACTGTACAAACAATTACGGAAAACAAAGTATTCGAATCTGCTTTGGCAAATAATAATAATATTGCAATAAAAAATACAGTCCAAAATAATTGTTCTCTTTCTTTCGAAAATGCATTTTCAATAAATAAAACGAGAATAAGAAAAGTCAACGATGATATATCTTTTGAAATAAGTAATACTGAAAGAGCAAAAATATCTGGAAATGATTTAGATTTAAATAATGGTGGAAGTTATTTGAAAAATGGAGTCAATATAAATGCAGAAGTTGCTACTCTTACAAATAAAACAATTGCTTTCGCAAGTAATACATTAACAAATGTTACAAGTACAAATACAACTCAAACTATTTCTGGATTGAAAACATTTTCAAATGCTCAAGTTATTTTTTCCAATGCTACTGAAACAAATTTAAGATATACTGGAGCATCTCCGAATATTTCAACAAGAATGAGTAATACTGGATTTCGTTGGGTTGATGATAGCGCTGTTGTAAATTTAATGACATTGTCAAACACAAACGGGTTAGATATTGTTGCTGCTGGAAAATTAAAAGTGAATAACCAAACAGTTCATAAATTAAGAAATTCCACAGGATCTAATCCTTTGGTAACAAGTGATAGTTCTCTCGGGTACGAAGAGGGAAGTAATTGGTTCAATACAACAAGTAAATCAAGATGGATTTGTGATGATGCTTCCGTTGGAGTAGCTGCTTGGAGAAACACAAACAGAAAAGCATTAACATTCTCTCCATTCACTACTGTAAATTTATTATCACTTGAATCATTTTTATATTTCACATGTGATTACAATTATTATTCTTCATTCACGGTTATTGCTTTCTGTTCTTCGACTTGCAATTTTCAATTATATAATTTATCAACAGCAAGTATTGTCGCAACTTCAGCAACATTCTCAGGAGGACCAAATAAAATAGTTACAACTTTTGCAATTACAAGACAACCTGAAGATTATACTTTTCGTTTGAGCGTCACGCTTCTCACAGCTGGTACAGTCACGGTTTATGCTGCATATACTGATTAAAAAAAAAAAAAATATATATATATAATGTCAAATACTGGTTGTTTTTGTTTATTCAGTTATTATTGTACTAATGAAGAAGAAGGTAAAAATTGGGTACATGAAGAAAGACTCGAAGATGATGTTCCAACAAAATGTAAAAATGATGATAAACACGTGATAAAAGAAAGTTCAGTAAATATTTTAGGAAAATATATACGTGTAAAACAAATTAATCAAACAGATAATTTTGATGAATGTGATATGACAAAAATTGATTTATTAAATATTGTCCAAAAATGTGAGTTATTATCTCAAAGAGTTAGAGTATTAGAAATTATTCTACAGAGAATGAATCAAATAAAATTCGTTTAAATATTATAATTAGGGATATTATATCTATCTCTTATTCTTCTTGCAACCTTCATAAGTTCATTTATTCTTTTACCCTTTTCTGTAACACTGATATTATTCTTTTTATGTTCTTCCACTAACTCATAACTTATATTAACTAATCTAGCCCATTCTTCCATATCGAGTGTACTATTAATTTTAGCATGTATATTTAAAATATTTTTATAATTTGATGTTAAATTAACTTTAGCTTCTTCCAATTCACAATATAAATCGCAAAATTTTTCTTTTAATTTGTTAACTAACATCATTGGTCTAATTATATTAAAATATACGTCTTGCATTTTTTATATTTTATTTCTTATTTTATTATAACAAGTATATAAAATAAGTTTTTATATTAATTTATTTTCAAATAAATAATTTATTAAATTTTTTCTTAAATGTAAAATTAATTTAAATATCATATTTTTTTATTAGATATAAAATCAATTCCTCAACTCGTATAATCTTATCATTCAACACTTTACAAATTACAGTATAATTACAAATAGAGAATTTAAGATTGTTCAAAATATCAAAATCAACATTTGTCCCCTCATAAAAGAAAAAGGAATCTTCAAGATATTCAACTTCAGCCATAGCATTATCTCTCTTATAAAAAGTTGTATTTAATTCATCACTATACTTATCATATTTTTCAACAAGTTCGTTTAATAATATCATAGGTCTAATTATGTAAAAATAAATATCGTTCATATTTATTATCTGATATAAAAATAAAGATATATAATATCCCTGAGGATAAAATATATCAAAACGAAACTATTGTAAATACATATTCACAATTTAAATAGTGATCCTTATAATTTCACTATCACATTTGACAGTTCTACTCATAAAGTTGTCATGTGCGATATCATAATTTTTCTGAAACTTAAACACGCCCCTTCTTGCAACTCTTGCCGACTCTGAAATGTTGAACTTGAAAGAACTACCCTTACTTAATCTATCAAATATTTCTATTGGATTTTTCCCAATGGCAAATTTTGGAATACCCTTTATTCTTACATGATCGTGGATCGTAACCCTTCCATTATTTGAACATTGAACTTTATCCATATATAATTTTTTACCCAACAAATATGATTCAATAGCCTTAGGTTTATAATCAGATGATGCTTGTGGGAAATCACAATGAAATTGTCCAAGTCCTTCACCAATTAATACTCTTCCATATTTCTCCTTAAATTTATTTTCCAATTTTGTGATATTAATATTTCCAATTCCAGAATTCATATGTATCGAGTCAGTGTCCTGATAGTAAAGATCAATATTGTTTTCGTGTGCAAGAACTTGTACTTCGTTCATGATACGCTTACTCATTGATAATACATATACACCATTGTGACATTGATTGAAATGATTATTGATTGGTTTAATTTTTTTCACTATGCAAATATTGTCAGATATATATGTTAAATCTGAAATATAATTTTGATTTCTCTCTATAAATAATTCAATATCCTCTTTGTTATTTATAATTGATGTAGCATCTTCTTTAGCTCTCTCAATTAATTTACCATAACCCGCATTCATAATTAGTTTATAAGATAATTGGATAGGATTCTTTTCCTTTTTCTTCTGAACTCTTACATCAAATATTTTCTTAATAATAAATTTAATTCTTCTATTAAATCCTCCACTGAAATAATATCCTCTTACAATTTTAAAATCTCTACCTTCAACCATTTCATGATATTTGATTGCATCCTCTAAAGAAATCTTATCAATTGGTACAATACCCCTAACATCATTAGAGAACATTCTTACCTTATTTTCATTAACCCTTGATAATAATGGGAACGGTAATTTTCTTGGAACATTTATTACATCGATTTCAATATAGTAGAATGATGTTGTGTTTAAGAAATCTATAGTTTTATTTTTTATAATTTTTGGAACACCTCTGATGAAACCATCAATCCTGTTCATTGCTGATGCATACAAACTTACACCATCAAAATCCTGTATTGAATTTCCGTTCTCGCATTTAATATGATAAGCCTTATTATTAGCAGTCATACATCTTCCTCCAACAACACATTGTTGTATAAACTTTTGTATTATTCCTGAAAACTCATAACAGTTTATAAAACATCCTGATAATGATAATATAGTTTTAGCTAAAGATGCAATAGTAATAATATCTTTGATATCAACTCTCAATGTTTTCAAAGTATCGCACATTTCGAATATCCACTCCCTAAATATCATATATCCATTTAACAATACAATAGTATCAATCTCACAATATTTAATAGCATATTGCATATGATCAAATCTTCCTTCTGTAGTTTCCAATTTCCATTTTTTAATATTTTCAAGGAAACATTGTCTATCTTCATTTCTCATACCATTCATATAATCATTGATTGAAATATCTTTTTCATTAATATTATCAAGTGAATATATATTATAATTCATACACTCCTTAGATACATCCAATTTAAAACTAGGTCCGAATTCTGAGAGAGGCATATCAATCATAACTTTTGAATCTTTGAATGTAATTCTTTTTGTCTTGTATAATATTGTTGCTTGAAACACTTTTTGTCCTTCTGAAATAATATTTGTAACTGTAATATTTGATCCGTATTTAATTAACATTCTCCAATCATAACCCAAATTATGAAATATTACAATGTCATCATTTTTAAGATAATCCAAGAAGTCTGATATAAAATTATAATCTCTATTCTTTCTCAAAAATGTTTTAGTAATCATATCACCGAAAACTGTTTTGTGTGATAAACATACTAAGTAAGGATCATGACATCCTTTACCTACAAGTGTTTCAAAATCTGCAGAAACAATTCTACTACTATTTATTTTATTTTCACTCTTATCCATTAATCTTGTTGTAGTTACACCATTTTTTTCTTCTGCAATTAAATATTTCTTTGGATATTCAACTCTTCTACATTGGACTTTATTGGAAGATAATGCCTCTATTTTTTGTGCAACATCTGAATAAAATTGTGTTTCTAAAATTCCTTCAGTACCGTATGTAATTGGTATTAAATATTTATCTTTATTTTCGAGTAAATACTTTATTAATTTGTATGAGTTAACATATTTAGGTTTTTTAGTTGCAAAGTATTCATCACCTCTTTTACTTGTCAAATTATACCATTCAGGAATATCCTTAATATCATCGTAATTAAGTAATGCAAATTGTGTTATGCCAGTTTCACAATCAGTTGGAAAATAATGTTTGTCAATACAACTCAATCTAATTTTTTCAGGAGCCCCAGCATTAATAACTTTAGTTGATGAATAACTTTTATTAGTTTTAGGTTTAGGTTTATTTTCATCAATAATATTATTTGACTTTGCAGCTTTGTATGTTCTGATTGATATTGAAATATTTAATAATACTGCAACCTCTTTAATCATAACCATAGGTGTTTCTCTACTTCTAAATAAATATGCTAATGGTGTGAGTAAACTATTTTTTATTTCAAGTCCAGATTCAATAATAGCTTTATATAAACAATTCTTGTTATGCTCTTCCGGCTCTATTGTATTATATAATCCATACCTTGACCATTCAGGTTGGTAAAGTGGGAATTTAATTAAATACTTAAAGAATCCTCCTTCTCTCTTTTCAGTTTTTGATCTTAATTTAAAACTTTTAATTTCAAGTTGGTTGTATGAATCAAATACAAGAGCCATTTGTTTTTCATAAGGATCGCTCATAGATGAATATTTAAGGTCTGTAGATTTATTCTCAATTAACATTTTTCTAATCTTTATTAAATTATTTTCATTAATAGTCATATATCTACTTTCAGACCCTATTGACTTTCCAAATTTATCATAATTATTTTTTATAAATCTAAATATCAATGCATTAGAATGTGCAATAGGAATTAGAGAAACAATATCATTAAATAATTTTTCTTTGTTTGGTGGAACAACTTCATATGTTGTACCGTTAATTTTCTTTACGATAGTTTTCAAATCAAATGTATATTTTGAATCCATAGAAGTATTATTAATCATGTCTCTCAATTTTGCAACATCAACTTCATTATTTATTTTTGGGAATCCGATATTTTTATTTTTCAGATTAATGTTATCTTTAACTCTTTGTTCTGTAAAAGTTCTCAATGATGAATTAACTTCATCTGTCAATTTTTTTGAATTAGAAATAATATTTTTGAATGTGTTGTCATTATTTATTTTAGAATATTTTTCAAGTGATGATTCAATTCCAATTTTAAAATTCTTTGAGTTAGAAATAATATTTCTAAATGTATTATCATTATCATTATTTGCATTAGCTCTATTCACAATTGTTACTTTCTTTGTAGAAAGTTTTTTTAATTTCATCGCATTCTTTTTATTAATAAGTGTTTGTGAAATTTTTGGTTTAGGTATTTCACTCAATAATCTAATTCTTGTATTTTCTTCTTTTTCCAATTTAGCGTTAATCTTGTTTGCAGATGCTTGTGCCCTATTGTATGATGGTACACTTCTGTAAGATAGATTAATGAACATATCAGTTGAAGCTTTACCATTCTTATTATAAAGATTATCAATAACTCTTTGTGTGTATGTAACTTTCATTGTTTGCAGATAGTTAATTCTTATAAATAAGAATTATAAAATAAATTTATATCAATTTAATTATATTTATATTTTTAAAATAAGTTTTCGCTTATTTTTCTTATTTTTTATTTTATTTGAAATCATTCGGTACAATTATTTTCTCTCCTCTCTTCTCGGGAATACTCCTTACGTATCCTGGTTACGACCCGAGTGTAAATAAAAGAATTTGTAATGCACCCCTATCGGGGCGCTGGTCGTGGCTACGCCACTCTACGGATCCCGCCCGAGCAAGCTCGCCCTCCCTAAGCC
>JANPBV010000313.1:0-3519 GCA_031430615.1 Ignavibacteria bacterium | reverse complement strand
ATTAGAGTAATTTAATATCGGAGTACTGAAAAACCTGTTTGTATCAACCTGTAATATAACTTTTACGTTGTTTATTCTTAAATCAACTTGCGGGTTAAGACCAACAAACTCAACTGAATCAGTAACGATAACTGAATTATTAATAGGTTTTAATGGGGTAAATGAAATATTCCTTAATGGCAGGGGAATCATAAGAACATTATTCGAAGGGTCTTCATTGGGATACTGGTTATTATGATCAAGTGTAGCTTTCAATGAATAATTGCCAATTGTATCTATACTGAATGAATATGATAATGTATCGTAATATTTAAAATCAGTAATAGTAGTATCTTTAAAACGGAAAGATGCTCCGTTCTTTAATATCTCAAATCTTACAAGACAATTCTTCACAAATAAGCCATAATTTTTCGGGAATATCTTCCATGTAACAGGTTCACCAACCAATGGATACTGATTTGTAATTCTGTAATCAGTTTGCCCAATTACAAATTCAGGTCCAACAGGAAGCAATAATTTTGAGGCGGGGTCGCCCTGCAGGTTGTAACAGTTTATCATGTTGCGTACCTGGAAATTGGTAGTATCAGGAATAAGAATATTATTAGCATACTTTAAAAGTGAGCCAACCCGTCTTATGGTATCCTGAGAGAGTCCCTGTAAAATATATTTATTAATTTGATTACCCGCCCCGGAGAAGCTCCATCCTGTACTTCCAAGGAAAGCCAAAGCGCCGCGGTTTGGAGCATAAACAAATTTTTCACCAAAACCTCGTGTGTTCACTTCAGAATTTTTCCCTGTATAGCATGTCATACTTAATACAAGCGGTAACCTGTTACCGTTTGCAAGTAAGAGAGGGTCTTCAAGACCAAGCTCCCAATCCTGATTAGCTGCGTGACCAATGAAGTTAACTAAAAGCCCGCCTCTGTTTATCGCATTTTTAATTGAATCAGCGTAATTGAAAGTTATGTAACCTGCTGAATCATTCCTGTATATCTTTTCCGCTATTCCGGTTATTGGCGGGGGAGTAATGTATGAATTTACGAATTCGTTGGATTGCGTTTGAAATTGAATTTGCTCAAGACGGTTTGGACCGCCGGTTATCATTATAAAATTCTTCCACCAACTCTCAGGGGTTTCGCTTTCATATAATATTATCTTATTAACAATATCCTGCGCTTCCTGGGGCGTATAAACAGGCAGCCTTCCAATTGCAGCTTCATGAAAATATGTAAAGCCATCAAGATTGAAATTAACAAAATATCCGTCAGAAGGAGGATTGCCATAAACTGGAATAAAATTTCTGTAGAAATTTGGTGAGAGTTTATTGTTTTTTGGGTCAAGTGAACCTCTGCCCATTAAAACAATATAGCCGACCTTTGGCTGCTGCCAGTTATCGTAAACATACTTCACAAATCTTCTAACAGCTATTGGACTTTCCATTCCATAATTGAAAATATCAATAATATCATCAATTGCGGTTTTAACCGACCTGTAGTTATCCTTAACCTGCCTGTGGTTTCTAAGCTGCTCAGCCTGTGACTCAAATAACCGGTTATAAATTACAATATAGTCAGCGCTGTTTGATGCATCTGTGAGGTTTGGTACCTGTCTTGATTCAAACCGGTATGGTCTTTTGGTTATTACCTGATTTGAAATTTCAAAATCACCATTTAGCTTACCAGTAAAGAAAAGTGTATCAGCTTCAGAGCTGATGCCTGTAATTTTGATATTATTTTTTATATCATAAATAGAAAGCGGCTGTGAGGAATTAAAACCTGTAATTTTAAATTTAGCCGATGATGTATCGGTTGAATTCAGTGTTACCCTGCACTGGCTTCCTGTAAATTTTATCTCTTTAGGATATGTTAATTCGATAAGATCAAAATACAGGCTAGGTGTTGCGTTTTGATTTGCAAATGAGGGCTCGTATGTTACTTTTACAGTATTCTGAGAATTGTTTAACAGTGAACTTGAAAATGTAACTGTTGTATCAAACCTGTTGTAATCATCCCTTGCAAGGGTTGTAATGTTAGTTGAATTTATTGTTAAGACTATTTTATGCTCGTTGAGCGATGAATCTTTTGAATTTGGATATGCGAATACACGGAATGAACAATTTACGGGTAAGGAATTCAGCTGCGGAAGTGTAAATGTTCTGCTTATGGAGTAACCGTATTGCGCGGTCAGATTCCTCCAGTACCACGCTTCACCGGAAATTTTTTCTGTGTTAAAGAAACGGAAATCTGAATTGAAATTTATTGTCTGCCCAAGTGAGTAAACTGAATCTCTTTCAAAGTGAATTTTTTCAAATGAATAGTCTAAATTATATTCATTCTGTACTGAATACGCCGATAAAGTATATCTAATCCCGTTATTTCCATCCCATCCAATCCAGTAAACGCTTGTATCTGAATAAAGGTCGTAATATTCATCCGTAGTGTATTCAGGTGTAGTGGGTCCATAACTTGCAAGGTAAGTAGTTGTTAAACCTCCGCTGTTTCTTTTGCCGTAAAAATCCAGGTAATCGTTCGCGTCAAAAGAGCCGTCTAGCTCACCTTCAAAATAAATTGGGATTTCGTTTCCTTTATATAAAACTTTTACTGTGCGTGGATCAATATTCGAAGTGTTAATACCTGATGATGTGAATTCGTTCCGGGTAATTCTATATATACCGTCATCGGTGACATACATTTTTAAATAGGTCTTATTTGGTATTATCCAGTTATAGCTCTGTGATAAACAAACACCTGTTAAAAAGGTAAATAGAATTGCGCAAAAAAATAATTTAACTGAATTCATTATGCCAATTTACGCATTTTTAATATAATAATTCTATATAAAAATATGGGGTTCCCTATGACATATCTTTTGAAGTATTTAAGCGGATTTAATGCTAATCTTGCAAGCCATTCAAGTCCAAGTTTCCTTAATATTTTAGGACCCCGTGTTTTATCCCCTGAAAATACTTTTATTCCATCACCAACACAGATTATGACTTTACAATTTAATTTACCTTTGTTTGTTGAGACCCAATTTTCCTGCAACGGTGTGCCTAAACCTATAATTAATATATCATTTTCTGTAGAATTAATTTTGCTGATAATTTCAGAATCTTCAAAATCATATCCATTATGCATTCCTGAAATCAACAATAGCGGATTATGTTTTTCTATTTTTGATAGTATTTCGTCATCGTGCCCGAAGAAAAACATTTTCCATTTATTCTCTGCGGCTGATTTGGATAATTCCGGGTAAAAGTCAGAGCCTGTAAATCTATCAGTCAGACCGCCTGTGCCATATAAAAATCGTGATGCAAAATAAATCCCAACGCCATCAGGGTGGATAATGTCAAATGAATTTAACGCATCAGTCAGATTACTTTCTTTATATGTGAGGTTAATAGTATTTGCATTTGCATAAGCTATTGAAATTTGTGTTTCCCCTTCTATTGCTGTTTGTATCCGGGTAATTAAATCTGAATAATTGATATTATCAATATTTATATTATTGATAATTATT
>JANPBV010000312.1:0-2379 GCA_031430615.1 Ignavibacteria bacterium | reverse complement strand
ACCAATATGCATGTTGATGGCAAAGGCGGAAAATACCTGCATATGATGGGCGGCGGAAGCCTGAATCCATCATCACATGATACTGTTGATAAGGATTGGCACTATGTTTACCAGGAAGGTAAACATGTATTCAGGGATGCCGTTAAAGGTATGGCGGATGTTTCCCATGAAATTATGGTGCGCAACGGACTAAATCCTGAAGATATTTCATACCTCGTACCGCATCAGGCAAATATGCGGATCCTAACGGCATGCGCTGATAGAATGGGTCTGCCGCAGGATAAAGTTATGGTGAATATCCATAAATACGGCAACACAACAGCGGCTACAATACCGTTATGCCTAAGCGAATACTGGGCAGACGGCAAAATTAAAAAAGGTGATAACTTAATACTCTCAAGTTTCGGCGCCGGCTACACATGGGGCTCGATATTGGTTAAGTGGGCATATTAAATAATAAAACTATGACTAATAAAAATATATCTTACCTGACGAATCTACTAGCTCAAAAAATAGTTTGGGATAATGTTCCGAGTTTTAATAAAGCTGCATCATTTGGAGAAGCATATACTATATTAGACTCTGGAATAGATAAAAAAATCTGGGGAATAGGAGTTTCTTCCGAGAACTCTTCTAAGATACTTGAATTATTTGTCGGCATGAAATTTAATACTTCAAACTTAAGGAAAACATTAAATAAACTTAACATCGGTTATAGGTTTATTAAAACAAATGGATTTAAGAGTTATGCGAGAGTACAAAGTAAACCTTCTATAGTATCAGGAAATCCTGCTAAACATTTTAAACTTAATGGTTGGGGAACTCTTGGAGGCTACGTTTCAGATAATTTATCGAATTACAGGCTGGCCATTTCAAATAACCATGTATTTGGCCTTTCTAATTCAGCGAAAGTTAACGATAAAATTTTATATGATACAGGTGCTGGCATCATTGCAATTGGAGGTTTTTATAAAAAGATTGATTTGCTCTTACCTCCTAACATAAATACTATCGATGCTGCTGTTTGCTGGATACGTGATGATATTCAATTAAAATGGGGAAGGAAAAAGCCAAAGAGTTCATTAAATCCTATTGTAGGAATGGAAGTATATAAAGTTGGTATTACTACAGGCTATACAGAGGGATTTATTTCGAATAGTAGCTTTAGGCACAGGGTAAGATATCCAGGTTTAGGTACTTTGAATTTTGGAAGCAGTATTACAATTTTAGGCAAAGCTGGTTTCCCTTTTTCGCTTCCTGGTGATTCAGGTAGCCTTGTTTTCAGAAAGAAAACTAACGAAATTGTTGGAATTGTTTTTGCAGGAGATGGAACTTATACTTTTGCAAATATATTTAAGAATGTAGAAGCTCAATTACAAATTTCGATATAAATTATGAATACTTTAAATTTTGAAAAATTGATTGACCAGTTCTCTGATATTTGGCTGAATAAAAAAGGTGTGTGGGGCATAGAAGCGAAAATTTCCGGAAAGAACAAGAATATAGTACTATTTGTTAATCTAGATGAGATTGACTACGATAAATTACCACGGCAATATAAAGGCTATAATACTATAATTAAACCTGTAGAAAAGTTTGCCGCATTGGTAAAATAGAAATTCATCAGATGACTCCAGGTATTCTCAAACCTGACAGGTCTTTAAGACCTGTCAGGTTTGCTTTCTTAGAAACAATTATTTACAACAATTACTATTTCATTTCCTTAAGTTATTGAGTATTTTTAGTCAATAAAATTAAAGATAAATGAAAAGATCATTACATGCTGCTTTAATTATCTTATTATACCTTACAATTGCAATACCATCAAATTCATATGCTGGCTTGATAGAACTTAAATTCTTTTCAAGTGAAACAGGATGTTCTATAACACCTGATCATTTGCTGATTTCTGATGCATATAATCCTAAGAACATAATTTCTTTAAATACTAGTAACAATAATTCTTATTCAGCAAATCTGAATGCAGGTTCATATATGATAACAGCTTTTAAATCAGGATATGTAAGCTCGCAAACAGGATTTTCAATTGATGAAAACGAAATTAAGTATGATATATTCCTTGACCCTTTATCAAGTAACCAAATGCTGAATACCCAAAGGATTAAATCACTCCTCAAACCTGATGCAGCGCTTCTTTTAGGGTATGTTGTAGATGATGTTTCAGGTGAACCATTAAGTAATGTAAAATTACTAGACGGGAAGTCAAATGTCCTTTCAGTAACTGATGCTAACGGATACTTTGAGGTTACACAGGCGGCTTTGTGCGAAGCAAGAACTATACTTGATCTTAATTTTGAGAAAGCGTCTTATAATAAAGCAGAATACAATAGCTTTGAAATTACACCGAACACTGATTTC
>JANPBV010000311.1:0-5781 GCA_031430615.1 Ignavibacteria bacterium | reverse complement strand
GCTGATATTATTCAGTTACGCGATAAATCCATGTCAACATGTGAATTAATTGAGACAGCAAGGAAAATATCGTTACTTTGCAAAAAGAATAATGTTCTATTCCTTGTTAACGATAGAGTAGATGTTGCGATGGTATCCGGCGCTGATGGAGTTCATTTAGGAACGGAAGATATTCCTGTGACAGAAGCAAGGAAACTTCTGGGCAGGACAAAAATTATTGGCGGTACTGCACATTCACTGAAAGAAGCGATACAAAGAGAAATAGAAGGCGCTGACTATATTGGGTATGGTCATATATTCCAAACTTTTTCAAAACATAAACCTGATAAACCCGAAGGAACAGAAAATTTAAAACGAATTGTTGAAAAGATCAAAATACCGGTTTTGGCTATTGGCGGAATTGGTCCCGAAAATATTAATGAAGTTATCTCAACCGGAGTACATGGAGCAGCTTTTATAGGTTCAGTTTTAAAAAGCAGTGAGCCGGTTAAAACTATTAAAGAATTAAGGAAAAAAATGTATGCCGCAAAGTAAGATCAAGAATAAAAAATGTGTATTAACAATTGCCGGTTCTGATTCAGGCGCAGGCGCGGGAATCCAATCCGATATAAAAACTTTTAGAAATCATGGTGTGTATGGCCTCTCCGTTGTTACAGCCGTAACCGCGCAAAACACAAAAGGGGTTCAATCATCATATACAATGCCCTCAACTTCTGTAACGGCTCAATTAAAGAGTGTATTCGATGATTTCGATATTAAAGCGGCTAAAACAGGCATGCTGGTTTCTGCCGGATCAATTGAAGTAATTGCGCAGGCATTTAAGAAAAAGAAAAACATTAAGCTGATAGTTGACCCTGTAATCCTTTCCAAGAATTCATACACAATGCTTGATAAAAAGGGTATTTCAGCATTGAAGAAACAATTGCTTAAACTTACCTACCTTATTACACCAAATATCCCCGAAGCTGAAATTTTAACGGGAATGAAAATAGATACAAGAGAAGATCTCGAAACATCTGCTGTAATGCTGCGGGAGCTTGGCGCGAAAAATGTTCTGATAAAAGGCGGGCATTTAAAATCTTCTATGGGGCTACCGCTCGGCACTGATGTTCTGTTTGACGGGAAGAGATTTTATCTTTTCAGCACAAATTATGTTTCAACCAAAAATACACACGGTATAGGGTGTACGCTTTCAGCAGCAATAACGGCAAACCTTGCATTGGGTAATAATCTTATAACCTCAATTGATAAAGCCAAAAGCTATGTGGTAAAGTCTTTAAAAAAGACATCAAAACTTGGAAAAGGATTCAACCCGGTAGAACAGTAAATCATAAAGCTAATAAAGTATAAAGATATGATAAATAACATTGATCTGAATAAAGTATTAAAGGAAGTAAAATACAACACTTCCCGAAGCGGCGGCAAGGGCGGGCAGAATGTAAATAAAGTTGAAACTAAGGTTGAGCTTGTCTTCAATATTAACGGCTCAATGACAATTGATGATGAAGTTAAGGCGATATTACATAAAAAATTGTATAACAAAATTGATGGAGAATCAAACATACGTATTACTTCGCAGACTGAAAGAACGCAACTTGGCAATAAGAAGAAAGTAATTGAAAAGTTCGTAAAAATGCTTGATAAGGCTCTGATAAAAGAAAAGTTCAGAATAAAAACAGTTAAAAGCCTATCGGTAAAAGAGAAAATACTTGAAGGCAAAAAGAAGCAAAGCATTAAAAAGAAACAGCGCAGGCTGATGGATTACGATGACGAATAAAAATTCATTACCCTCACCCCAGCCCTCTCCCAAAGGGAGAGGGGGAGATACAAAAAAGTCAAGAAATCCCCCCCTCTCCTTATAGGAGAGGGGGTTAGGGTTTACAACCTTGTAAAGGGGTGAGGTCGAAAACAATATTTTATGGGTGTATTTATCCGTTAGTAACCTCACTTTTTAGGATATACTTTTACTCGTTTTTTTTCATTAATTTAGTCATATAAAATAATACAGAATCTGCTAAATTTATGAAAACAAAAATTTCAGCAATTATTTCCCACGCAGTTAATACATTTATCGTACTATCTTTTATATTTTCTATTAATACATATGCAAAAGACCATTACATAACCCACCTGGGGCAAAGACTCTACATGAGCGATGTAAGTAATTATATAGCCGTTAGATTTAAGGATAATACCACAAATCAGGAAATGGATAGGGTAACCGGAATAATTTCACCTTTAACTAAATCAAAAAATTACTTTACAGCATCATCAACAGGGAGTTCAAAATATGCAGTATCATTAATTGAGCTGAAAGATAATGTATTGCAGGATCCATTCGCGACAAGCAATATTAAGCAAAAACTGGCATCATACCGGTCGGTATCATACCAGGGGGTATGCTATGGGTATAATGATAAAGTACTGCATTTTTCTACAGGTGAGGTGATTGTTAAATTCAAAGAAAATGTTTCAGCTAAAGATATTTCAAATCTGAATAAACTATTTGGCTCCACTGTAATTGAACAGGTATCATCGTTTGATAATACTTATTTAGTTTCAATTGATCCATCAAGCAGCGATGATGTTTTTGATCTTGCAAACCGATTTGCTGTTACGCAATTTGTTGAATTTGCTCATCCCAATTTTATACGTACCGGAATGCTTCTTGAAGTTGAGAAAAATAACAGTGAATCTGAACACACAGAAATCAGCAATAATACCAGCGGAGCTCTTACACCTAATGACACTCTTATCCCCAGAATGTGGAATATCAGGAACACCGGGACTAATATTCCCCAGAATGTACAGGGTATACCGGGCTGTGATATGAACATGATAAATGCATGGGATGTTACAACAGGCAATCCAAACGTAATGATATCAATTGTAGATACAGGAATTGATACGAATCATACAGATCTTAGACCTAACTTATGCAGCAGAGATTTCTGGTACGATGCTTATGATAATGATCAGAAACCGTATGACGAATATTATCACGGTACAGGTGTAAGCGGGATTTGTTCTGCTGTAGGAAATAATATAGCGGGCAATGCGGGGATAGCTTTTACATGCCAGATAATGCCTGTAAGAGTATTTGGTCCTTTCCCACAGGGATTCACAACTGATCTGATACTTGCAAAAGGGTTAAACTGGGCGTGGCAGCACGGCGGCGGTGTGATAAGCTGCAGCTGGGGCGGAGGAATTCCGGGTTCGCTGATAACATTCGCGATACAAAATGCGGTTTATTACGGCAGAAGCGGAAAAGGAACAATTGTTTTTGGAGGGTCCGGCAATGCTGATACAAACCAGGTTCTTTATCCGGCATCTATGCAGGAAGTAATTGGAGTTGGGGGAATAAGCCCCTGTTACCAGAGAAAAAGTAAAATAAGCTGTGATAACAATGGCGGCTTTCAGGATTGGGGAGCATGTTATGGCGAGGGAATGGAAATAGTTGCGCCGTGTACATTTATTGGAACTACAGAGCTTGGAGGCGGATGGTGCGTATGCGGTAACGGCACTTCTGATTCATCGCCTATGGCGGCAGGTGTAGCCGCATTAATGCTTTGCAAGAATATAAATCTTTCGGGCATTGAAGTAAAAAATATAATTGAACGTAACGCAAGAAGGGTTGGTAATTACAGCTATAATATACAGAAGGAAAATGGTTCGTGGAATGAAGAGATGGGTTATGGATTAATTGACGCTAAGATATGTCTTGATAACACACCCGCGGGACCAACTGTAATTTATGACCAGGTGCCGCCTATACTTACCATATATCCGCCTGAATCGAATGTGTATACCTCGCCAATAACTGTTGATGCCGTTATAACTGATAATGTTGGGTTGAATACAAATCCGTACGGACCCCGTTTATATTATAAAACAATACAATCAAACCAGATACAAGTAGTATTAGGAAGCGTGGTAGGTGAAAACCGGTACAGGTTTACTTTCCCAACTGTGCCATACAGCGAAGGTATGTACTACTATCTGGCTGCACAGGATATTGTCCCGGTGCCAAATTACATTACTTATCCTTTGGGAGGCTCAGGTGTGAACCCACCCGGAGGAAATCAGCCCGGAAAATTTATGTTTGTTCGCAATACAAATAAATATGATTCAACCTTAGCAAGCTCTAATGTACCTTTAAGGATAACTGCCGATAGAGAGACCTCATTTGTTTCGATACTAAATAACCCGGTAAATAAAACTATACTTGATGTTAATGTACTGCTTAATGTTCAGCATACTTTTGATGCTGATCTTTCGTTCAGTTTAATATCACCATCAGGAACTGAAATTATTCTAGCCGGCGGTGTTGGCTGGGATGGCGATAACTTTACTGATACTTATTTTGATGATGAAGCGGGTATTGCAATAGATAGCTCACTTGCTCAGCCCCCATATACAGGTACATTCAGACCTATTGAGAAATTGTGGCTCTTTGATGGTGAGAATTCTTTAGGTGAGTGGAAGCTGCGGGTGACTGATAACGGTTTTCAGGATGGCGGATTTTTGCTTGGTTGGAGCGTTATAATAAAATATTCCACCGAAGGTAATAATGTTAACCTGCCGGGGAGTTTTAGCCTGGTTAAGAATTATCCAAATCCGTTCAACCCAAAAACAAGGATAGTATTTAATGTACCAAGGACAGCTAATGTTAAAATTACTATATATGATGTTGCAGGCAGGGAAGTAAGAACAATTTTGAATGAACAGCGCTTTGCGGCACTTGAAGATTTTGTAGATTTTGACGCATCCAATTTTGCAAGTGGAGTGTATTTTTACTCAATGCAGGCTGATGGCGAGTTTATTGAGAGTAAGAAAATGGTTTTCGTTAAATAAAAAGGCATCCGTCAGAGCCGGATTTCAATCATACTTCGCATGATTTCAAAAAGTAAAAAAGCAAAAAATAAAAGCGTGAAACTTTTTTTCCTGCTTGCCTGCCTATTGCATTCCGCCTATGGAGGGTTGTGGAGTAAGAAGGTTAAAGTACTTTTAATCTATCGTCAATCTTTTTGATTAACCAAGTCCTACCTACAAATTTGCTATGTTGTAGTAACTTTGTCTGAAGTTTTTCTAAAGTTATTTTATTTGAAATAGAGTTTGTAATAACCTCTATGGTTGTTAATAAATTTATTAAACTATCTATACGAGGGATATGATTATTAAGATTCCTACTGATATATTTCTTAAGCGCATCAATCTCATTAGCTAACTCTACAAATGAGTTCAATTCAAAGAGTACCATTAATTGGTAATGTTTTTTTTGAATATAAATTAAGTTGTCCTTTTTGGATATTCTATTCAGGTATATAAGTGATTCATTAAAATTTTTTCGTATAAAATAGATTTTTGCATAAAAATAATTAATATGATCTTGTTTGTACCTAAATTGCCCCAATCTATCTTTATTTTTTTTAATGAATTCTTCTGCTTCATCTAATTTGTCGGTATCCAATAAAATATCGAGGTAATTAAAAAAAAATCCTAATAATAAATAACCATTCAGGTCAGTACAAAGATTTTGCTTATACATTAAGCTATGTAATCTTAATATTTCTGTTTTGTGAAAGGTAAAAGATAACTTTGACTCCATAAATATTACAATATTAGCCAATGTGACAATAATTTCTTTATTTACTTCATTACTAAATTGAGAATATTGATTATTAAATATAAAATTTACTTTTAAATATAGTGCTTTTTTAAAATTTACACTCAGAACAGCTAAATAATAATATATTTCGATAAGAGGTTCATTAAAAAAAG
>JANPBV010000310.1:0-2095 GCA_031430615.1 Ignavibacteria bacterium | reverse complement strand
TATCACCGCTTCAGGTTTTAGCTCTCAAAATTCTATCCAGATGTTTCCGCCTCCTGAGGGAAACATCTGCAATGAATATCTTTTAGGAGCTATGGATTGCGCGCAGGATTTAACTTATAACAACCTATCAGATCTTGGATTAAATGTCTGGCATAAATATGCGGGAGTTGACAGGTATAACGATGCTAACTCTTCAGGGTGGGATTGGTATGTTGTACCTGCCCAAGACCGTGTTGATAACCTATACAACACATATAATACATACTCCGGTGTTGTTACGGGCAGGCTGGGTATTAACGGGCAGAATAATATGCGGACTTTAATGCAAAGACCTAAGATAGATCAGCTTGCATTTGGACAGAGAAGTGATTACCAGTGTGAATCCACTCACTTAAACCCTGACCTTTGGTTCTATGCATTTAATTCAAATGCACCAAATGTTACCCATACAGGAAGCGACTGGCAGGATAACACAACTTATGGCGGCGGCGCATGGGTAAAAAAATGTTTGACTTTACCTTCAGGTGGAAATAACAGTCCGGGCTATGTTGTTGATAGACTGATGACAAACAGCGAACAGTGTAATACCAGAAGTCCTATTGGACAGGCGCCGGGTGATAACGTATATGACTGGCATATAAAACCCAGCATTAGGGCAGATAAAATTTTTATTGATAATCCGGTAAATTACGAAGAGCCTATTTGCCGTATTGATGTAATAAACTATAACGGGAATACAATTAAAAGCGTAATATTACGAGCAAAACATTTTAAAAATACTTCAGGAAACTATGATGGAAATTACAAAGAAGAATTTAATTTTTGGGGTTTAGATAACGAATTAATAATTAATAAAGTATATCCATATACAACAAATGCATTTAACCCAAATGATGGTGGATGGGCGTTTAATTCACGCGGAAATTACCCAACTGACGGTTCCAACAAAATGGATATACAGGTTTACTGGTACGGAACCTGCGATATGTGGATAGATTATGTGAGGGTGGATAATGACGTGGCTCATGATCTGTTGAGTAATAACCCCCTTAATCAAAACTGGGTACAATATGATAACTGGCTTCATTGGGAGGCATCGCTTGCTAATACTAACAATTCGCCTTTAAAGTTTTACATTGAAGAGTTTGAGTTTAACCATATACCATGTATGGCAGATGTAAGCCAGAAATTAAAGCTGTATTCAGGCAACCCAAATCTTTCTTTAATGAGTATGGTAAATTTACAGCAGTATCTGCTGCACCTGCCGTATGAGTATGTAGGCAATAATAAAGTAAGCGCCCGGCATATTTCTGATTACCTTATTAACAGAGTTGGTGAATCACAGGTTCTTTCAGAACCATATGCGCTGACCGGCGTAATAGCAGGCACAAATTACAATGATTCAAGAGTGCCTAATACCCTGCCAT
The DNA here is from genome assembly GCA_031430615.1 of Ignavibacteria bacterium. Lineage (GTDB taxonomy): Bacteria > Bacteroidota > Ignavibacteria > Tepidaquicellales > OLB5 > OLB5. Next base: position 668 of record JANPBV010000310.1, on the reverse strand, counting down.
TAAGCGACTATAATACATCAGAGGGAAGGCTAGGAGAGCCGGGTACTCCTGCGGTTTATGAAAGCTGGCTGCAGGATCATCTTGACGCAGAAGGCACAAATATTTTCACTAAAAAAGGATTTTTTTCATGGTATGTAAAAACAATGGATACGTTATCGAAAATGAATAATATCAGCTATATAAATATGCCTCAAACTCATTTATGGTACACCGCCGGCGAGGAGGCATTAAGGGAGCCGACTAATGAAGAGATGGAAATGACGACATTATTACCTGTTACATATGGTTCAAAAGGTACGCTGTATTTTTGGTATGGTGCGTTTGGTTGTTTAGGAACCGGTAATTATGCAAGGGGTATAGTGGACCCGGAACCTTGTACTAATTTAATCAATCCCCTTCTTGTCCCCCGCTTAACAAATGCTTATGGTCAGCAAAAATGGGAGAAGATAAAAAGCATTAATCAAAAACTTACAGCTTGGGGTCCTGCAATTATGAGTTTTAATAATGCAGAAAGGCATTCTTATATTTATAGACTAGAGAGAAATAATCTGATAAATGAAACTTATTTTAATGATATAAAAACATACGTACCTGATATAAATAACATGAATTCGCCATCAAATATTGAAGAACCTATTGGCAGCAGGTACTTACAGGCAGCCGTTTTC
>JANPBV010000309.1:0-1544 GCA_031430615.1 Ignavibacteria bacterium | reverse complement strand
AGATGGAGCGAGGGCTCCTCCATATAAACTGAACTGGTATTCTTTATTTTTACCGGCTTTCACTTTCAGGTTCAATCCGTCAAGTGTTCCTTTGCCTGTTCCGGCAAAGATATTCTGCCTTCCCAGTTTCACATCAAGCACGCCAAATAAATTTGAGCCTTTTACATAGAAGTTATAAAATCTGTATGCAAAACCTCTGCCAACTTTTTTGATAACATCTTCTTCAGTCTGGGCTAGTGTATTAAAGCTCCACTGACCGCTCGAGAATTCAAGAAGATAGTTTTGATATCCTCTTAAATGGGTTGTTTTGGCGCTTGATTCGTTTGAAAGGCTATCAATCCTTTGCCAGGCGTAAAAATAATTATTAAACCTGAAATTTACTGATTGCGCATAAAGACTCCCTGTAAAAAGGAATGCTGCCACCAGCAATAGTAGTTTAGGTTTCATTTCTAATTTGTTTTAGTGAATCGTTATATATACTATAAAATACTTTATTAATTTTATTAACTCACTTTTGAAACTGTGTACTACAGACTACGGTTTTTTGTGAACTATCTTTGCCCACATTTCATCATAATTAAATCCTTTGAATGAAGGACTTTCTGAATTATGACACGTTGTGCAAAATGCAGTTTTATCATCATGAACTATCAAGCCGTTCTCTTTGGATTTTTCTTTATCTTTCATAATTGCAAGCTTTTTGTATTCCGAACCGGGACCGTGGCATGTTTCACACTGCACGCCGTCTTCTTTCTTGAATGTATCTTCAAGCTCAGCAGGGTCAATATCTTTACCAAGTGTATGACATTTTAAGCATTGCGGTGTTTCAGCAGCGGGAGTTGAAAATCCTTTATCTTTAGCAATTTTATCAGCTTCAGGTGTCTGAAGTGTTTTAAAAGCCTGTGAATGTTTGCTGTTCTGCCAGATATCGAGCTGTTTGCCCTGGCTATCTGATTTGTGACATGCACCTACACAGGTTGTAGCTCCAACATATTTACCTGTTATAGCCTTATGAGCATAATCAAAAAAATTAAAACTATATGCTGTAAATGCCATAACAAGCAGAACCGCTAGTGTTATTTTGGTTTTCATTTATTTACCTCTTTATGAGTATTTTGTTTAAAGAATTTAATTATTGTTAATTTAATTATTTTTTATTTAAATTTCATTACTTAACGAAGTTCTTAAGTTTCTTTTTCTTTTCATTAAGCACAGTTGTAATAAGATCATAATTATGAACGTAAATGCTTTGATGTGAAGTGATTTGGTTTAATACTTTCTTTGCATCTTCCACTTCAGCTTTCTCTTCATTGCTTAACTCTAACCCTTTTGTCTTTTGTATCAATTCACTCAACTCACCCGATATTTTCTTAACATCAGTTTTCCACTCACCCATCTGGTCCTCATATCCCGCTTCATGGCATTTTAAGCATATCATTTTATCTGGCTTTACTACTTTATCAGCAGAAACATGACAATCATTACAGCCGGCGCCACCGGTTTTCATATAATCAGGCTGGTTCTTGCCAAGATAACTTCCATTG
>JANPBV010000308.1:0-21546 GCA_031430615.1 Ignavibacteria bacterium | reverse complement strand
ATGTTTTTCCTTCCACCCGCTTTTAGTTGGCGGAAATCCATTTGATACAACTTCCATCTATGCGTTAATTCATTATCTTGAGCGTGAGTGGGGTATTCATTACGCAATGGGCGGTACGGGTACAATTGTTACCGGACTTGTGAAATTCTTTGAAGAGCTTGGCGGAAAGATTCATTACAACAGCGAAATAAAAGAGATCACCTTAAAGAACAAAAGGGTAAACGGCATAAAACTTGCTGATGATACCTTCGTTCCGGCAGATTCCGTTGTATCAAATGCTGATGTTGCTTACACATACCGTAGCATGATAGACGAACAGTACCGAAGCAAGTACACGAATAAAAAAATTGAGAATATGCGGTACAGCATGTCACTATTTGTAATTTATTTTGGCACTAAAAAAAGGTACAATTCCGGCGATATTGCGCATCATAACATAATATTAGGTAGGCGCTATAAAGAACTGCTAAATGATATATTTAAACGTAAGATTTTAGCTGAAGATTTTTCATTATATTTGCACATGCCAACTATCACTGATAGCTCAATTGCGCCTGAAGGCTGTGAAGGATTCTATGTCCTCTCACCCGTTCCGCATTTAGCATCAGGGACTGACTGGAAGACTGAGGCAAAACCGTACAGAGATAAGATTATGCAGTTCCTCGGGGAAACATACCTGCCGGATCTTGAAGAAAATATAATTGCAGAGCATTATATTGATCCGCTGCATTTTCAGAATACATTAAACAGCTATCTTGGCTCGGCATTTTCAGTGGAACCGATCTTCACACAATCAGCATGGTTCCGCCCTCATAACAAGTCAGAAGATTTTGAGAACCTTTATTTTGTCGGCGCAGGTACTCATCCCGGCGCGGGTCTGCCCGGTGTGCTTTCATCAGCAAAAATTGTAGATAAAATGATACATTAAAAATATAATAACCTCACCCCCTTCCCCTCTCCTGAAAGGAGAGGGGTGATATTGCTAAAATCTGGCATACCTCTCCCCTCTCTCTATGGGAGAGGGACAGGGGGTGAGGGTAAACTAATCACAAATGACACAAATTCTACTCTCTGAAAAACTTGTAACACCAATCAACTGCACCTATGATGAGTGCAAAGATTACACTCGTAATTTTGCAAAGAGCTTTTATTTTTCATCTTTCTTATTGCCAAAGGAAAAGCGCGCCGCCGCATATGCGGTATATACCTTCTGCCGTTATGCCGATAATATTGTAGATACCGGCATTTCACCATCTGTAGATAACATCCGTGAAAAGTTCAGAGAGCTGAATTCATTTCTAGATGAAGTATATAGCCAAACGCCACAGAAGATTATAAAAAAATCCGCATTTGCTGATACGGTTATAAAATATAATATCCCCAGAAAATATTTCACCGATCTCATAGAAGGCGTTTGCATGGATACCGAGCACAGCAGGTATAACACTTTTCCGGAACTTGAAAACTACTGTTATAAAGTTGCATCGGTTGTCGGATTAATAATGACTGAAATATTCGGCTACTCTCATAAAGCGGCTTTGCCATATGCTGTATATCTTGGTAAAGCTATGCAGCTTACAAATATATTGCGCGATATTAAGGAAGATTACCAGATGAACCGCATTTATATTCCGCAGGAAGAGTTAAAATGGTTTGAATACAGCGAAGATGATATTAAAAACGGCAGAATGAACGAGAATTTTGCAATGTTGATGCGCTATAATATTGATAGGGCGCGCGCATATTATGAGCTTTCCACACACGGCTTTCCTTACCTCACTAATGACGGCTCCAGGACAACCGTAGTATTGATGTATAAAATATATTCCAGCATACTCAAAGAAATTGAAGCATACGGCTATGATGTATATTCCGGCAGAAGGTTTGTAAGCACCGCTGAAAAACTTAAGCTTACGGGTCTGTATTTAATTAACCGCAGTGAACGCAAAAGATTCTCGCGTCTGCCTGATTCAAAACATCACGAACGCCTGCGTTCATTATACCCCAACATGAACTTTGATATGTAATTTATGTCATACTCGCGAAAGCGGGTATCCAAACATTATCCACCATTGTTGGTCCTACGACTACTCTGCAGTTTGCTTGACTTGTTTTCCAGACTCGTTTTTGAGTTAAGTTGACCAACAACATAACTAATTTTGTTGGTGAACGTAAAGTCCTTCGGCAATCTTTCTTCGTTTCACTCAGCAAGGCATAGCGCCAATAAAGGGGAGTCTCCCTATTTAGCTTCTTTTTGGACTGCATTGACTGTGTCAATGCTCAACTTTCTATTTCTAATTTAAATGAAATCAATATCCATAATCGGCTCCGGGTTGGGCGGTCTATCCGCTGCAATTCGTCTTGCCCATAATGGATTTGATGTTACCGTTTACGAAAAAAACTCCACCCCAGGCGGCAAAGCCCGTTCATTAACGCTTGATGGCTACCGCTTTGATACAGGTCCCTCGCTCCTGACTATGCCTTTTGTAATTAATGAGCTATTTACCTCAGTAAACGAAGATCCCGCCAAATGGATAGCCCTCAACAAACTTGATAACTTATGCAAATACTTCTATCCCGATGGCACTATACTTAATGCTTATTCTGATAAAGAAAAATTTGCAGCGCAAATTGCTTCAAATACAAATGAAAAACCCGAAGCATTATATAAGTATCAAATATATTGCAAAACCATTTATGATCTTACCTCAGATATTTTTTTATTTAATGACCTTTACAGCTTAAAAACATATTCAAACAAAAAAGCATTAAAGACTTTATTCAAGCTGCCAAAAATTGATTCCCTCCGCACTATGAACGAAGCTAACCGTTCATTCTTTAAAGATGAACGTATCATTCAGTTATTCAACCGCTATGCAACATATAACGGCTCTGATCCGTACAAGTGTCCCGCAACACTGAATATCATTTCACATGTTGAGTACAGTATCGGCGGATATTATGTCACAGGCGGTATGCATATGCTGACCAATGCACTCTACGAGCTCGCATTAAAAAAGGGGGTGAAGTTCCGCTTTAATTCATCTGTTACTAAAATTATAACTGAAGGTAAACGGGTTAACGGTATTGTAACAGGAGGGAATGAAATATTATCTGATGCTGTAATTTCCAATGCAGATGTTTATTCTACATATGGAAAATTGCTGAATGATAACCACACCAAAGCCGCAAAGAAATATAATAAACTCGAACCTTCATCTTCTGCTCTTGTGTTTTACTGGGGTGTAAATATCAACTCAGATAAACTTGATACACATAACATTTTATTTTCAGGCAACTACAAAAATGAATTTGAAGAATTGTTTGATAAAAAAATCTATCCCACTGACCCTACCATATATATTTACATCTCTTCAAAATTTTCGCAGGGTGATGCCCCTCGGGGGAAAGAGAATTGGTTTGTGATGATAAACGCGCCGAACACATTATCATCTCCCCCTGATAGGTCGAAGAACTGGTCTCTCAGGGGGAGACTAAGAGGGGGTCTTGAAGCCATAAAACAAACCCTCTTGGACAAAATAAAAGATTTAACAGGATATGATATAAAAGATAAAATAGAATACGAATCCGTTATGACACCTCAGGATATTGAGGAACAAACTGGAAGCTACAGGGGCAGTATTTATGGAATATCATCAAACAAACGAAAAGCGGCATTTTTACGCCAGCCAAATATCTCAAAATATTATAAAGGACTTTATTTCACAGGGGGCTCAGCTCACCCGGGTGGGGGGATCCCGCTTGTCATATTATCCGGTAAACTTGCCGCTGAGAAGATTATACACAACTCAAAACATAATTCTTAACTCCAAAAAACGCGTTCAATCGCCCAGTATAATGCAACAATTGCAATTGCTGCTGATGCCGGCACAATTATGCGTCTGTGATACCACTCCTTAGATTTAAACCACAACCCGATTATTACATAAGCAATAAATATTACCGCTATTTGACCAAGCTCTACACCAATATTAAAAGTAATCAGCGCATTTATGAATTGTGTTTTAGGGAGACCAAGCTCTTTTAAAACTCCTGCAAAACCAAGCCCGTGAACAAGCCCGAAAACAAAAACCACAATAAGCCTCCACGAATTTAGCTTCTGTTGCCTTATGTTTTCAACAGCAATATAGATTATCGATAAAGCGATGACGGGTTCAACAATTCCCGCAGGAACTGATACAATATTAAACATTGCAAGTGAAAGTGTAATTGAGTGAGCAACAGTAAAAGCTGTAATTTGTTTTAAAAGAGGTTTTATGTGCGGACTCAGAAAAAATAATCCGAGCACAAATAGTATATGATCGAGCCCGTAGGGAACAATGTGTGTAAAACCAAGCTTCAGATATATCCAGCCAACTTCTACCGGGGAAATATTAACCAGGTCAGCCGGATGAGAATAAACAATGGCGGGTATAAAAATTGCCGCTAAAATAAACACAGTAGATAATATCCTGAAATTAATTTTCATTGCTTTATTCCCGTATGTAATTAATTGATTAAAATTTTTAGTTGCGGATTAATCTTTAAAGCATACTCAAGATACTGCCTGGCTTTTTCGGGCTCTCCAACTCTTTCATAGATCTTGCCTGCATGGTAATACATTAAAGGATCTTTTGTACCAAGCTTTAATGCAAACTGAATGTTTTTTTCAGCTTCAAAATAGTTACCGGTTTTATATTGCAGCCATGCAAGTGTGTTAGCTGCTTTTATTGTCGGTCTTTTTATCATAGATGCTTCCGCATCTTTTAAAGCGCCTTTAAGGTCTGTGTTATGATCTGCCTCAAAAAGTGCAAGCTCTATATCTGTATCAACCCCGTTTTGCTTAAACACTGTGTTAATAAATCTTACATCCTGATAAAGTTCTTCAGCTTTTTGGTTATCACCCATAATTTTATATACATCACCTAAAGCTATCATAATATCCGGTGTTGGGTTTGATTCAATTGCATTTTTATACATATCCACAGCTCCCTCAAGATCATTTCTGATAAGCTGAAGTTTACCAAGAGATAAAAGCGCCTGGTAAAAGTATGGAAATTCTACAATTGCTGTCTGGTATTGGGCTTCAGCGCTATCAAGCTGCTGCTGGTTCAGGTATAGGTTGCCAAGCTGTACACGGCACCAGGCAGTGTTTTCAGCATTTGGACCGCCGCATTTTATAGCTGTTCTCATTGCAGTAATAGCCCCCTCTATATCACCTCTTAATTCGCGATAATATGAAATTCGGGAATATGCGTTCAGGTCTGGCTTAAGATCTACCATTTCCTGAAGAGTTCTTTCTGCTTCATCATACTTGCCGGTTTCTATCAGAGCGTCAAATATCACTCCGCGAATTGCTGAATTATACGGATTTATCTCTTTTGCTTTATTTCCCCATTCAATAGCTTCTTCAAAGTTATGCCTTGCAAGCGAAAGTGTGCCAAGCTGGTACATGGCTTCAAAATTTTTGTCAGAAAGCTCATTGGCTTTTAAAAGATTTTCCTCTGCTCTGGAATAGTATGTAGGGTCGCTGGTTTCGCGGGCTTTTTGTAAATATGCCGCGCCAAGCTTGCAGTATAACGAAGTGCTGTTGGAATTTCCCTGAACCTGGTACTGCAATTCGCTGATATACTTATCAACCGATGCATTGGATTTTGGCACATAGTTAAGCCTGCTGTCTAAGAATCCTCTTACATTATTTGTTTTATCTTTTGATTGAGATCCCTGAAGCAAGAATAGTAAAGTTACTGTAACAATGACTAAACAAAATATGGTAATTATTATCTTTTTATTTTTCATAACTTGTGAGTTTTGTTTAAGACTTTTCATTTCACTTTGCAGATAAAAAAAACGCTGCGGGTAAAACTCACCCGCAGCTTAAACTGGAATGTTATTTTAATAAGATCATTTTTTTAGCATCAACAAAGTCTTCTGTTTCAAGTCTGTAGAAATATGTTCCTGATGAAACAATATTTCCGGCATTGTTTTTACCATCCCATAGAGCCGTGTATTCACCGGCATTCATTACTTCATTCACAAGCGTACGTACTTCTTTGCCAAGCAGGTCATAAACCTTTATCGAAACAGTCTGGGTCTTTGATACCTGGTACTTAAGCTGTGTTGAAGGATTGAACGGGTTAGGATAGTTCTGTCCTAAACTTGCGGTTTTGGGAATATTTCCGCCATTAGGTCCGATACCTATAGTACCCGTATAAAGTTTACCGTGCGTATTTGTATATCCATCATGCGGAATTGCTAAATATGGAAATATCGTTTGGAATGCAACATCATTTTGCTTTACATTATCGCCAAGCTTATCGTTTAACCCGTTTATAAAAGGACCGCCAAGCAATATGCCGCCAACAACCCTTAGAGAAATATCAACTACATCATCTCTCAACCTTCTGCCGTTCGGGAATCCGGCATTATCGCCTGCAATTACGCCCAGCCTGTTTTCATTGGCAACAGGAACGGGGTTAATGCCAAGATTAATGCGAAGCTGTTCTGATGGTGTAATAAGATCCTGCGGACGCTGATTAAGTCCAGCAACACCGGTTAGAAAAACAGCCACAAGATCAGTTCTGCCTGATGTAGGAATATCCTGCAATGGCGGATATAAAGCGTTGAGAAGTCCTGCAAGTTCTGAATTTGTAACATAGGTTAAAAATTGCGCATCGGCAACCGGTAAGCTTGCGTTCCATCTGTCTTTCTGGCTAAGCGGTAATACAACTTCGTTCACAAGCGGCATTCCAAGCCTGGATACCTGGATAAATGGTCCGGTCGCAAGTCTTGTGCCATCAGCATTAATTACTGTAGTTGTTCTGCGGCTTGATGTACACCATACACCAACTATAGCATTTGAATCATTGGCAGATGGATTAGGGTTACCGTTCCTGGTAACATCACTAAAAGGTACCTGTATTACTAATGAATGCACGTTGTAACCGGCAACTGCATCTTTTCCGTTTATTGCATCTCCGGGAGCGCCGCCTCTTATTTTAAGAAGATCAAAAGCTGCTCCAAGATCAACATAGAACGGGTCATCTGTGGGTCCTGCAAAAACTTTTCCGCCGCCTGACGGCAGATTTTGTACTGCAGCAGACATCAAAGCTGCATAATTGGACATTGAATTTGGTCCTGCATAAGCCGGATCGTTATGACCGGGTCCGCCAACATAAGCCGGTGGTACCAGCAGCGCTGATGATGTCCATATAGTAATTCCATTTACAATTCGTTTTACCGTATAGGTCTGCTTTACATTCAGGTCAGGGTCTGTTAATGATGTTACGTCGCCTGTATTGTAAAGAAATGTGTTGGAGTTCCCTGTTACGGTTGTAAACTCAAACTGGTAAACAACATGCGCAATGCGGTCACCTACATTATCAATGTTAATTTCATAAATCATATCTGTACCGAACCTGTTAAAATTCGGACCGCCTGATGGTTCTTCAAACGGAATATAACACGCAACAATGTTAAGCTTTGTTGTATCATCCGGACTGACAAATGCATACACATCTGTATTATCAGCAAGCGGATCTGTGCTGATTATCGGGGCTTCACGGTGGCTTGAAGCATCCATGGGTCCCGCATTAAATATTATCGCAATTGCTCCGGCAACCGCAATAATGAGCGAAAAGAAAGTGAGCCTTTTCATTGGAATTTCTCCTTATTTATGAATTAGATTGGTTAATTGATGCATGATTGTTTATACGTAAATAATTGTAAATGGGATTGCAAAGGTAAATACGTGCATTTTTGTTGTTAATTGTGTTTATTGTAAATGAAAGAAAATTAAAAATTTTCCACAACGGAACCCCGAACGGATGATATTTTATATATTATCATTTCTCTGAATACTTTATGTAAAGGAGTATTGATCTTATGGTTTATGCGTTTATAATAACTATGCTCTTTAATCCACAAACAACTCACCCTGATTATAGAATACCGGCTCTTTTACATCAAGCTTGCAATGCTTATTCATCTGCTGAATTGTGTATGTAACAAGCTCGGGTGAATCTTTTTCATCATGCATGTGCATCATAAAGTAAAGCTCTTCAAGTCCGGAGCTTAGCCATTTCTTCAGCCTCTTCACCCAGTCATCTATTCTTGCATAGTCGGTTGGATGCAAAGAATTTCCTACAAATCTTACAAACGCAGTTCCGTTGGTTAAATGCATATGGCAGCAATCACGCCTGCCTGCAGTATCGGTGATAACGCTTCCGGCTCCCAGAGTATTCAGCATTTCAAATGCGGCATTTGCCTCTTCGCTTCTGTCAAGCCAGCCAGGGTGGCGGAACTCAACGCAAGTTTTCAGGTCTTTAGGAAGCGACCTAAGATATTTTTCAAGATCTGGCAGACTCTTTGGAGCAAAGTTAGGCGGCATCTGTAAAAAGCATGTGCCAAGATTTCCGCCAAAGCCGTATATTGCGCTTATGAATTCATCCGTTTCACGCTCACAGTTCTTAAGCCTCCTCATGTGGCTTATCATCTGGGGGAACTTGGGGCAGAACTTAAAATCCTTCGCCGCGCCGGATTTCCATTTTTCAATTGATGCCGGCTCAGGTATCCTGTAGTGTGTCGCATTAAGTTCTATGGAGTTGAACTGCTTTACGTAGTGGGCTACAAAATCTTTTTCCTTTGTTTTCAGTGGGTATATCTTGCCAACCCATTCTTTTCTTCCCCACTTTGCGCAGCCGATATAGACCTTTTGCTTTTTCTTTTTCGCATCAGTAAATTTCTTCTTAAGCGCTCCGAGAATTTTTTCTGTATCGGGAGGGTCATCTGGCAGTGTGAAATCTATTTTATTTAATTCTTTGTCTTCTACTTTTCCAAAATCCATACAAATATTTAAATGTTTATTTAAAAAACCAGTAGCATCGGTAATTTCACGATTTTATTAAATTAAAAAAAGTTATAAATAGATTCTTATGAAGTAAAGGAAATAAATTGAGTGGTGGTTTCATTGAAAAAAATCACCCACGTTACTTACAAGTTACCCCTGTTTAATCCTACTATTGTTGCGGTGAGAAAGGATGTAATTCCTCTCTGTGCCCCGTATGTCCTCTGTGTTGAAATCTTTTAATATTCTATGTGACTTTGCGCGCTTGGCGGTTAAAGATTTTTATTGCGCCAGGCAGTTCCTTAGCTTACGTTAAGTATGGCATTCAAGCCAGGAACTACAATAGCAACATTCACTTTGTTTTACTTTGAGTCTGGGAGGCAATCTTTTTATATTTTAAATTTTCTTCAATGCAATTTTCGCAAGCGGTGTGAGTTTAAGCTTTTTAATTTCCTTGACTGAAAATATTTCGGCGCCAAAGGAATCATTGCCGTCGGGTTCACGTTTTAATTTCTTAATATCTTTAGCTACCGCGCGGAAAATTACTCCGGTATGATGAAAATTTTCTTTCTTTGTTTCATGCGTATATGCTTCCACAGAAACGAGCTTGTATGCCTTCAGTTTTAGCCCTGTTTCTTCATTGATCTCCCGCTTCAGGGTTTCTTCGGGCGTTTCTCCGAAATCAGTTTTACCGCCGGGCAGGTCCCACCTGCCTTTAAAAGGTCCTTTGCCTTTTTGTATGAGTATATATTTATCCTTATATGTCATAACGGCATATACTCCAAATCGTGTTGATTGTATTTGTTTTTTTGTTGTCATATAAATTATGAACTACACGCAAAAATAATCTGTAAATATTTAATATTCAGTGCAGTATTAATTGATTAAAGATTAGGGGAGAGTATGGTACGAATTAAAATTTATTTAGTTGATAAAATAATTTCATCAACAACTTATTGGGAATAAATTCTGTTTATTAATCAAAGAAATTAGGAGATTCAATGTTTAGTTGTCTTGTATCGAAAGAAAAGTATTTTGAAGTCTGAATATTGAAACAATTGGGTAAATTTTTCCCTGGTTTGGGAATATTTTTGCTTTGAATAAATATTTGATAAAAAGTATTTTGCAGGATTGATTGCTTATCAGACTTCAAAAGTCTTTTGGTCAATTAAAGACTATTATAGTTCGTAAGTTTGATTGTCCTGCATAGGAAGATATGACTTTTGGAGTCTTATGAAGAACAAATCACCGCTATTAATATACAAGGAAGTAAATTTTTTTGAAAAATAATTTTTAATGGATCTCCGCTTTCCTGCCAGCTGCAGGCATGGCGCGGGATATACTGACATGATAACATTCGGAAGATTTTCAGACAGTTTTAAAGCGAAAGCAAAAGTAGAAGCGTGGAACACTTCAGAGCGTTTGTTTCTGGAAAAGAAATTCACTGATAGCTATGAGGCGTTCTTTAATTATTTAAGGGATGACGATACAAATAACGTTAACTTTAAAAAAGAGGGCGATAAGATAACCTTCGAGCTTCTGCAGGGTTCTAAAATGATACACGGCACTATTGATAACGGCAGGGTACTATGCGAAGCTGATATTGCAGAGTATGATAAGCTCTCAGTAGCATTCATGCGCAGGTTAATGGAGATGAACTACTCATTATTCTACAGCCGTTATGCGCTGAAAGATAACAGGATATGCATTAAGTTTGATTCAACCGTACCGGCAGCGCCGCCGAGGAAGCTTTATTATGCATGGAAGGAGCTGGCAACACGAGCGGATAAACAGGATGACGTATTAACAGATGATTTTGCTATGCTCCGCTCAATTGGCAATTCACACGTTGAGCTGCTTTCAGAAACTGAAAAGGAAATAAAATATAATTTCTTTAAAAGCTGGCTTGATAATACACTTAAAAGAATTGCCGGGCTTAACGAAGATGCATTCTCAGGCGGAATTTCATACCTGCTTTTGAACACTGCGTATAAAATTGATTACCTGATTGCTCCAGAAGGTACTTTGATGAATGATCTTGAAAAAATGAGCTGGGAATACTTTGCAAAGGATAACAAACCGTATGTTGAAAAGAACCGCAAGATGAAAGAAGCGCTTCAGAAACTTGCGGATATGCCAAAGGAAAAAGTAGTTGAAGATCTTTACAAAGTAAAATCAACATTCGGGATCGCAAACCCAGCGCCGCACCAGGCGGTTGTTGACCTGTTTGCAATCAACCTGCAAAATGTGAAATGGTACCTTGATAACAACTATACAGATATAGCGGTTATAATTTATGAATACCTGGCAACATATTGCTTCTTCAGTTATGGTTTGCCAAAGCCAGATGCGAAACTTTTCCATCTAATGCTTAACGTTACTAACCAGGATTTCTTTACAGTGCTTGGAGAAGGCGAAGTATTACATAATGCTGCCGGAAATAAATTTCATGTACAGGTAATAATTGCGAAGATAGATGCGATAATAAAAGAGGGGCTTGAGCAATATCCTGAGCTGAAGTTCAACACTGCAAATTTGAAGTATGATTCATTGGTGAGTTTTTTAAAGACATATGTTGCTGAGATTCAGCAGTTGAATTATAATCAGTAAAGATAATGAGCAATGAGTAATTATCAATAAAAGTAAAATCCCCATTGATAATTCATGTGGGATATTAAATTAGGATTAAGTTTCAATAAATATAAATTCAGACAAATTTTCCCCCTTTTATAAGGGGGACTAAAAACTATGGATCCACAACAGATAATAGATAGATTTCAGCATGTAATAATCCAGATAGCAACGCCGCAGGGAACGGGAACAGGCTTTTATGTTAAGAAAGCAAACCTGATAATTACAAATGACCATGTTGTTAAGGGAAACTCTGAAGCCGTGATTAGCGGAAGATCAATACCCAAACAGATGTCACCTGTATTTTTCAACGATGCGAAGTATGACTTAGCGTTCATAAAAGTACCTGAAGGAATTGAACTGCCTGAAATAAATCTGGCACCGGGGCTTGCTGTTAAGGAAGGTGATTCCGTAATTGCAATTGGTCACCCGTATGGTTTGAACTACACTGCGACAGAAGGAATAGTTTCAAAATCAAAGCGGCTGCAAAGAGGCATTAATTATATACAGATAGATGCGGCTATAAACCCGGGTAACAGCGGAGGTCCACTCGTAAATTCAAGCGGTAATATTGTGGGAGTGAATACATTTATAATTGCAGGCGGCGATAATTTAGGTTTTGCGCTGCCGGTAGAATATCTGGAAGAAGATTTAGCTGAATACCAAAGCCACTTTGGTAAGTATGCATTGAAGTGCCCTTCATGCGCATTTATGGTGACAGAAGAAAATATTGATGGCGAGTACTGTCCGAATTGCGGAACTAAACTCGAATTCCCCGCGCTTAAAAAAGATACTGAGTACAAACCCACGGGTGCCGCAGCAACTATTGAAACTATCTTGGAGCAGCTTGGCAAAGATGTTAAGCTTGCAAGAAGGGGTCCATACAGCTGGGAAGTTGACGAGGGCACGGCTAAGTTATTTATCAATTATAATCAGGATGGTTTTATAGTTTGCGATAGTATGCTATGCACAATGCCGAAGACTAATATAGGTCAGATGTATGAATTTTTACTTCGTGAGAATTATAACTTAGAAGAAATGATGTTCAGCGTGAATAACCAGGATGTGATACTTTCAACATTTATTTTCGATCAGTACTTAACGTATGAGACAGGGCTTGAGACTTTAAAAAGGCTGTTTGCTACAGCGGATAAGTATGATAATATTTTAATGGATAGTTACGGCGCGCAGAAGAGAATCACTGATGAAAGCTAGACTCAAATAATAAACAGTAAATATCAAATAATACATTGAAGTCCGGTATATCCGGGGTTTTTTATATTAAAAACCCAAACAAAAACCGCCACAAAGGCACAAAGACTCTAAGGAAAGCAAAAGCCTTGACAAAAAAGGGGAGATGGTTTTTCATTGTGACTTTGTGTCCCACGACTTTCGCTTTTTGAAAGTTTTGTGGCTATCTTTTATTTTATTAAGCTAAGCATTTTAAAACATAAATCCTTATTTTTGGTGTATTAATATATTAATTTCAATCAGAATATCAATATATGAAAAAGTATTTTGCGTATTTACTTTGTGTTATCATAATGTCAGGTTCGGTTTATTCGTGTTCAAAGAAAAATGATGAGCCTACTCCAAATAATGATAAGAAAACGGGTATTGATTCACCCGGCGTAAAAACAAATAAAAAAACTACTGATAGAGCGGTAAGTGATACCGCTTATTTTGGCATGTGTAAGGGCAAATATATTATTATAGACGATTATTACAAATACTCTGCCAATGAAAATCTTTCATACGATACAACGGGTTCAGGTTACGATACATACAGCGGTGATTTTAAATCGCTTCTTCAGAAATTAGGCGTATATGATGAGAAGAAAGTTGAATACTCTTTTGATGAATTTAAACCTGAATTTGCAGCTTACACAAATTTCAGAAAAGGTGATAACATTTATGTTTCATCCAAATCAGGGGTGTACCCTGCGGAAGTAAGCGGTTTTTATATCAACTTAGATGATATGATAGGTGCGGGGACGGTTTTTTACTCCACTGTAAACGCGCCAAAGGGTGCAAAGTATGAAGATAATGAAATTGTTGTTTGCTCGTTCAATAACAACATGGGGGCAATTAACAGAAAAGGTGTCACTAATCAGCAGATGATCGATCAGTTCAAAGTTTACATAATGCCAAAACTAAAGGGAGTTATGGTTTCAGAGTACGACGATAAGGGTCAGCCTAAAAATAAACCCCTCACCAAAATTGCAAACGAAGATATAAAAATGTTTGAAGGTAACTTTACCGGGAAAGGTAATAATGAATTTTTAGTAAGCGTAAAGCTTCAGAATGATTTCACAAACTTTACATCACTTATTTATGTAATGGATTCCGAAGGAAAAGTTATATCTGAATTCATCCCCCTTGCGATGAACAATTTTACTTTTTCAATGGCTGAAGGAGTTACAGATATTAACGGAGACGGAGTTTTGGAAATAATTACATATGACGGATACTATGAGGGTGGTGGTTATAATCTGAATAAGAATAACGGTGGACTTTTTAAACTGCTTACCACAGGGTTTGTGTTTGGAGTGTGAAAACAAACAGCCTTCCTCCTTTGGAGTAAGGTTTAGCCACAAGAAACGTGGCTCAACAATGAGTAAATAATAATGATAATGTTATTACAAATACGGGCATCTATTCTAAAATTATAATTTACGGTAATTTTTTTAATGTCGAAAATTAACAGAAGACAGTTTATGAAGCTTGCGGGCTCATCGGTTGCGTTGGGCGCGCTTGGCTCGGCATTTCCATCTATTCTAAAAAATAGTGATGTTGTAAATAATATTGAAAAGTTCGATCATGTTGTAGTGCTGATGATGGAAAACCGTTCTTTTGATAACCTGCTTGGTTACCTTTACACTCCGCAAAACCCGCCGCCAAATAACCAGCCATTTGAAGGAATTGATTATCATAACCTTTCAAATCCAATTCCGCCGTATGCTGATTCATCATTTATGGGAAGCGTACCTGTCCACAGGGATTCAGTTATGAATAACCCGAACCCTGATCCGGGTGAGGAATATCCACATATTAACACATCGCTCTTTGGTACAGTGCTGCCTGACTCGAACCGGTTTCTGGACGCATGCGATATGGGGAGTCCGTGGAATCTTCCACCTACACTGCCATCAAACTATCCAATGAACGGATTTTTAACCGACTATATAAATAATTTTAAGGCAACACAGGGGCGGATGCCTACATACAGCGAATATAAAATTATCATGAGCTGCTTTCCGCCTGATGTTGTGCCGGTAATAAGCGCGCTAGCGCAGGGATTTGCTGTTTGTGACCATTGGCATTGCTCTGTACCATCACAAACGTTCTGCAACCGCTCGTTTATAAACAGCGCGCAATCAAACGGGTTTGTTACAAACTCCTGTCCGGATGGATATACCAAATGGCAGAATAATACTGCCGAAACAATATTTCAGCGATTGCAATCAAGAGGTTTTAACTGGAAATTATATTTTGATCATCTTGATGTTTTCCCGATGAGTATGTTAATACATTTTAACGCATTAAGACCCTTTGCGCATGACCACATTTGCAGTATGGATGCGTTCTTTGATGACTGCGCAGGTGGAAGACTGCCGGAGTACACTTTCATAGAACCAAGGATGATGTTCTTCCATAATGATGAGCATCCGCCAGCGCCTCTGATAGGAAATAACAATATTACAACTTTTCCGTCATCGGTAACGCCTGGTGAAAAGCTGATACATAAAGTTTATAACGCGATTAAGAATTCAGGCAGTTCAGTTGGCAATAACTGGCAGAACACACTCTTCATAATAACGTTTGATGAAGCGGGCGGAACTTATGACCACGTTCAGCCGCCGGGGGCTGTTGCGCCAAATAACAGTACAAACAATGAAATGGATTTCCAGTTCAACCGCTTAGGTATAAGGGTTCCGGCTATAATGGTATCAGCATATATTAACAGCGGCACGGTAATAAATGATAACTTAACGCATACATCAGTAATAAAAACCATGTCAGATAAATGGAGCCTTGGAAATTTAACACAAAGAGATCTGAATTCGCCTTCGCTTCAAAACTTTTTAACCCGCACAGATCCACGCAACCCAACAGACTGGCCTGAGACCAAACCTCGCCAGGAAAAGATACAGGGCGATAAAGATTTCTTTCTTGGTAAACCTATGACAGGCTTTCAAAAAGATTTTGTCGGTCTTGCCGGCTCTATTGCATACGGAAATAATTCACTGCCTGCGGGTTTGAATACAGTAAGCGACGGGCTTTCATTTTTAAAGGAAGTAATAAAAATTTTGAAGGTAACGTATTCGTGTTAGAAACGAAAAAATAAACTTATACAAAACAACATGTCATTCTGAACTCTTGACTTTATGTTGTTTCAGAATCTGCTTACTATAATACACAATACCCTGAAACAACATAAAGTCAAGAGTTCAGGGTGACAAATACTATTTGAATATGACATATTCTAAAATATTTATACTATTGTTAATTCTTATTTCCGGCATTTCATTTTCCCAAAGGGTTAAGTGGGAAGAAAGTTTTGATGATAAAGAAATTTCATCAAGAGGCTGGAAGCTGGTAAATAACGATGGGGGCTCGAGCGATATTGAGTTGTACTCGCCATTTGAATTCTTCATGCTGGGTAACCAGGGGGCTCAGCAGGGAAATTACTTCTTTAAACTCGGGTTTGAGAGTGTAAACCGCTTTAATATGATAGATGACTGGATTATCACCCCAAAACTTTTTGATATACATGAGGGTGATTCCATTTCATTCTGGTGCGGGGCAATTGATATGCTGTTTAAGGATTCACTTAAAGTCTGGATATCAACTACTGATGACACTTTACCCAGCTTTACAATGATAGATTATTTTAAGGCATCAGGACCCGTAGGAAGCTGGCATAAAAAATCGTATGACCTCTCGGCATATGCCGGGAAAAGCATTTACTTTGCGGTCAACTATTACATTAAAGATGCAGGCGCGTTTGGCTCGGCTTCAGATAATGTATGGATAGATCACTTTACATTAACGGGTAAAGGCTTTGGCAGTGTTGAGCCTGTAAGTTATAAGTTATTTCAGAACTTCCCAAACCCGTTTAACCCGAATACTGAAATAAGTTTCAGTATTGCAAATGATTCGAGAGTAACAATTAATGTTTACAACACACTGGGTCAGCAGGTAAGACAGCTTATTAATGCTGATTACAAAAAGGGAACATACTCCGTGAGTTTTGATGGAACCGATCTGGCAAGCGGGGTATATTTTTACAGGTTAAAGGCGGGAGAGTTTACTGATGAGAAGAAGATGGTGTTGGTTAAGTAATTGTTTTACTTATATACTGAATTATGGCAGGTAAAAAAAATCGCAAACTAAAAAATTTAACAATATGAAAACTACTTTCAATATTCTAATAGCGTTGTTTCTGCTTGCGGTTTTTGTTCCTGATTCATATTCCCAGAAGATAGATGGCTGGTTCAAAGCAGGCAGCAAACCTGATTCCTATGACTGGGGAAAAGCTGATGAGAAATATAATGATGGTGCGGTATATTTTCTAAAATCAAAAGAATCGGCAATAGATGGTTTTGGGACAATTATGACATATATAACGCCTGAAAAATATTCAGGGAAAAGGATAAAACTATCGGGATATGTGAAAAACGAGAGCATTACAAGCTGGGCAGGAATGTGGATGAGAGTTGACGGTACTGATAAGAACATATCACTGGCATTTGATAATATGAGTAACCGGGCAATTGCCGGCACCAATGACTGGACTAAATATGAGATCGTTCTTGATGTTGCACCTGAAGCTATTGGTATTGCTTACGGGTTTCTTGTTGATGGCACAGGCAATGCATGGTTTTCGGGATTCAATATAGAAACTGTCGGCAGTAATATTCCCACAACTGATATGACAAAATAAAATTCGAAATAAGTTATTTCAGGATCGGCAGATCTCGGATAAAGGTTTGTGTTTCTAATGAAAATCCCCATTGATGATTTTAGTATCGAACAGATTAATGTAGAATTGTGGATATATGAGTTTTTAAAAACATCTTCCCCCTTTTTAAGGGGGATTGAAACGCAGTCATGCGCACAGTATGACTATATAACTCCTTCCAAATCATAATCTTTAGCTTTGGTAATTTTTACATTTACAAAATCGCCGGTGCGGAGATAAACCCCACCCAGCCTCCCCGAAGGGGAGGAGCTATTATTTAACCTCACCCCCGTCCCCTCTCCTGAAAGGAGAGGGGGGAGTGACCCATCAGCAATTGCTGATATATAAACTTCATTATCAACTTCGGGGCTGTCGTACTCGGTTCTGCCGATGAAGTAATTTCCTTCCTTGCGGTCAATTAACACTTTTAGAGTTTTACCAATTAAGGATTTGTTGTGGGTAAGAGATATTTTCTTCTGCGCCTTCATTATTTCATTTGCGCGGCGCTGCTTTTCCTTTTGGGGGATGTTATCATCCAGCTTATATGCATGGGTATTTTCTTCGTGTGAATATGTGAATATACCAAGCCGCTCGAACTTTGTGTTAATTATCCACTCTTTCATTTCTTCAAAATCATCAAGTGTTTCGCCGGGATAACCTGTAATAAGCGTTGTACGGATAGCAATGTCCGGAATTTTATTGCGCATAGCGTTAACAAGATCAATTGTTCTCTGTCTAGTCGTACCGCGTCGCATTGATTTAAGCATGCTATCACTGATGTGCTGCAATGGCATATCAAGATATTTGCATATCTTAGGCTCACTTGCGATTACATCAAGCGCATCCATAGGGAATCCCTGCGGAAATGCATAATGAAGACGTATCCATTCAATACCATCAATATCACAAAGTTTTTTTAAGAGCTGTGAAAGATTTCGTTTTTTGTAGAGGTCTAAGCCGTAATAAGTTAAATCCTGTGCAATTAAGATTAATTCTTTAACTCCCTGCCTCGCCAGATCTTTTGCCTGCGTAACAAGCCGCTCCATAGGAATAGAAACATGCTTACCGCGCATCAGTGGAATAGCACAGAATGAGCACGGTCTATCGCATCCTTCAGAAACCTTGAAGTATGCATAGTGTAATGGTGTTGTGAGTAAGCGTTCGCCGATGAGCTCCTGTTTATAATCAGCATTCAGTGTTTTTAGTAAACGGGGCAGGTCACGGGTGCCAAAGTATTCATCAATATTCGGGATTTCTTTTTCAAGATCGGGTTTGTAACGTTCAGAAAGGCAGCCTGTTACATAAACTTTTTCGACGAGTCCTTTTTCTTTCGCATCAGCCCATTCAATTATAGTATTAATTGATTCCTGCTTGGCGTTATCAATGAATCCGCAAGTGTTAATTATCACAATAGGCGCATCTGAATTATCATCTTCGTGTGAGACGGTAAAGTCATTGGCGCGTAATTGCCCCATAAGCACTTCGGAGTCATAGATATTCTTCGAGCATCCGAGTGTAATGACGTTTACTTTATTTCGTTTGTTTGTTTTGGTTCTCAAATAGTTTAAATTGTTGCCCTGCTTCTTCTCCCCCTAAAATGGGGAGACACAGAGGGGGTATTTTACAATATTAAATTTCCCAGCAAGTATTATTTCTTATCAGGAGTTCGCGGAATTACTTCTTTGCTGGTGCGGTTATTTTTATGAAACGAGTATATATAATAAATCCCCATCTAAAATTCAAGTTTTAGGCGGTTCAGATCTCAATTGAAACCGTAAAAAAAATTCGAACTCTTTCTCCCCTTTATAAGGGGGACTAGAAGCAAAAAGATAAATCCTTAGTGCTTAAGATAATTATATATATAGAGTGATTCGAGGAATTAAAAAATGCTTACGTCGGTTAGTCATATTATAAATACCTATTAATTCAGTAAATATTTTATAATTTTAGCAAAAATCACTATTTATGTCAATCAAGATATACCCGTTTAGCGAGCAGGCTCCCGGAGGTTTTAATGAAGGCGAAATTCTCGAGAACCGCCCGGTTGTAATGACACATAACCCGGCTTATCTTTTACCGTATTCAAATTTATTCTACTGGGCGCATGCGTGGAGCGATGTTGGCAGCACAATTGGCGAGCATCCACACAAAGCGTTCGAGATAATCACATTTATTATCAAAGGAACTATCGAGCATTACGATTCAAAGAATTTGAAATGGATACCTATTGGCGAGGGCGGCGCGCAGATAATCAGAGCGGGTTCAGGTATCAGCCACGCAGAAAAGCTTAATGCAGGCTCACATGTTTTCCAGGTATGGTTTGATCCTGATATGCGTAAGTCAATTCAGTCACCCGCTACATATAACGATTATGAGTTAAAAGATTTTCCCGTAACGGTAAACAACGGGTTTGAAGTAAGGCAGTATATCGGCGAAGGTTCACCATTAAAGATGGAATCACCGGGTATTAGCGCAGTGGAAATAAATTTTAAAGCGGGTAAACATTCGCTTGGATTAAATCCGGGGAAGATAAGCTCATTATACTTAATTGATGGTCATATAACAACCTCAGCAGGGATGATGAATGCAAATGATTTTGCTGTAATTAAAGTTGATAAAGAATTTATATTTGAAACCACAGACACGGGAAGACTGTTTTTAATAGAGAACCCCATAGAGCCGGGTTATCAGACTTATGCTGAGATGAATTAAAATAAATCTAACAATGAAAACGAGATCAATAATACTAATGTCTTTTATATACGCAGCGCTTAGTTTTTTTGGATGCAAACAGGTAAAATCTAAACCGGAAAATATAAATATGTCAGATAAAATTACTTTTTACGAATATTTGGAAGCAAACCCAAATGCAAAAATCAAATCAATTGACGGCAAGGATGTTGATTACTCGCAGTTTAAGGGAAAGAAAGTTTTAATTGTCAATACAGCTTCTGAGTGCGGGTACACTCCCCAATATAAAGATCTTGAACAGTTGTATGAAACATATAAGGATAAACTTGTCATATTAGGATTTCCCGCAAATAATTTCGGTAAGCAGGAGCCCGGAACAAATGAGGAGATAAATGAATTCTGTAAATCAACATACAGCGTTACGTTCCCGATGTTCGAGAAGATCTCTGTTTTAGGTGATGATATGGCTTTAATATACAAATGGTTAACAGGTAAAGATCTAAATGGATGGAATGACCAGCAGCCAAAATGGAATTTCAATAAATACCTGCTTGATGAGAACGGCAATTTGATAAAATATTACTCAAGCGCGGTAAAGCCGATGAGTGATGATATAGTATCGCAGTTGAAGTAAAAATATTATTTCACGCAGAGCCCACGCCACAGGCGGGCAAGCGCTATACTTTCAAAAAGCGCCACGCCTTAAAACCGCGAAGCGGGAGGAAGGAAAATCTGGTTCACAAAGAAAAAGAAAATCAAGTTTACCTGTGTCCCAAACTCCAGTTTGGGACACCCCCACTAAATGTCTGCTTCATAAACTTTACTTCACCATAAAGCCAACGGGTCCTTTGGGGTCAAGCATTTTTATTACACCTTTCCAGGGAATGCTTACGGTTTGTATTCCCCACACATAGGGTCCGACCCTGTATGGATTAAAAACAATATCCAGTGTATTATCGTTAACTGTAAATATGCTGAAGTTATCTGACTTTGCCGAAGCTCCGCCGGTTATCATATCATCAATGTTATCCAACTGGTCTCTTCTAGCGCGCGATCTTAATTCTTTAATGCAATATTCAGAAACATATTCAAGCCACCCTGAACCCGGTAAAAAGAGACTATCAATAGCAAGAAGTCCTTTGGATGTATAGCTGTAATTGAATGAAGTACGGAAGGTCATAGGGTGCGCTGCGCATCTGGGGTCAGAAAATGTTTCAAACATAAAACTTAAATAACCATTACTTTTATTTATAGTAGTATAATTTATTTCCAGTGTACTTTCACGTTCAGGGCAGGGCATTGTATCAGCTACTGCCTGTTCCTTAAATGGATCCATTATACCTGTTAACATTTTCATTATTTCTGAATTAATATCTGAGGCAATTCCCCTTACACCCATTAACGCATCGGGACC
>JANPBV010000307.1:0-3034 GCA_031430615.1 Ignavibacteria bacterium | reverse complement strand
TTTTTGGAGTGCACTGACTATGTCAGTGCTTAACTCAGGCATCAACACAGATTCTGTTGAAACAGACAGGAATGCAATCCAAAAAAAACATTCAATGGAACTCGATAAATCTAAATACAAACAAAAATTCCAGCTAAGGGTCCGCAACTTCCAGGTGGATTCACAGGGCATAGTTCACAATGCAATTTATCTTGAATATTGCGAAATTGGCAGGGTTGAGTATGTGCGCAATCTTGGTATTCAGCTGTTGCCAACCGGAATATTTGATGATGGTGTGAAGATAAATGTTAAAAGGAATGAAATTAACTACGAATCACCGGCAATGGTTGATGATATGCTTGATATCTATACACGAATATCATACATAAAAAATTCAAGCTTTTGCTTTGAGCATCTCATTTATCATACTGAAACCGGAAGACTATTGATAACACAAAAATCAGTACAGGTAAACCTGAACGCTGAGACCAACAAACCCGAACGCCTGCCCGAGGAACTTAGAAAAATTATTATGGATTATGAGGGTGATAGTCTGGAAATTTTAGGCTAAAAAATTCAACTCTTTATAACTTTATAACTTTATAACTCTTTTCACTTCTTCTTTTTAAACGCATCTTTCAGAGCATCCTTCATCATCTTCCTGCCTATTGAACCGCCGAAATTAATAGTAATTGTTCCCTGGTGGGTAAGCCCCAGATCCTGATGATTATAGAATCCGTAATCAATTTCAAATATTGAATAGTATAACCCTACCCCGCCTGAAAATCTTGTTGGCTCAGTGCCAATTCCCGCTCTTAGGTCAATCATATCATATACTGAATATTCAATCCCCGCTTTAACAGATGTAGTGTACCTTGTATCTTTTTCCACATCAAGCACGAAGTTAATATCGTTTCTCGGCTGAATTGAAATTCCCGTTCTGTAAACCTGCGGAAGTTTATCATCCTGTGTGCCAATTTTTGGGCGGTTTAAATTAAACGCTGCGAAACCCCATCTTAAAAAATCAGTTAAGTATGCAAGTCCGCCAATATCAATTCCAAATGTCGAAGCTGAACCGTAGTTCTGAATTTTTAAATTATAAAAATTTACATTCGCGCCGTAAAATATTTTCTTTTTGTAGTTGTTGGAGTATGTTGCTGTGACGGTAATTTCTTTGTAAAGATCAAATCCATATGTCTTGGCAGAAAGACCGAATACGCCGAACTTTGTCGGTTCAACATAGTTAACCGAACCATTTGCAAGCTCTTTTAATCCAAACGGGGCAGGGGAGTAGAAGATAGAAATTTCCCTGAACTGTAATTGAGAAATTCCTGCCGGGTTGTAATAAACCGCATTTGAATTATTTGCGAGTGAAGTAAATGCCCCGCCTAATGAAATCGGTTTTGCGCCAATATCAATTAATTCAAATTGCGCAAAAGAATTACGGAACAAAACTAATAATAAAACAATTATAAACTTTGAGCTTATCTTCATTCTTAACCTATTTGGCTTAAATAACCGTTAAAATAGCGTGGATTGATTATATTTACTTCTTTGATTAACTTGAATTGTAAAAATATGAATTATTTGTTGAAAATGCAAAAAATTTCGATGAAAATATGCATAATATTTGCATTTTTCTTTGCACCATCCTTCTTTAACCCTGTAATATCTCAGGAACTGAATGCCACTGTAGATGTAGACCTTTCCGCAATTAATATTGATATCAGGGATAGACTATCTAATTTTAAAAATGATGTCCAGAATTATCTTAACAAAACCAAGTTCTCTGATGAGATAATTGTTAACGATGTAAGAGGCAAGCCGTATAAAATTAAGTGTACATTCTCATTCTTTTTCAGAACCGCAACCGGGGTTGATAGCTACGAAGCGCAATTGGTGGTTGGTGTGCAGAGGAATGTTTACAAGACTGAGACATTCACAACTATCTTCAGGATAAAAGACGAGAATTGGGCGTTCAATTATGTAAAAGGTCAGAATTTTTATCACGATAATCAGAAGTACAGTAACCTTACAAGTTTTCTTGATTATTATGCTTATATGATAATCGGTTCAGATGATGATTCCTGGGAACGTAATTTAGGTACAGTCAGATTCCAGCAGGCACAGAATATTGTTAACCTTGCGATTGCAAACAGCGATGGCAAAGGCTGGGTGGATAACTCAAGCTTAAAGCAGTCAAGAAGCGTTTACCCTGCGGAATTATTGAATTCCAAATACGATAATTTCAGGAAAGCGGTATGGATGTATCACTTTGCGGGAATGGATTCACTTCAGTATAACAAAAAACAGTCACTCGAGAGAATTGCCGAAGCGCTGCAAATAATCGGGAAGATAAAAAAAACAGAAGTACGTTCATTTATAATTAAACTGTTCTTTGATTCTAAATATCTTGAGATCGCAACCACGCTGGTTGATTACTACGATAAATCCATTTACCGTAAACTAATGGAGTATGATACCGACCATTCTTCAACTTATGAAGATTATGCCAAAAAGTAAATTTAGTATTATATAATAGTATAGTTTTTAAAAAACATTCTAAAGGAGAACATGAAAATAAAAACTTTTAAGACTGGTTTTCTTGACTCGTTTTTGAGTTCAGTCTACAAACAGGCAGTGCTTTTAGCTGTAATGCTGTGCTTTATCACAGGCGGCTCATTTTCAGGTGATAAAAATGATTTTAAGAATAAACCTGCGGTTATAGAAGCTGAGAAACTTTTAAAGAAACGTAACGCGCTATTCAGCATGGATGCGGATATTAAGTTTGGCGTAGGCATAGCAAACACGAGTTTTGAACTGAATACACCAGACACTTCAGGTCAGCTTACTACAACTAAATCAAAGGTCGGACCTATAGTTGCCGCTAATCTTTCGCTCAATTTCTTTGGTTTTGGTTTTACAACGGGCTTTGCTTACGGTAATAAAGGCTATGAAAGCTCAGGCGGAACCAAAACAAACCTGAATTATCTGAATATTCCTTTGCTGATGTATTTTGATTTTAATGTGGGAGAAAAAGTAAGAGTTGAAGGTA
>JANPBV010000306.1:0-41713 GCA_031430615.1 Ignavibacteria bacterium | reverse complement strand
GGTGAATATAGATATGTACCGGTTATCTTTTTATCGTAGCTGCTGCTTTGCATTTCCTCTGATTTATAATTTAAAATTACATCCATCACCGGGTCTTTGCCTGAAAAATAATCCTTTGAGCTTGTTTCAACATTAATAATTGGTTCTGTAGTAATCCTGTTATCAAAAGAAAAACTGTTCTGCCAGTAAATTGATGATAATCTTATTTCTATCTTTGAATTCGGCAGAATAAGCGGCCTGTTATCACCATAATGATTTGGTGATGCCCCGGCAGGCTCACCAATAAATATTGCTTTTGTATTGAACTCAAGCTTGGTTGTTAAATACGATGCGGCTGAAAAGGTCATCCTGCCCAGTATGACAAACAATTTTCCCTTCCTGTTAATTTTGGAATTATTACTTACCATATTAACAAACGGCTGACATGTCGTATTATTCCCGCCCCCGTTATTCCTAATATCAATTACTGTTTTATCAATATCATTTGAGTTTACAAACTCTTCAATCCGCTTACAGAAATTTGATAAGCTATCAGATGGATCGATAAGTACTCTTTTATAATTAATGTATAATGTTTTACTCTCACTAAGATATTCAAACCAATAGTTCTTATCATTATTACGCATATACAAAGGTAGCCCTTTATCTTCCGATAATTCAGGGCTATGATCCATATTTCTTATTTCAATGGAGCTGACCTTAACGATTAACTCTTTGCCTTCGTTTGTTACCGCTGTTACTTCCATTTCATTAATTCCCTGAATTATTCCAAGCCCATTCAGGAATTCAGGTATTACTAAATAATACGGAATATTAAATTTTAATGAATATTCATTATCAAATGGAACAATGGGTTTTATTTTAGCAAGTATATCCTGGATTTCCATTCCATTTATTTTTGTGACTTTAGTGCCTTCCAGTTCCCTATACTGAGGAGCAGCACCTGTAACATATAATCCATCGGGAAAAAGATATATCTTTAGCGGAAAAATGTGGAGATTACATACCTGCTTAGAAGACTTATCATGGAATCCGAATATATTCATAGCAGTATGACCGTCACTTATCATGGCTGTCATTTTTGCAATTTCAGTAAGGATCTCATTATCACTCATATGGTGAATTTTTCCCTTTAATACTTCAGCAAACAGAGCAAAATTTTCTTTTGATGTGGTGTGATAAGGATTTATGTGTACTTTCGGCATTTCTTCTAAATAATAATCAATATCTTTTGTCCACTCTTCTGCGGTTAATTTATTATTTACTGAATTTTGGGAATAAGAACTGATTACAGCAAAAAATACCATTAAAACCGCATAAAAACGGAAAAATGTATTTCTGTTCATAATTATAGTGATTAATAGAATTAGGAGAGCTATATAATTAGATGATAAAACGAGAAGAAAGGTTTCAAAAAAGGTGTATAATTATTCCGCAGGCTTAATTTCCATTTGTAAAAATGCAGTAATGCCCTATTTTACTATCAGCATTTTTATAGCAGAACTAAATTTATCGGTTTCTAACCTACAAAAATAAATACCGCTCGGATAGTTATTACTGCTCCATTCCACATTGTATTTTCCGGCGGAAAGTTTTTCATTAACAATTTTATCAATAATTTTACCTGTTATATCAAAAATTGAAAGATTTACATGAGATAAATTAAGCAGATCAAAAGTAATTACAGTTGAAGGATTAAAAGGATTTGGATAATTTTGATACAGAGTAAATTTCTGAGGTACCTCATTTGATATTTGATGAATACCAATCCCCCCGCTGACGGTTTTTAAAATTACTCCATTTTGTCCAACTGTAATTCCGTTTAAGCCGTCTGCAAAATGTATGCTGTATAAATCAGATGAAACATTCTCAGGCTGCGCTTGCCAGTTCAATCCCCCGTTTGTTGTATTCAAAATCACTCCGCCGCCTGAAATATAGCCCGTTTGGTTGTTTGCAAAATAAACCGAATATAGCACAGCTGATGTACCGCTCGTAATACTTACCCAGTTTCCGCCTGCATTTGTTGTTCTTATAATCCTGCCTGATGTACCCACTGCAATTCCTGTATTAGCATCTGTAAAACAAACTGCTCTCATATCATTTGTTACATTGGTTGTGAGTGGATTCCAGTTCGTGCCGCCGTTTGTAGTTTGCAGAATTCTTCCTCCAAAGCCTGAGGTGTATCCGGTATTAGCATTAGTGAAATGCACTCCTGTAAGCTCATCCGTTACACCGCTTGTTTGAGGTAACCAGTTATCACCCCCATCAGTTGTTCTTTGTATTGTTCCGTTGAGTCCAACAGCGGTGCCGTTTGATACATCAACAAAATGTATGTTCACAAACGTATTATTTGTTCCGCTGTTTAAAGTCGCCCAGTTACCTCCGCCGTTAGTTGTTTTAAGGATTATTCCGAGCTCACCTGCTGTATACACAATATTTGAATTAACATAAGTTATACTCCTTAGAAACCGTGGAGTACCAGTATTCAGCGGCTGCCAGTTGCTTCCTCCGTTTGTGGATTTTAACACTATGCCGTCAATTCCGCATACATAAGCGGTATTAATATCAGTCATTACCGCTCCAAGTATGGTTGAAGGGGTTCCGCTGGTTTGCTGCTGCCACCCGTTTTGGGAGTACGTATTCGTGAAAGTAAAAAGAAGAGCAAATAGGAATAAAATATATCTCATATATTAGTATAATTTAAGAATTCTGATTTATTACAGATTTCTCAAAAATAAGAAATATTGTGATTTATGATTTACTAAGAATTGACTTTTTGAGTATTGCGGAATGCCGTGGGTGAGAGCCCGAAGCGCCTGTTAAAGGCTTCGCTGAACGAGCTTAAATATTCAAATCCAGCTTGAGTAGAAATTTCTGAAACGGATTTAGACCGCTGCATCAATAATTTCTTTGCGTTTAGGAGCCTTGCTTCCATTAAATACTGGTATGGAGTAATCTTATAAAATTTCCTGAACTCCCTTAAAAGGTGATGCTGACACATGCTTGCCGCTTTTGCCATGGATGCGAGTGTTATTTTTTCGTTATAGCATGATTCAATATAATCCTTCGCAATGCACAGCCTGCGGTAAACTTCAAGCCTGGTGGATTTTTTAGCTGCGATTACTTTTTCAATCTCATTATAAAGCTTCCTATTGATAAATATCAGCCCTTCAAGTAAAAAGTATAACTGTTCATTAAAGTATGACTCGGAATAATTTTTATTTATAATTGCTGTTCGCAATTTCTCAAGAATAGGTACAATATAATTATCCCTGTTATAGAGTTTCTCAATAAAATTGACCTGCTGTGTACTTCGTTTAGGATAGAATGGGTTTTTCAAAATCATATCGTCTGAAGTTATTAATGAGCTTAAAACATCTCTCACATAATTCGGATTAAAAAATACGGAAAATGATTCAGTCACTTCTTCGGAATCTATATAGCTACCATACTTTTGCTGATCATTAAATATGATGAAGCTATCAATCTTAACCCTGTATTTGCAGTAATGGTTGATATAATATTCTTCTCCCTTAAAAACATGTTTTACGGTAAGAGGGCTGCCGGAATTAACCGGGTAATATATATTTTTGGAGCTAGCGTTTATAATAACATTAGAGGTATTAAAGCTATTATAATATTCCTTAATATTAAATCCTTCTTGTTCAAACTGCGGAAATTTTGTAATAAAAATTATACCCATAAATCAGTTTACAATAAATTATATATATATATTAGATGCAATAGTTTATACATAAGTTTAGTTAAAATATGTTTAATATTTACTGATTTTTTACCATGCAAATAAGCTAAAAATTCTACATTTAATTTTACCCATAAATTTCGTAAATTTGTGCTTTCATACCTCAAAACCAGTTAATAAATTCATATCTATGAAAGGATATTAAATGTCTGGAAATACTCCAATTACAGTAGCATATGGCGATGGCATCGGACCCGAAATAATGCAGGCAACACTTGATGTTATAATGGCAGCCGGCGCTAAAATAGAAATTGATGTTATTGAGATCGGCGAAAAGG
Organism: Ignavibacteria bacterium; assembly: GCA_031430615.1. Taxonomy (GTDB): domain Bacteria; phylum Bacteroidota; class Ignavibacteria; order Tepidaquicellales; family OLB5; genus OLB5. The sequence goes on along the minus strand of JANPBV010000306.1, from coordinate 37,672 downwards.
TATATGCAAGAGGTAACTCTGCAGGTATTGAACCAAGCTCATGGGAATCTTTAATGAAAACTAAAGTTTTCTTAAAAGCGCCTATTACAACTCCACAGGGCGGCGGTTTTAAAAGCCTGAATGTTACAACAAGAAAGACGCTTGGATTATATGCTAATGTAAGACCATGTTATTCATATTTTCCTTTTGTAGAAACCAAACATCCTGTTATGGATGTAGTTATAGTAAGAGAAAATGAAGAAGATACTTATGCAGGTATTGAGTACAGACATACAGACCAGGTTACCCAATGTTTAAAAATTATCTCTGAACCGGGATCGGAAAAAATCATCAGGTATGCATTTGAATATGCAAGAGCGAACAACAGGAAAAAAGTATCCTGTTTTGTAAAAGATAATATTATGAAGATCACTGACGGATTATTTCATAAAGTCTTTGATAAAATTGCTACAGAATATCCTGATCTGGAAAATGAATCATGGATAGTTGATATTGGCGCGGCAAAGCTTGCAACAACACCTGAACAATTTGATGTAATTGTTATGGAAAATCTTTATGGAGATATACTCTCAGATGTTACTGCTCAAATGACTGGTTCTGTTGGATTGGCAGGATCAGCAAATATTGGTGATAAATGCGCTATGTTTGAAGCTATTCATGGCTCTGCTCCAAGAAGAGCCGGACAGAACTCAGCAAATCCTTCCGGATTGCTCTTGGGAGCTGTTATGATGCTTGCGCACATTAACCAGACCGACATAGCCCAAAAGGTTCATAATGCCTGGCTTAAAACCATCGAAGATGGTATTCATACATATGATATTTATAAAGAAGGTAACAGCAAACAAAAAGTAGGAACTAAAGAATTTGGTGAAGCAGTTATTGCAAGACTGGGACAAAAACCTTCGAAGTTAAAGGAAGTTGCTTATAATGATTTTAATTTAAAAGTATATGATCATTATGACTACCGGAATATTAAAAAAGCAAAGAAAGAAACTATCGGTTCCGATATTTATCTTCACTGGAATTTAGGTTCAGCTAATGAGCTTGGAGAAAAGATAAAGAATGTTGCAATAGATGGCTTAAAGCTTGTTATGATCTCAAACCGCGGTGTTAAAGTTTACCCGGGAGGACATTCTGAAACATTTTGTGTTGACCATTGGAGATGTCGCTTTCAGTCAATTACAGATGGTGCACCTGTTTCACATGAACAGATCATTGCCCAGCTTAATGCTATTAAAAATGCAGGATATGATTTCATTAAAATAGAAAATCTATGCACATTTGATGGCATTCCAGGATTTACACTGGCACAGGGACAATAATTAACTTAATATGATTTCTCAAAGGCTCTGTAAATTAAATTTTCAGAGCCTTTTTAGTATAAAATGCGTATAACTATAAAGACAAAGGTAAAGCAGGAATATAAAAAAGTTTTTCAAGCTTTTGATATTAATCTGTTTATGAAACTTAAACCCCCTTTGATAGGTTTAAATGTATTGAGGTTTGACGGATGCCAACAAGGCGATGAGGTTCACGTTGAAATTAACATACTTGGTTTCAAACAAAAATGGGTATCACTCATAACTTCTCAGCATTCAGATGAAAATGAAGTCTATTTTATTGATGAAGGTGTACTTCTGCCAAAACCTCTCAAATATTGGAAGCATATGCATAAAATAGAAAAATCTATTGATAGTAGTATAATTATTGATGATATTTGTTATAAATCCGGCAGCATTTTTGTGGATTTATTGCTTTTTCCGGCGTTTTACCTGCAGTTTTTTTACAGAAAACCCGTTTATAAGTCATTTTTTAGTAACTAATTCCTGATTTATGGTAATAACCTATAAAACGAACACGAAACTTGAGGCACATGAACTATCCGATCTGTTTAAAGCATCCGGAATTAAACGGCCGGTTGAAGACCTGAACAGAATCAAAAAAATGATCGATAATTCTAACCTGACGGTTACTGCATGGGATGGAGAAAAGCTTGTTGGTGTATCAAGGGCTTTAAGTGATTTCAGTTATTGCTGTTATCTTTCTGATCTTGCTGTTGATAAGGAATACCAGAACCATGGCATAGGGAATGAGCTGGTAAATGAAATTCAAAAAATCATCGGTGATGAATCAAACCTTGTGCTGCTTTCTGCCCCAGAAGCTATGGAGTATTATACAAAGATCGGTTTTGAAAAATGCGGTAATGCATACCTGATACACCGCAAAAAATAGTGTGTTAAATTTAGTATATGGATGATAAAGATATTCAAAATTTAAGAAGGCAGTATTCAAAAAGCACACTTTCAGCAAAGAGTGTAAGTAAAGACCCTTTCAAACAATTCGATAAATGGTTTCAGGAAGTTTTAAAATCAGGTTTTTTAGAGCCAAATGCCATGACTTTGTCAACTGCCTCCAAAACAGGAAAACCTACTGCCAGAGTTGTGCTGCTAAAAGGCATTCATGATAATTCATTTGTGTTTTATACTAATTATAAAAGTAAAAAGGGCAAAGATATAGAAGAAAATCCTTTTGGCTGCCTGTTGTTTTACTGGGATAAACTTGAGCGCCAGGTGAGAATTGAAGGTAAGATAGAAAAAGTCACAAAAGAAGAAAGTGAAGAGTATTTCAACACTCGACCATATAAAAGCAGGGTTGGCGCATGGGCATCAAAGCAAAGTACTGTGATAGAAAGCCGTTCGGCAATTGTAAGAGAATTCCTGAAATATATGGTTAAGTTCAAAAACCACGTTCCTCTTCCTGATGTTTGGGGCGGCTACATGCTTATACCTGAATCATTTGAATTCTGGCAAGGCAGGCCCAATAGACTGCATGACAGGGTACGATATACGAATACTAAAAAAGACTGGAAGATAGAAAGACTTGCGCCTTAGTAATTCCATGAACAAATTCTGAATCAGCTAACATTCATTTCATTTTCTATTTCATTGACCTTTTCAGCGATCCACTTCTTCTGAATTACATTTCTTACGGAATTCAACTTTCCCAAAAGTTCAATTAACAAAGTTCTATCATGTTTAAGCTTTATAGATAATAATTTCATGTAGAAATTATAAAAATTCTTATGTAATTCCTTGTATGCTTCAGGCAAAACATTATCGTTTTGGATCATGTGCCTGAATGAATCTGCAGAACTTTCTGCCTGGTCAATAAAATCCATTTCAAAATAAATTTTCATCTGAAGTACTTTTAAATTGAACTTATCATTTGATGAAGCCGGGTTCCTTAGCTTTGATAAACGCTCCAAAGCTTCATCATTTTCTTTCCTTGAAGAAAGAACCATTGCATCAGCAAATGCAATCAGGTAATCTTTTTTATCCGGATCTAGTTTATTGCCGAAATTTTTGATAAAGTCTTCAGCCCAGCCAGTTTCTTTGAAATCAAGCGCGGTACTTACTATATTGTGAAACCTGCTTCCATCCATGCCCTCACTTTTTTCAAATGTATTAAGATCATTCTTTATTGCGAATTTAAGTATGTCAAATTTTTCCAATTGAAATAATTCATCATCTGTTTGCGAGTAATTTCTCTGACAGTAATTGAGTATAACAGATATCGTATTAAACGCGTCTTTAATGTCCAGTTTTTCAAATGTTCTATAAAATGATTCTTTTAATCTGTAATAGTCCTTTATGTCATTATTCTTAAGTAATAGCAGCCGCAGAAAGGTAATATTAAGCATTGGCACTTCAAGATACCCGGGATTCCTTTCCAGAAATAAAGTGATCTCATCAAGAAAAATAAGTTTTGGTTCATAGCTTATTATCTGCATTTGATTAAGATGGTAGAAATGACCTGCAAGCGTTCTTAAAAGAAAATGCATAATAAAATATTTCTGTTCATCAAAAATACTCTCATCAGGTTTATTACTTTTATTAACAACAAATTGGGTGCTGTAAAAATACCTTTTATAAAAAGCCATATGATACATTCCAAGGTAATCATCCGGGTTCTGCGGCGATAATTTAGAAATTTCTTTCAATCCTTCATTCAGTACTTTTTCAGCCTGCTTTCTTGCTCCTATACCGCTCAATGCATCAAGTAAATATTTCTTCTTTATTAAAGTGTCTGCCTGAAATCTGTTGTATGTAAGGTACTCCTCAGCCAGACTCTGAAGGTTTGACATCAATACTCTTAGAAATCCATCGTTGTATTCCGTCTTTCCGAAGAGCTTTTTGTAAACAAATTCTTTTTCAAGCTTCTCGGGGTTATAATCAGGATATTGTTTCCTGATGTACTCGTATAGCTTAACCAGCGCGCTGTTTGTATTGAAGAATGGTGACTTTACAAAATTATTAAAGTCTTTCAACTGCTGTTTATCGAACTTTTTCAGTAATAAAATAAGCGAACTCTCGATCATAAGTCTATAGAATTAAGTACAGTTTAACAAAAATAACGTTTTTAGTTATGCCCTTTTCAGAAACAATCTGCCGATATATTCCACAGACCAAAATCTACTAACAATCTACTCTGCGTAATATGCTAAAAAGAATACAAAAATCCAATTTTAAAGAATTTCCTTCTGCAATATTCCTGTTTCATTAAAAACATTAGTGCTGAAATTTCTTTTTATTGGGGCGCTTCAGATTCTATCTTTGTAAGACAAATTTAAAACAAGAATGCAGGAATTGATCATATCATCTTTAAGCGCAGCAAATGGCGATGTTAAAAACGAAGTTGATCTTAATTGGGATGGAATGGAAATTGCAGATTCATACGTAATTGAATACAAGGTCGAAAGCTTAAAAGATAAATGGGTTTTGGTAGATATAATAAATGAATCAAAGTACACAATTAAGGGTCTGAAACAAAACAAGATGTATTTATTCAGGGTGGCAGCAGTAAATTCAAAGATGCAGGGTCCGTGGAGTGAACCTGTAAGCAAAAAAGTAGCATAAAAAAGCAAAAATTAATTAATAATACAAAATAATGCATATAATTTTATCAAATTTTAAAGAAAAGACAATTAAAATGAAAACTGTATTAATTATTCTTCTAATTCTTATTTTAACAAACTCGTCATATACGCAGTGGTTACCAGAGGCACGACTAACAAATGATCCTGCTGCATCAAATACTTCTTTCAATAATTCATGGTGTGTAGCTTCAACAGGTTCAGTTATACATGTTGTATGGTATGACACCCGGGATTTATTGATGAATTCAAACAATGAGATATATTACAAGCGTTCCACTGATGGCGGTCTAAGCTGGGGAGCCGATATAAGACTGACAAATAATACCAGTCAATCACATAGTCCTTCGATTGCAGTTTCAGGTTCAACAGTGCATTTGGTATGGAACGACACGCGTGACGGAGACGATGAAATATACTACAAACGCTCTACAGATGAAGGAACGAGCTGGGGAGCTGATACAAGGATGACGAATAGCCCCGGAGGTTCATATAGCCCTTCACTTACAGTATCCGGTACAACTGTTCATTTGGTATGGGATGATAGCCGCAATGGAAACCAAGAGATATACTACAAGCGCTCTACAGATGGTGGAATAAGCTGGGGAGCTGATACAAGGATGACGAATAGCGCCGGATTATCAAAATATGCATCCATTACAGTTTTAGGAACAGTTGTGCATGTTGCATGGGATGACCAGCGCGATGGAAACAGTGAGATTTACCACAAGCGTTCTACAGATGGAGGAGTAAGCTGGGGAACTGATACAAGACTGACAAATAACGCTTCCGCTTCGAGGTATGCATCGGTTGCTGCTTCAGGCTCAGATATTCATCTCGTATGGCATGACAATCGCAATGGAATTCTTAATGATGAAATATATTATAAGCGCTCTACAGATGAAGGGGTAAGCTGGGGAATTGATACCAGGCTTACAAATAGCTCTTCTCATTCATGGTATCCTTCGATTGCTGTTTCAGGCCAAGCTGCGCATTTGGTGTGGCAGGACATGCGTGATGCCGATGATGAGATATATTACAAGCGTACAACTGATGGAGGCATTAGCTGGGGAGCTGATATAAGGCTGACTAATAGTGCCGCCGCCTTCTCAGGGTTTCCTTCGGTTACTATCTCCGGTCCGACAGTTCATTTGGTATGGTATGACTATCGTGATGGGAATTATGAAATATACTACAAGCGCGATCCCACCGGCAATCCGGTTGGAATTGAACCTAATGGCAATAATTTACCGGATAATTTTTCGTTAGGCCAGAACTATCCAAACCCATTTAACCCGGTAACAAATATTAACTTCAGCATTCCAAGATCAGGAATCGTTAAGCTTGTTGTTTACGATGCGCTTGGCAAACAGGCTGCTGAACTTGTTGACGGAGAATATAATGCAGGCTCATATAAGGTTGATTTTGACGCCACAGAATTTTCCTCAGGTATTTATTTCTACAGGATTGAAGCAGATGGATTTACAGAAATAAAGAAAATGGTTTTAGTTAAATGACAATTTATTAAATATCAAATTCCAAAAAAAAAATTAACAGCGTTAATCAGCAAGAAAATTTTATATAATTAGATAAATATTAGAAATCAAAAATGAATAGTCCAAGAGATATACCAAGTTAAAAATTATCTATAAAAGTAAAGAAAAATTTAAATTTTTTTCAAACACTATAAATAAACAACAGGAGAACAAAATGTTGAACACAGTAAAATCCCGAATTTCTTCGGGAAAACATTTCAAAACGCTTTTTTTAATTCAAGCAATGATCTTATTGCTTATCTCATCAGTTTCACTTGCACAGGAATCACATGAATCAAAGGAATCAAAGGAAGTCCCCGGTGACTGGGGCATCAGGAACAGCGAAAGACAGGAATCTGTTCTTCAGAGAAATGATGTGAACATTCCGCAGGAGCTTATTAACCAGTACCTGGATGCTAAGAATTCCAGCAATGAAAATGAGAAGCTGAGAATCGGGAATTTAATTCAGTCATACATTGAACAGAATAGCCCGTCAAAGCAAAATCAGCCATCACTGGAAAGTGAATTTAAAGCTGAGTTCAGCACAAACTTTAATAATCCACCATTCCAGACAGACTGGTATACAAGTGATGTACAGCCTTACAGCGGAACTTTAGGCACAAACGGCGGCTTTTTCAGAAGGCTTGACTTAAAACAGGGAGACGACAACTGGATGTATTTATGCATAGCAAGGACCGGCATCAGCGGAACACTTGACGGCATAACTGTTTACATGTCTTCAAACAACGGGGCAACATGGCCCATGAGCCAAACTCTGTCTTTTGCGTCATGGAAGCTCTTTACATTATCCATGCTTGTAGAAAACAGGAGCGTAAATAACTCAAACCCTGATTCAACAAGGTTTTTAGTTTATTTTACAACCGCGCCTAATGTAAACGGCAACGACGCACAGCTTTGGGTATGGTCATCAAGAAGAAACGGAACTGCTCAGTTTAACCAGGTTGTTGGCACGCCACCGGCCGGCAATAAATATGAATATGTTTCTGCGTGCAGTGACGGACAGTATTATGATGTGCCTACTTTTATGCATGCCGTTGTTAAAGAAGCTACCAATACAAACACACATGTAGGCCTAAGGCATTATTTTACAACAAACTGGGCTTCAACACATTCAAATTCAGCAATTGTAACGGGGAACAACGATTTCTACCCAAGCGTGCAGTATGGTGAAAAAAACGGCAGTGATTCAATTTATATTGCGATTGAAAGAAGATTTTCCGCTACAGATTATGAAATAAGGGTATTAGCAACCCCTGAGTTTCCGAGTACTACATATCATCCATATTATATTACTAATACATCAGGAATAAAATATGAAAAACCATGCTTAACAGTTGTTCAGCAGCACGGGACTGTGCAGAAAAAGATGATTGTAACATGCACCAAAGCTAACGTTGCAAAGTATCATTATTCATTAAACGGCGGAACAACATGGACTATAGACCAGAATCTTACAAGCGTAGGACTCAGGGATTTCACATGGTGCTCGTCAGACTCAAACACAACAGGAGGCGGCTATGTAATGATGTGTACAGTTGACCAGAACGGTGATTCTGTTACCATAAGAAGAGGAACACCTACAAGCATGGGTACATATCAGTATAAAAGAAACAGTGTAATGAGCACAGGTCTACTCGCGCCTGTTTGTGCTATTATTAATACAAACGGTATTTTAAACTCAGCCTTAACATACGCCGGCCAGGGTCCAAACAACGTATATTATAATGCTGAGCAGCTTATAACCGCAGTTGAACCTATCGGCAATAATGTTCCTGATAGATTTGAATTAAGCCAAAACTATCCTAATCCGTTCAATCCGGTGACTAATATTAATTTCAGCATTCCAAAATCAGGAATGGTTAAGCTGGTTGTATATGATATGCTGGGTAAACAGATTTCAGAGCTGGTTAACGGAAACTACAATGCCGGTTCATATAAAGTAGATTTCAACGCATCTACTTTATCTTCAGGTGTATATTTCTATAAAATTGAAGCAGAAGGTTTCACCGACGTCAAGAAAATGATGCTAGTAAAATAACTTCGTTATTTTGCTGCCTTGTTTCTAAGGCTGGTTAAATAGCATCACATTTTATTAAAGTGATGCGGTAAGTTCTTATCGCATCACTGATTTAAAACATCATTTAAAAAACTAAAAAATAAAAAGAGGCAGAAAAAATGAAATCCACAATTAGAACATCAGTATTATTCTTAGCAGTACTTTTCATGGCATTCACTTTAAATAGCTGCGGCAAGAAGGACTCAGACACAAAAACAGATTCAAAGACCGATACGAAAACTGAGACAAAAACTGATACAAAATCAGATAGCGGCAATGAAATAGACGGACTCATTACCGAATATGAAAAGATAATGAAAGAATATGTTGAAGTTACTAAAAAGTTTAAAGCAGGTGATATGAGCGTTACAGATAAGTACACTGAACTTGGAAAAAAATCAACGGATTTTTCGACAAAGCTTTCACAGGTATCAGCTAAAATGACCACAGAGCAGGCGAAAAGAATGTCAGATATTTCAACCTGGGCAGCTGAGGAAATGCAAAAAAAATAAGCTGTAAACAAATCTGCATAGTTCTCCATAATGCAGTACGTTAATTGAAGTATAACCCGTGAGTCCCCAACTCACGGGTTATTAATAACTCCAACAAAAATGAAAAAATACATATTGATATTTGTAATTGTTAGTATCAAATAAATGAGATTTAACAAAGTTATTAAACACCTTTAGCGGTTGTTCATCAAAAAAAAATTAAACAAAGCGGTGTGTTTTAGCCATAAGTCCTTTAAAAATATAGTATATACAGTATGCTAACGTTTTTAGTCATGCAGTTTTCTGAAACAATCTTCAAATAAATTCCAAAATATAAATTCTTCAAACAAATGGAATGGAATAAAGTGGTTAAAATAATAAAAAAAACGGAAATATGCATAAATTTTTGATGTATAAAGATACTCCGTTTTTAAACATTGACCTTAAATATTCTTTTTTTACCGTCTGGAATAAATCTATCTTTGTATATAAAATGAAAACTATAAGATCGTTTAGTATTATGAAACAATCTTCACATCAAATTTTTCAGAGTGATACGGTAATAACTCATCGCATCACTGTTTAAAATATCATGATAAACAAACATTCCAAAAACCAAACAAAAAGAGGCAGAACAATGAAAAACGCATTCAAAACAGCGGTTCTTTTTTTAGCTTTATTCATCATCTCATTCTCGTTAAACAGCTGCGGCAAGAAGGATTCAGATACAAAAACTGACACAAAGACTGATTCAAAGACAGAAACAAAGAGCGATACAAAAACTGATACCAAGACGGAAAGCGGCAATGAAATAGACGGACTCATTACTGATTATGAAAAGATAATGAAAGAATATGTTGAAGTTACCAAGAAGTTCAAAGCTGGTGATATGAGCGTTACAGATAAGTACACTGAGCTTGGGAAAAAGTCTACGGATTTTTCTACAAAACTATCGCAGGTATCAGCTAAAATGACCACAGAGCAGGCCAAAAGAATGTCAGATATTTCAACCTGGGCTGCACAAGAGATGCAAAAAAAATGATTCAGGCTAAGTAAGAAGGCATTATTTTCATAGTAATACTTTACGTTAATTGAATGATAGCCCGGGATACGAAATATTCTCGGGCTATTTAATAGAAAGGAATAACAAATGAGTTCATACTTTGAAAAGTTAAATGAATACTATAAGTCAGATAAAGCGGATAAGGATAATAATAGATTTATCAAACAGGCGAAAAATACTTTTATAACGACGGCTGTTATTTTGGGGATTGTATTTTTATTGATCATAGTAATACTGATAATTACGGGAATACAGTCAGTATTCAATTGAGAACAAAGTAATAATATTTATAAATGTGAAGATTAATTGTTTTGACCTCCTGTATAAGCAAGTTTCTCTGCTTCATCTACTACCCATATCTTATATGCAAAAAACTCATCATGTTTCAATTCATCCAGAAGAACATCTGCGGAAGCCTTATCATCTTTGTACCTGATATTATTTAACTGGTTTGTGTATTTTATGAATTTATAATACTGAACTTTTCTCAAATCAGTTATATATTTATTATTCTGAACTGTCTTTTTAAATGTATCAAGCAGTGATTGTAACGGAATATTCCAAGCGAGGCTGTAGTATATCCTGCATTGAAGAATGCGAAGATCCATTTTAAGGTACACTTCTTCAGGCTTGCTCTTGGCAAGGTATTCAAGGGCTTTCACGAAATTTCCTTCTTCATTTTCAAGAAATGACATACTGTAAAAATAATATGCCTCTTTTGATTGCTCGTTTAATTCATCCTTATAGTCTATTATGAATTTTCTCAGCCATTCAAATTTTTTAAGTTTGCCTGCAGTGACAACAAAGCTTGAAAAGAAAGAGTTAGGCATAGAGCCATACTGCGAGTATGTCTTTTTCTTAAGCTCCATTTCATATATATCAAATGATTCCTGAAGGAATTTGTGTTTCCCCTTTCTTGAGCATCTTGCGCAATAATTTTCCAGATTTATATAAAGGTCGCCAATTGACTGACCAATTAAATCTTCATTTTTTATTATCAGTTCCTTAAGGCTGTAATAATTTTCTTCGTCATCAGGTCTTAAAAAAAGCTGGATAACCCTGTAATAAATAGTTATCATAGGCACATTTGTAAACTGATTAATGTTAAAGTTTTTAAGAATGTTATCAAATACGCTTGTATCTACTTTAACATTATACAGATACATTGTATTAAGGGTTATTGCGTAATACTTAAGCACACTAATAAGGTAAAAATATGTTATGTTATCAGAAAAAAGCTGAATGTTTTCTTTGGTTAAATACTTCTCATACTTTCCCATATAGATTTCGGCAAGATAACTTAATTTATGCTCAGCAAATTCATATCGGTTCCTGAAATAATACGCATCTCTTACAATAAAGTTATCAAGTTCATCATTAGCCGCTTCAATTATCTTTTCATAATCCTTAAATAGCTTACGGTCAAACAGTTCACCAAGCAGAACCTCTTTATGAAAGAATTTATCGCTGCTAAACCTGTTATATGCGAGAAATTTTTCAACAAGCTCGTACAAATAATACATTAAAAGCCGTAAAGTGCTGTCTTTAAAAGGGATCCCGGGAAATAGCTTTGCGAAAATCTTTTCTTTTTCTATTTTATTCTGATCAAACTCAGGGTAATTTTTTTTAATAAGGTCAAACAGTTTAACAACATTAACATTCTTGTTAAAAAACGGAGATGATACAAATTCAGAAAATTCTTTCATTTCCTTTTGCGAAAATGTTCTGAATGATTCTATAAGACTGCTTTTATTCAACTTATACTAACTCCTTTATTTTTTCAGTAAGCCATCTTTTTTCAATCACATTATTCGAACTTCCAAGTTCTTCTTTTAGCTTAATACATTCCTTAATGTTCCCTTTTTCTTTATTCTTAACTAACTTGGTATAGAACTTAAGGAAGTTCATAATTCTTTCAAATCTTATATCTGAAAGTGAGCCCTTATTGTTCGTTAAAAAATGCCTGTATGAATCTATCTGGTATGATGACTGGCTGAGCATATTCATTTCGTAATAGCACATCAGGGTAAGATCTCTCACAGGGAGTTTATATTGGATATGCCTTATGGTTTTGATACTGTTCAAATACCACAGCGCCTTTTCATTTTCTTTCCTGGCAAATGCCAGCCTTGCATAAGAATAATTTACAACAACATCTGCGTTATCAGGAGAAATTGCATTTTTGAACTCTTCAATAAAATTCTCAGTCCATATAAAATCATGCACTGCGGCTCCTGTATTAACAATATTACCAAACATAAGGTCATCAAAATAAATGTGCTCAGTAGCCGAATACAGTTTTTCATTGATGCAAATACGGTAAAGCTCAAATCTTTCCGCAAGGTATCCGGGCTTATCATTATAATTCTGGTAGACACAGTAGCTTTGCAGAATATTATGAAGACTGTAGAGGTCGCTTCGGGATAGCTGCTTCATTTCGTTTATGAAAATATCTTTTAGTATTTTGAAATACTCATGCTTTTTATCTTTAATAAGAAGCACTTCGTATAGATGAAGTTTTATTTTAATCTTTTCTCTAAAATACTTATCCTTTTTCAATAAGAATTCCATGATATGCTCAATAAAATCATAGTTGTAATCCAGCTGTTCATACATATTCTTATCAAGCATAAAACGGTAATGATTAAGGGCTTTAGATAAGTAATAGCTTGTTAACTCATCATTTATATATGAAGTTGTATTTGTGGTATAATTTTTGAAATCTTTATGCTTGAATTTACTCCAGTCCATATATGTTTCTTTCTGGTTTTGAAGCTCAAACTTTTTGTAAAAATAATCGTTGTCCTGGTATTTCAATGAATTGATATCTTCTTCAATCTCGGCATAATACCTTAGAAAGACTTTTTCAAGTTTTCTTTCATTAAGCTCTTTTAGCAGGCTTATTCCCCTGTTAAGATCATTTTTCCTGAAATTTATGTATGCAAGGTAATCCTCAGCAAGTTTTCCCAGGTTATAAATTACCGTTCTTAAAAATCCATCATTATATTTTTTCGCTACAAATAGATTTTTAAAAACAACTTCTTTATCAAGTTTTTTATCACTGAATTCAGGATAAAACTTTTTAAGATAATCATAAAGCTGCTTTACATGAATGTTCTTATTAAAAAAAGGAGATTTCACAAATTCTCCGAAATCTTTAAATTCCTTATGATTAAACTTGCTCAGCATTCCAAGTAAAGTAGCGCTTATCATCGATGTTTTTGCGGTAATTTTAAAACAATATAAACTACTTTTGGTGGATTTAAAACACAATTTTATAACCGTTTAAGCCATTTTTCATAAATAAATGCATGAAATTACATCTGATTTTAAAAACAATCCGAAAATCAATTCCAAAACTGAGATATCAAAACATTCGTAATTCATATTCCCGCTCTATCTTGTTTATATATAAATCAGTTAGTAATACCAGAACCACTTTCGTTTCTAATTTCATGCCGGTTCTTCTAAACTTCTATTAAATGGTTTCTTTGTATTGCTCTTAACTGTAAATTATCTTTGTAGCAATATAAAAATTTAAGTTCTTAGAGTATAGCAATGAAAATTAAAATATTATTTACGATTGCATTATTTACGTTTAGTTTATTTTCACTTCCGGTTTTTTCGCAATCGGTTCTGAATGATGATTTTTATAATAATATTTCCCCGGGAAACTTTAACCATTCAATCAATACCAAAGCAAAGGTAATTCAAACATCTACTCAAGCCCCAAGCTGGTTTTATCTTGGGCAGGTATTTCCGGGTAAGGAAGGAACTGAAAATGAATTATATTTTAGTATCCCAGATAAGCAGCAGGTAAGGATAACACTTATGGATATGATGGGACAGGAGATAGATGAAATTATAAACCGTGATCTAAGTGAAGGAACTTACAAAATTTTGTATGATGTTTCAAATCTTTCTTCGGGTGTTTATACATACAGTCTGCAAACCGAAGGCTACATCGAAATGAAAAAAATGCTGTTAGTTAAATAATTTTAATCTTTGCTAAATTAAAAACAAAAGCGTTGAAAATTTCTCAAATATTGCAGAAAATGAAATAAAATAGCAAAAACACGGGTTTTCATCTCGAAACAAACGATAAATTCTTTCATTTTTTGCAGAAACAAAACTTCAAAGTAAATTTTTCCACACTTTAATCTATATAAAACAGTAATTTAACATTGTAATGCAATACTGAAGTAACAATGAATCACATCAAAGAATAAACAAAGATAAAATCATTTCTTTGTATAGCTTAAGTAACCCTGTTATTTTTGTATGAATGAAAAAATTCAAATAAAACAATTAAAACAAGAAAGGAATCAAAACCATGTTTGGATTCGGAAAAAAAATTGAAAATGACCCAAAAAAAGCATTAGAAAATGCTGATAAAGCTATTAACTCAGGTGTATCAGGCTTTTTAACAAAAACTTTCATGGGAAAGGATTTTGTTGACCAGACAAATGCATCATTAAATATGGCAAAGAATTATACAGATACAAGCAATCTTGGACAAACAGGTATGGGCGCATCAGCCGAAGTTTTAGGTATCGAAGATACCGGCGCGCTTATTAATTTCAATCCGGTAGTAAAATTGAAATTAATGGTTACCCCTCAGTTTGGCGTACCATTTGAAACAACCGCAGAAACCGCTGTATCAAAAATTGCTATACCAAGAGTTGGTGATAAAATTAACATAAAATACAACCCGGCAAATACTTCACAGGTACAGGTTATATAATATTTAATCAAAACAATACAGGAGAAATTCAAAAAATGAGATTCACAAAAATTGCTTTAGTTCTTTTTGCGGTCATGGTTGCATTTTCAGGCTGCGGTAAGATAAAACAGATCCAGCAGATAACGGATAAATTTTCAGGTGATAAACTTTATTTCTGCGAAAGATACGTAACCAAAGAAATTGGCGAAGGCGAAAAATTTAAAACCGGTAAAATAACTGTAATGGTTAAACTTCAAAATCCTATCGGAGAAAAGGATGTTGATATAAACGTTACTGATGCTGCGACAGGTAAAGCAGTTGATACATTCCCGTTCACCGTTCAGTCAAGCTGGGATTACATCCATTTTGATGACGTTGAATTCAAAGAAAAAGGCAAGTACAAAGTAAGCTGTTTAAAAAAGAACGGCGATGTTATAGCAACAGGCGAAGTTGAAATAATATAATAATTTTAATATCATTAAGAAATTAAGATGAACAGCTTTTTAAATGAACCAGGCAGAATGTTAAACGCCTCTGAAAGCTCAGCCGGAGGCAGCCGGCCAAGCAATTGGGGTAACTGGTATAAAAATTTGCTGATATCCAACGCATTATTTTCAGCAATTTTTATCGCGGTTTGGATAGTTGTAATATTTTTTATAATACTGGTAGTTTTTTTTAATTTAATTTTAAACTGATAAATTTTACTAATGGAACCGATTAAGGGAATTAGCATAGAAAAGTATGCCGAGCTTTGCGCCAAGATGAGCGATGTGTTCAATGATCAGGAATCCTGTTTAAAAATAGCTAAACAAGAAGGAATCACAAAAGAAAACTGGAATGCGGCACATGAAGGATGGCAGTTCAGAATGACTGATCCATCAGATATGGGCAAAACAGCTTCACAGTTCGATTCTCTTTGGCAGGCAGCTATGGATAAATAAATTTTCAACAAAGTATATGTAACTGTTAAATTAAAGTATATAATCATTTGGTTATATTAATATTCACCCCCATTAAGCCGTCCCGGGTATTCCGGACGGCTTTTTTAATATGTATTCGCCATATTCTGGTTAAACCTTTCTAAACCCGAAATCATCATAATATCAGAAAGAACGTTAAATTTTTTATTTAAAGGTTAAAACATGAAAATCACTACTTTATTTACAATTTCTTTAATAATTTCCTCAATTATGGTAAAAGTAACAACTGCAGATGACGCAAAATTGCTATTTGAAAAAAGTATTCCTACTGAATCGGGCAAAGAGTTAATCACCAGCCTTGTAGCCGGCAATATCCAGGTTTCTTCATGGTCTAATAACGAGGTAAGCGTAAAGGTCTATGGCAACGATGAAGCCGAAGAAAAGATAGTCTTTTCGGCTGAGCAAACTTCAACCGGAGTTAAAGTTGACGGCAAACAAAAAGATACCAAGAACATGAAGGATCTTACCGTAAGAGTTGAAATAATTGTTCCTCAATCCTATAATGTGAAATTATACAGCTCCGGCGGGAATCTATCTATCAAAGATATTACAGGCAAGATCGAAACAAATACTTCCGGCGGGAATATTTCAATTGAAAATACTAACGGAAATCTTGAAGCTTACACTGCAGGCGGTAATGTAAACATTGCTGTATCAACCGGCAACATTAAAGTATCAACATCAGGCGGTAAGATATCAGCCAGTGAATTTAACGGGAATGTCGACGCTTCTACCGCAGGCGGAGATATTAACCTTGAAGGTTCAAACGGCAGGATAGATGCCTCTACAGCAGGCGGAAACATAAGACTGGATTACTCAGGGAAAAATCTTGGAATTGATATGAGCACACTTGGAGGCAATATAACCGCATCATTACCAACTGATTTTAATGCCGATGCTGATATTGGCACACTTGCTGGAAAAATTACATGTGACTTTGCGAAAGTTGAAAAGGAAAATCACGTAGCTTCTTATATACGGTCAAAATTCAATGAAGGCGGCGAAACATTTAAATGCACAACTTCAGCAGGTAATATAATAGTAACAAAAAAATAGCTTCATATTATCTTTTCATTTAACCGGGGGTATACAGAATCCCCGGTTTTTTTATGTCCTGATTTTTACTGAAACAAATTAGGGTTAATATGGATTTAATAGTATAAATAGTTTGAGAAATCACTTTTTGTTACATTGTTTACTAATACAAATAACTATAATTTGCCTTAATTGAGGAAATTTTTAACAATAATACTGCTGGTTTTAGCATCATCAGTCTTTGCGCAGCAAAAACTGCTTATCCCTATGGATGTAAATTCACAGAACGATCACTTAAGGGCTTACGGTATTGCTTACAGGCATTTGCTTGGCGGTAAAGAGCTTGATTGGCTCCTAAACTATCGCGGCGGCTCATTTATGTTCGATTACACGACTGAAATTGCGGCTGAATGCACTGCAAAAGGTGTAAGCTTTGAACTGCTTTCCGGCACTCAGGCAGCACAGGTCTATGCAGAAGTGCAGAATGAAGAAAACAATATGGATGTTGTAAGGCTTGAGAAAGTCGCAAAAATTGCAGTTTACGTTCCGCCTAATTCACTGCCATGGGATGATGCAGTTCAATTAGCTCTGGATTACGTCGAAATTCCCTACGATAAAATTTGGGATGAGGAAGTACTTAACGGTAAATTAAAAGATTACGATTGGATACACCTGCACCATGAAGATTTTACGGGTCAGTACGGAAAGTTCTTCGCAGCATTCGGTTCCTCAGCATGGTATTTAACACAGAAGCAGACTAACGAAGATATGGCAAAAAAGATGGGATACCAAAAAGTATCTCAGTTAAAGCTTGCTGTAGTTAAAAAACTGAAAGAGTATGTTTCTAACGGCGGTTTTATGTTCACAATGTGCTCAGGCACTACGACACCTGATATAGCTCTTGCTTCGCAGTACACTGATATATGCGACGCCATGTATGATGGCGACCCGTATGACCAGGCTGCAAATGAAAAACTTGATTATACTGAATGCATGGTGTTTCAGAATTTCCAGATACAGTTAAATCCGTATGTGTACGAGTATTCAGATATTGATATTACCGACTCTGAGTTAATGATGGGACAATACAATGATTATTTTACATTGTTTGATTTCTCCGCTAAGATAGACCCTGTACCAACAATGCTGATACAGGACCACACTGCGGCAATAAAAGGCTTTTTGGGACAGGAGTCAGGCTTTAAGGAAGAATTCATAAAGCCAAACATGACTATACTTGCCAAGAATGACGGCACCAATTGGGTTAAGTATGTTCACGGTAATTACGGAAGAGGTACGTTTACACTCTACGGCGGGCATGACCCTGAAGATTACCAGCATGCAGTCGGTGACCCCAAAACGGATCTTTCACAATACAAAAACTCACCCGGCTACAGACTTATTTTGAACAATGTCCTTTTCCCTGCTGCCAAAAAGAAAAAATTAAAAACATAATATTAATTGGTTGTTTGGCTGGAGTTTGTACGTATGACTTCTTTTAAGAAATTCAGGATTTAATTTATAAACAATAAAAAAGCAGAGTCATAGAATATGGCTCTGCTTTTTTGTTAACTCAAAAGAAATTATTTTAATTCCTTATTCTTCTTCTGTTTATTCCCTTTTTTCATCTTTTTCTTCTGCATATGTTTTTCTTTTTTCTTTTCTTTGAACTTACTCCACTTTTCACTTTGCTCCTTAGAGAAAACACTCCCAAGCTTACTATCTGAATCCTGAAATAACGCTTTTACCTGATCTTTTCTTGATTCTTTAGTAATATCTTTGTTATTCCTTAATACATCAACCTGAGATACCTGGGAATACAGAATATCATAAACCTGCTTTGACTGTTCATCAGATAATGAAAGATGCTTGGTCATTTTTTCAGTTTTATGCTTAGCTCTTTCTTCAGGCGTTTTCTTGAATTTTTCCTGCGCCAAACTGCTCTGACCTGTAATAATAAGCGCAGCCAAAAGCGCAAAAAAACTTAAAATTTTTGTTTTTTTAGTCATTTTTATCCTTAATTAAAAAATTTATAAAATTTACCTCCTGATTATAAGACAAGTATATTGAGCAATAGTTTAAGGGGTTTTTAGGTGTTTTACAAATAGTTACATTCCCGATTCTTAAGTTTAATCACGGTAACAGATAGATTGATAGGGACAGTATTTACAGTGATTTATATCGGAAGTTTGAGTAAACGGTGTTATTGAATCAAATATTTTCTTAAGCAGAATAGTTAAATTCTCCTCAAACAAATTCTTTTTTTCTACAGTTATCGGCTCTTTTTCAAACCAGGTAACCCCTCCTGATATTTTCTTTAATGGGTAGATACCTACAATAAGCTTAGAGGTTTTATTTGAATTCAGATACAACGAAGCATAAAAAAGCTGCTGAAAATTTTCTTTTAATTTTATATCACTAAATATTCTCTCGATATGTTCAGCATCACCCGTTTTAGAGGATTGCTTAGCTGCATCAACTGTGCCTGTTTTATAATCTATTATTCGTGTTATCCCGTCTTTTAATTCTATTCTGTCAAGCCTTCCGTATAAAGTAACTTCTGTTGTCTCACCTTCAATTTCAATATTTATTTTTCTCTCAGCTTCAGTTTCAAGCGCTAGTATCTTAAACGGCGTTTGGGCAAGATCACTTTCCAATACTTTATTTATCAGCTTTTTGATAACACTTTTATACAACAGGTTCTTTCCCTGTTTAATTTTGGCAAACTCTGTGTATTCTTTCATTTCCTCACATGCCTGCTTCCACAATTCATAATAGTTACTGTTAAGGTTTACAATGATACTACTTAGTTTACCCTCTGAAACCTCTTTGCCGGTTTCATCTCTGTATAATATATCCATAAGCTGATGAAATATATTTCCAAATGCCGCCGCTGAAAAATATTCTTCAACCTCTTCTTCTTCCTTAAGCTTTGCTGCTTTCTTAAAATAGAATTGAAGCGGGCAATTAATATATGAGCTTAATGTTGTTGCTGAGTATTGTTTCTGATTCTTTAACAGATCCAAAACTTCATTTGTCTTTTCAATTGTAATTTCTTTTCTTTTTGGAAGCTCAATATCACCAGCCCGCAAAAGGCTTTCAATATGAATGTTTTTATTTGCAGCAGCAAGCTCGCTTTCTACCTGCATTATGAAGCGGCTCTTTTCACCTGCTGAGATAATCCCTGTTTCAGTATTATAAATTAATGTCACATTTTTTGCTTTTTGCAGCAGCCTATAGAAGTAATATGCATAATCAGCTTCAGTATCCTCGCTTACAGGTAGTTTAAACGCTTTCTTTAAGGCAAACGGAATAAATGAGCTTATTCCTGTTTCACGAGGGAGTATTCCTTCGTTCACAGATAGGATTATAACATTATCAAAATCCAGCGACCTCGTTTCCAGCATACCCATTATTTGGATGCCTTCAAGCGGCTCGCCTGAAAATGGTATCTTCATCCGTGATGTACTTTCGATCAGTATATTCCAGAATGTTTCACTTTCAATTGGGATGGGAAAATTATCAAGAATATCTTTTATCCTGTTAAGCTCAGTAAATACCTTATTTATGAATTCATTTTCGTAAACACTTGAATGGCTGCTTTTTGTGACTATATCAAAGAGTTTAACTATTATTTCTTTTAGGTAATCAAATGATTCATTTGCCGTTTCAACTGAATTGAAAATAATGTCAACAATCTCTATAGACTCCCCAAAAATACTCTTTAAATATTTTGCAGAAGCATAAATGATATTTCTTTTATTGATTGAATTTACAGCATCATTAATAATATCAGGCGCTGTTTCACGGATATAGGGATGAAGAAGAATGGCAATTATATCTTTATGGTAAAAATCCTTTGACTTGCTGTTTCCTTTGCTGTTAATGTTTAAGTCTTTCAAAGCCTCAATTAAACTGTATAATAGAGAGTTTTTGAATGAATAACCCATAGTAATGTTAATGGCAGTAATATTTCCGGGGATTGAGCGAAGAACGGGCATAAGCAGACTGTCATCAGGCAGTATAATTGCTGTTTTCTCTGAATCGTTTTGTTTCAGTTTTTGAAGCTCATTGCCCAATACTTTAGCCTGTGATACTTCAAGAGGAGCGCCAATAATTTTTATATTAATTTCTGATGTTGATAAAGAATTTTCTATCCACTTTGGCTCATTTATTTTCAGGTTAATAAAATTCTCTCTCAGGAATTTTCCTGCCTCCTGCAATTTGTCATCTATATAATACTTATCTGCATCCCAGTATGCCATAGCAAACTCTTGTTGCAGTAAACCTTTTATTATGCCTTCTTCGCATTTGTTTAACTGGTTGAATCCGGCAAATATAATTTTATTGTAACCGGTTCTAAAAGTTTTTGTTTTTACCGCTTCGTAGAGTTTCCTGTACGCCATTCCTTCATTGCAGATATTTTTACTTATCAGACTGGCGCGGAACTTATGATATACTTTGCCAAGTACTTCCCATGTCTTAATGAATTCATCCTGCAGTCCAGTAATATCTTTGCCGGAGAAGCTATTCCAGAACCTGTAAAACTCATCAAGATCGGAAACATTATATTCGAAATCTTCTTCAATTTTTTTATGTTCTTTTAGTATTCTGAAAAGGTAATCAGCTTCGGCAACATTTTTATCTATCTCATCGAAATCTCGCAGAATTAT
This sequence comes from Ignavibacteria bacterium, assembly GCA_031430615.1. Classification (GTDB taxonomy): domain Bacteria; phylum Bacteroidota; class Ignavibacteria; order Tepidaquicellales; family OLB5; genus OLB5. Next base: position 16,162 of record JANPBV010000306.1, on the reverse strand, counting down.
TTCGCCCCATGGGTAGAATTTATCAAAAGTAATCTCTTCGGCATACTCCCTGTATACTTCATATAGTTCAAATATTAGTGTTAAGTCATCCGCTATTAAGTTATCAGAATTTTCTCTGATAAACTCACTTATGCCACAAATTACCGGAGAAAATACCGGTTCAAAAATTTTCTCAGAAAGATATTTTTTAAAATATAATCCCGCCCTGCGTGAAGGAAATACTATTTGAAGAGCAGAAATATCTTTTCCGTACTTTGTGTAAAGTTCTTCGGCTAATTTATCTAAGAATGGCTTCAAGTAATAATTTTAATTAAAATTCTGATTAATTCTGTTTAACTTCTTCTATCTTCAATTCATTAATATAAAACAAATTCATTTCAACATCCTTAAAGCCCATCTTTGCAAGAATCTCACCGTATGTTCTTATCTGTTTTTGATGCTCTGCTTTACTGATACCTGATTTATAATCAATAATCACAGCTTTTTTCCCGCTTAATATGACCTTATCCGGTCTGAATACACTTCCATCGGGCAGAATAATATCTCTTTCATTCATAACGCTTTCTGAATCAAACCAACCTCTCACTTTTTCATTCGATAGTATTTCTTTTAGCTCTTCAGCTAGATCAGCTTTTTGCGCTTCTGAAATAAGTCCAAGTATAACTAATTTACTTACAGCTTTTTCAACTTCTTCGTTTGATGAATTATTAAAAAGTGATAATGCTTTATGGATAATTATTCCCCTGTTTTTAAGCTGTTTAAGATCAGTTTTGTTTTCGGGAACGAAATTTTCAAATTCAGGCTTAACGATTATCTTATCAAAAATATTCCCTGAAACCATCCCATTGGTCTTATAGCTTTTGTACTCTTTATCCTTATCTGCTTTTTTGACCTGCTCAATTAATGTACCGTTTTCATATATATAGTTTTGAGTATCAAACTTTTCTGTAAGTTCAGGTGTATTTACCAATACCTGATAAATTACTTTTCCTGCGTTGTAAGAATCTTTACCTTTATATGGCACGCCTATAAACAGTTTCTCTTCAGCTCTTGTAAAGGCAACATACATCAAGTTCAGGTTATCCAGATTTGTGAGCGTTTGTTCTTCATTGTAATCGTCAACAAAAAATGAATCCTCGAGTGAGCTTGTTGCCTTTACAAAGTAAGCAGGCGATACATTGAATGGCGGTTTATTTGATGATACCCATATAAGGTTTCGGTTTGCATTCAGGTTAAATTCCCAATTCGCAAAGGGGATAAATACTATTGGAGCCTGTAAGCCCTTTGCTTTGTGTATGGTCATAACCCTTATGGCATCTTCTTCAGCCGGCACAATAATAGTATTATCTGATTTATTTTCATCCCACCAATTAATAAAACCATAAACATCACTGTTATTTTCACCTGAATACTTCTTAAGTACATCAAGGAACCTGATGAGATATGTATCGGCTGTATCACCAAGTCCGAATATCATTATTAGCTCTTCAGCAAGGTCATAAAGACCGAGTCCTGATAAAGTGTTATTTATTTCATCTTTTCCATTATTATCAAAAAATTTAGCAGGCAGTTTTTCATGAAATAATGATTTACTGCCGTTTTCTTTTTTAAAATGATCTGTGAATATTTCATTAAGCCCGGTATCCTTATTCTTAATGTAAATAAGATAATTATACAGTATTTCAGCTCTAGCGATAACATTGCTTTTATCAACAATGTATTTGAAAATGTTAATCAGCAATCTAACCTTGGGTGAATTGGTCAATAATAGCGAATCACTTGATACCACTTTTAAACTTGCATCAATCAGCGCGTGAGCCGCTTCTGCTGCATCAGCATTTCCTCTTACCAAAACCATAATATCCTTTTGCCTGTAACCGTTTTCAAGCTGAGCCTTAATTCCTGATATCATATCGGCAATTGCAAGCTCTCTGGATGTAATATCTGTATCGGGGTCATTCCTGTAAAACCTAACATTTATATAACCGCTATCTGATTTATCAGCCGATTCCTGAATGGTATCAGCATATGCTTTCGTAATCACTTCCCTATTCGCTTCAGGGGCATTGTTTGCGCAAATTTCAGAAGCTGCCTTAAAGAATGTGTTGTTAAATTCAACTATTCTTTTTTTGCTTCTGTAATTTACGTTCAGGTTTTCTTCCTTTATTGCCTCATTAAAGCCTGCCAAATCACTTTTAACATCTTCAAGCAGCAGTTTCATATTGCCATTGCGCCAGCGGTAAATTGATTGCTTTACATCGCCTACTATTAATGATGCATTGTTCTCACTCAGTGAGTTTTCTATCAGCGGGAAGAAATTACGCCATTGGAATGTAGATGTATCCTGGAATTCATCTATCAGAAAATTCTTATAAAAGCTGCCTATTTTTTCATAAACAAACGGACTTGAATCTCCTGAGATTACATTTAAGAGCAGATTATTAATATCAGATATCAGCAATACATTATTATCATCCCTGTATTTCTTCAGCTTATCTACCAGGTCTTTAAATATTCCGGTAATGTATATTGTTTTTATTAATTGAACTGCCGTATTGTATTTTGTAAAGTTCTTATCGTAATTATCAACTGCTGAATTCAGAAGGTCAAACAAACCATTCTCTGCAGCAGCCTTAACACCGGGTTTTGAGGTCTTTCCTGTCCATTTTTTAATATCCTCTACAGCTTCCCTTGCTCTTTTGCCAGGCTCGAACTCACCATTAGCAATTTTATTTATGAGGTAATTCATAAAACCTTTATCTTTGTAAGGAAAATCATCAATTAACAGGCTGTAGAGGTCAAGCAGTTTAGATGAATCCTCGGCAATCAGTTTCATCCTGCCTTCGAAATCATTCTTAATCGCAAAAAGTATTCCGATAAATTCTTTTAATTTCGTTCTTCCTTCAAGCAGGTCATTGCTGCTGCCTGCTCTTATCATATACCTTTCCGAGAAAATTTCCTTGGCAAGCTCTTTTATTTTCAGGTCAATCTTCCAGCCTTTTTCATCTTCAATGCTGTAATAGATGTAATCTTCAAGAAATCCGGTAAGTTCAGCATCAACTCCGGCATCATCCAAAAGCTTATCGGTTATCTTATCAAGAACAGCCTGCTGGTCAAGCTCAATATTATAACCAAGCTGCAGCTTAAGTTCTCTTGCAAATGATCTTATGACCTTATGGAAAAAACTATCAATTGTAGAAACCGAAAAGTAAGAATACTTATGCAGAATATTTTTCAGAACATTTGCAGATGATACTTCAATATTACCCTTTACTCCTTCACTTACAAGCTTCTGTTTCAGATCATCATTTTCACCCCTCGAAAGTTTTTCCAGAGCATCAATGATTCGGGATTTCATTTCGCTTGCAGATTTATTGGTAAACGTAACCGCCAGCACATTTTTAAACGACTTCTGGTCATCAAGTACCAGTTTAAGATACTCCTTAACTAAAGTATAGGTTTTACCTGAACCCGCTGAAGACCTGTAAATGAGGAAATTATTCATATTGATGCGTAAAGATATAGAAAATGTACTTTCAGAAACAGGAATAAAAGAAATAAAAAATTTAAGATTAGACTACAAAAGTCTGTACAACTAAATAAAACTATCTGAGTATTTATGATTAAGGTAATTTATGATAAATGATAAGACTTTTGTAGTCTGAAAACCGGAATAAATTAATCCTTCTTGAATGTCTTAACCCAATGCCATTTTTTGCAGTTCGGGCATTTTTCATATTTTTGGGTAAACCAATTCATAGCAAGTAAACGGGGCGGATAAACGCTGCCGCACTCCGGACATGTTGACTTACCATAAAAGAACTGCGCTATTTTAAATGTCCCAAGATACCCCTTTACCAGAATAAATATTGCGGCAAAAAAGAATCCAAGTACCCATACCTGAAGAATTATCTGCCACCCGTCAACACTTAAATTGCCAAAGTTTATTCTTGAAAGATAAATAGGGAAGTTACCCATAAAATGCATAAACATCGCAGCAAGCAATCCCAATATGAATTTATTCCCGAGCTTCCGCAGAGCAAGTGATGTCATTGCGCCATGTATTATGCATACCATAAATCTTTCATTAAGAAACCCGGTAAAATAATACCACGGCATATCTGCAAACTGTCCGCTAAAGGCAATAAAATTACCAACAAGCCATATTTCACCAATACCAAAGCCAAGCCCAAGCGCCATGGCTGCCATTACAAAGTTATCTTTATTTATTCTTTTTCTGAAAAAAGGAAAAACCAGAGGGAAAAGTTTTGCTGGCTCTTCTGTAAGCGGCGCATAAAAATTCTTAATGAAACCATAAATATTTTCATGTGAGCCAAGTACAAACTTTAAAAAACCATCTACAATCGGCATCCTCACAAGATAAAAAGCAATCATTGCCATGGGAAGCTCTATGAGAAATAAAAATATAAGCAGGTTTCTATCTTCTTTTCTTGAGCGCCATTTGATAAAGCCGCCTATTAGAAGTACTGCTGCAATTGAAGTAATTAAAGATGTAATATATATCTGGTGCATGAAAAGATATTATTAAATATTAATTATTATTCACCCAGTAAATGTTTTGCAAGAAATTTTTCCATAGCTTCATAAAAATCAAACCTGTTTTCCTGGTTCTGGAAGCCGTGTCCTTCATTATCTTTTACCATATATGGCACTTCAATCCCTCTTTTCTTCAATGCATCAACCATTTGGTCAGATTCATTAATATTCACTCTTGGGTCCATCTTCCCTTGGGCAACAAAAAGCGGCGCTATAATTTTATCAACATGAAAAACAGGTGAAGCTTCTTCAAGCAGTTTATGATCAGTTTCCGGATTACCAACCATTTCATAAAGCATTTCAAGGTATGGTTTCCAGTAAGGCGGAATTGATTTCATAAATGTGAACAGGTTAGAAACACCTACGTAATCAACCCCGGCAGCATACAGGTCAGGAGTGAATGTCAATCCAGCAAGCACAGCATAACCGCCATAGCTTCCGCCATAGATTGCAATGCGTTTTGGGTCAGCAATTCCTTCACCAATAAGCCAGTTCACCCCATCAGTAATATCATCCTGCATTGTTCTGCCCCACTCTTTAAAAGATGATTCCCAAAACTTCCTGCCGTAGCCAATTGAACCTCTGAAATTCATTTGTAAAACCGCATATCCACGGTTCACTAAAAATTGTATCTCCGGGTTATATCCCCAGCCATCCCTTGCCCAGGGTCCGCCATGAGGATTTACAACTACAGACAGGTCTTTATGATTGCCACCTAAAGGAAGTGAAAGATATCCATTAATCTTTAAGCCATCCCTGCTTTTATAGTTTATTGGCTTCATTTCAGCCATTTCTGTTTCATTTATCCATGGGCTTACTTCAGAAATTTTGGTAAGTGTATCACTCTTTTTATCATAAATATAATTTGCTCCCAAAGAGCGGTCACTATACGTTCTAACTATATATATATTTTCTTCATCATCCATATCAGTAATTACGATCTCATAACCATGCAGTTCTTTTTCAAGCTTACCAAATATCATTTTTATTTCATCATCCAGAAAAATCCTTTCACGTTTCCATGTTGTGTAACTGATAGATGTTAAAACCTTTCTTTTCCTTGAGTGACCCAGGCTTGTTACATCAATTTCGGGATGCTCATATAATAATTCAAGCTCAACCGCATTTTTAATATCATATTTTACTATTGCGCTTTTATCCCTGCCTAGATTGGATGATGCATAAATGTATTTATTATCAAAAGTAAAAAGCAGTGGTGTTAAATTTTCTTTAAAATTTGTTTCAAGTACTGTTTTAAATGGTTCTTCCTCGCTATCCCTGTACATAATTCCTGTATTAACGCCATCTGTTGTAGCCGCAATCCTTATTTTTCCGTCATGATCAGTAACCCATGCGGATACATTTCCTGGATTCTCCGCAGCAATATTCATTTCACCTGATTCAAAATTAAGCCTGTAAACATCAAAGAGCTCAGGGTTTCTTTTGTTCATTTCTATCAAAATATCGGTTTTTGAATCCTCAAGTTCATCTATCATGTTAACCCTTACATTCTCAAATGGAGTAAGATCTTTTAAATTATTTCCGGTTATATCAACAGAAAACAAATGAAAATTCTCATCGCCTGCATTATCCTTGGCAAAGAGTAATGTATTATCATTTCCCCATATATAGCTTGAAATATCCCGTTCAGTTACACCGGTAATTCTTTTTGAATTATCTGATCCAAGTGGTTGAATAAAGATATTAAGTCTTTCTTCAAACGGCGCCAGGTATGAAATATATTTCCCGTTTGGTGATACCTGGTATGATGTTTTTTCAGGGTTCTTGAAAAAATCCCTTAATGGTATTTCTCTTATGGAAGAGTTGTTAAATTGAATGTTCTGCATTAAATTTGATTAATTAAGTTGTTTAAAAATGATTTCAAAAATGAATTAGTTCCAAAATTAACGATTTATGTTATAAGATTTAAGAGAATATTGAATATACCAAATCAATAGTTTTTATAACCAAAATGCATAAATATATGTAAGTGATGTTTGAAACTCAGGTATTTATTATTTCGGGTTTATCAAAAAAATGAGTTTTATATTATTTTGATAAAAGACATCTCAATAAAGAGAATTAGTTATTGTCACAGTTCTAAATTTAATGAAGTTTATTAAATATTGAATTTCATAGTATTTACATACATTTATTCTTAATTTCCTTTGTTAAATTGTATTCAATTTTGAATAGAAATTTATGGAAAAAACACAAATTATTAAAAAAGATTCTTTCTATAACAGCAATATTATTCAGCTTCTCATGTCATTTTCAAAAGATGAGAAAATTGAATTTGCGAAATTTGTGCATTCTCCTTTCAATAATAGAAGCGAAGTTGCAAGATTTTTTGATGAGTTAAAGCAATTCTTTCCATCATTCGGGAATAAAAACTTTTCGAAAGAAAATATTTTTGCTAACCTATACCCCGGGAAAAAATATAAGGATGACGTGATAAGAAAGCTTTCGAGCAATCTTTTTAAGCTTGCAGAAGATTACATAGCATACAAAATGTTCAGAGATGATGAATACGAACAGAAAAAACGTATCCTGGATTATTATTCCGATAAATTTGAACAGAATTTTTTCAGGAAACAAGCTGTAAAAACTGATGAGTATCTTGAAAAACAAAGTTTAAGGAATGCAGAATATTATTACAGGCTCAAACAGCTTGATACAACGAAAGCTTCGTATTTTTCACAATATGATGCAACACGTAAAAAATTTGATAATACACAGGACAGGATCAACCAGGTATGGCAGTATTCAGTAATAGCATTACTTGCAATATACGATGCCGCAATAAACGATATGATGTATTTTAATAAGAAGCATAATGTAGATCTGCTTAAACCACTGCTGGATATTTATAATAACCCTGAATTTAAAAAAACTGCTGCAGCCGAAGCATACTATTTCTCACTTAAACTGAATACAGACGGCAGGAATGATGAAACATTTTATTCCTTAAGGAATTTACTGAATGAAAATCCGGAAATATTCAGCAAGGAAGAGTTGTTTGGTTTTTATACCGGAATGCATAATTATCTTTTTGAAAGAGGACTGGCGCCTGACCAAAAAATATCTGAACTGGAATTTGAAGTTGGTGTGAAAATGCTTGAGCTGGGATTGATTACTGAAGGCAACACTATCAGCGCTGAGTGGTTTGCAAATGTTTTTCTTAAGGCATTAAAAGCAAATGAAATTAAATACGCGGAGAAATTTATAGCAGATTATAAAATGATGCTCGCTGAGAAGGAACGGAGCAACATTGTAAACTACGCATATGCAGAGCTTGAATTCGCCAAAAATAATTTCAAAAAAGCGCTTGTTTATCTTGCAAAGGTAAAATTTAATAATGTCTGGGAGAAGCTGCGGGTTAACCATATGTATACAAAAATCCATTATGATATGAATAATAGCGAATCATTTTATTACATTATAGATAGCTTCAGACACATCATAAAAGATGAATATTCCGTAAATGATTATGTTAAGAAACTTCATGAAAACTTTATAAGGTATGTTGCACCGCTTTTCAGATTAAAAAACGGAGATACAAATGTAATTCTGGCTCAAATAAAAAAAGATATCCTGAATTCCAAAGTGGCGGGAAACAAATGGCTGCTTGATAAAGTTGCTGAGCTTGAGAAGATTATAAAATAAGCCCATAGTAAATTCAGAAATTGTTCCTCAAAAACTAAAATTAATATTCTGTGAAAAAAGAAAAGGATACTATAAGCAGTTCTTTTTCCAGCAGCAATGTGATATTGTTTCTCAAAACGTTATCAAAGGAGGAAATACGGGAACTGGAAAAATTTATTAATTCACCATTTCATAATAACAGAGCCGAAGTTACGCGTTTTTTCACAGAGCTGAAGAAGTTTTACCCTGGTTTTTCGCAGAAAAATTTTTCAAAGGAAGAAATATTCGGCAGGCTTTATCCTAAAACTAAATACCGTGATGATGTTATCCGCAGACTCTCGAGTAACCTGTTAAAACTTAGTGAAGAATTCGGGGCATATGTTATATTCCGAAAGGAACATATGGATTATGAAAAAAACGTGCTCGGTTTCTATCTTGCCAAATCTGCCGGCTCACTTTACCGAAAACAGCTTAAGAAAACAGAAGCTTTTCTTGAAGAACAGCCGCTTCGTGATGCAAAATATTTCCTTAATGTAAATTTTCTTGAGGAATCTAAAAGGATGTTCCAGGTAAGCGCTGACCCAAGCGGCAAGATCATAAATGCGCAGAAACAGATAGAAAGTATATGGGCATTTTCTGTTATTACACTCCTTAGGTTATATATGGTTACTATTCAGAACTCAATGCAGTTTAACAGGGATTTCAGCATAAAAAACCTTGACCAGCTTTTAAATTTCGTTGAGCAATCTGATTTTATGAATTCTGTAGCGGTGGAAATATGGTATCATCTGGTAAAATTTTATACTTCAAACAGAGATCATAAAACTTTCATTAAATTAAAAGATTCACTTACTAAAAATGCGCATATCTTTGAACCCGTTGAAGGTTTTGTTATCTACGTTGGCTTACTGGGATATTGTTATGATATGAGCCTGATACCGGGGAAGAACATATACAAAGAAGAGTTTGAAATTATTTCACATATGCTGAATAATGGATTGATGGTTCAGGATGGGGTATTTAACCCGGAATGGTTTATGTATGCGTTTATTACATCTCTAAGGGCAGGAGAGGTCAGGTTTGCTGAAGACCTGATTAAAAACCATAAAGATAAGATACCTGAAAAGGAACGGCACAATATAATCAACCACGCATACGCCGAGCTTTCTATCAAAAACAAAGATTTTAAGTCTGCTTTGAAGCTTTTGTCTGTTCAAAAATATAATAATGTCGCAGAAAAGCTAAGAGCAAATCACATGTACATAAAAATATATTATGAATTAGGTCTAAGCGAAGAGTTTTTTTATAACGTTGATAGCTTCAAACATCTCATCAAAAATGAATCTTCTCTTAACAAAGAAATAAAAACTATTAGAGAAAAATTCATTAAGTATACCGTAATACTTTTCAGGCTGAAGCTCAACGAAATTGATATACCCATTGATGAACTGAAAATAGATATAATGAGATCAAAAATCCTGGGCAATAAATGGCTGCTTGAAAAAGTAAATGAACTGGAACTTAGTTTAAAAAAATAAGTTCATTTTATATTTTTAAGAAATGGGTGATAATCACCTTTTAATCCTATTGGCGCTGCGCTCCTTATTTCATAAACTGCTTCAATTGATGGCATTGCTTCACCTATCCTGAATCCATTTCCGTTCAATATTTCAGTGTAGCTTTTGGTATGCAGATCAGTAAACCCTTCAGAAAATTCAATTTCCTCACCATTCAATGTAATTGAGCGAAAAGTTTTATCACCTTCTTTCAGGTCGCTTTTATCAATAGAAAGGAACCATTGGACATTAGCGTTTTCAAGCTCAATAAATCCTGCGGCTTTATCTTCTTTATAGTAATGCAAAGTGTTTGATACAGGCTTGCCGAATATCCAGGATAACATATCAAAAAAGTGAACTCCAATATTTGTTGCTATACCGCCTGATTTCAGGATATCACCCTTCCAGGAATAATGATACCACTTGCCGCGCGGGGTGATATATGATAATACAATATCATATTTCTTTTTACTCTTTGCAGCTTCAATTTTTTTCTTTAATTCTATTATTTGAGGATGAAGCCTTAGTTGAAGTATTGTATATACTTCCCTGCCTGTTTCTTTTTCAAGTGAAATGATCGCATCAGCATTCCATGGGTTTAGTACCAAAGGTTTCTCACATATTGCATTTGCATCAGCTCTTAAAGCAAAACGAATATGAGCATCATGAAGGTAATTTGGAGAGCAAATACTTACAAATTGTATCTTTTTATCTTCACCTTCCCTGCGAAGCTTTTCACAATGGCGGTCAAATCTTTCAAATTCTGTAAAAAATGAGGCATCCGGAAAGTATGAATCAATAACCCCAACAGAATCATTTGGATCCAGTATTGCCAGCAGGTTCTGGTTATTATCTCTAATAGCCCTTAAATGTCTGGGAGCAACAAAACCACCTGCACCGATTAATGCAAAATTATTTTTCTTCATGTATTTATTAAAATAATTACAAAAATAACAAAAAAATAGATATAGAAATATGAAATTACGATGTTTTAAATATATATTTATGAATTTTAAATTTTCCAATATTCTGATATTTTAGCTAAAATAACTATATTTGTATAAATTTTACGTACTTGCCACAATTTAAAAAAACTGAAATAGCGTATATCAAGGGTGTTGGACCAAAACGAGCCGAAGCCTTTGAAAAACTTGGATTGAAATATTCAACTGACCTGCTTACTGTATACCCCAGAATTTATCTTATTAACTCAACCATTCGTAGCCTTGCAAAACATCATGATAAAAATGTATTGATACGTGGCAAGGTTATTGATAAATATATTCCGTATAAACCCAACCACCCTACTAAAATTGTTATCTTTGATGGAACAGCAAGCATAGAATCTCTCATGTGGGGCAACACTTTTTACAGGGAAAAACAGTTCAAAATTGGTGATGAATATATTTTCTGGGGCAAGGTTACATACAATACTTATGAAAGAGATATTAAGTTTGATATAAGAGACCATAAAAAGCTTGATGATGGTGATGAGGAATTATTAAAATATCCTCTTATACCTGTTTACATTTTATCTGAAGAGCTGAAAAAAACCTGGATAAAACCACTTAGCTTAACGAAGATAATTTTTAATGCTATTAAAAATTGTTCTGATGGCATTACTGAGGTATTGAGCAAAGAAGTGAGAGAAACCAATATTCTGCTTGACCATAAATCCGCGTTACTCAGGACCCACTACCCAAAATCAATTGAAGATATTGAAACATCCAGGCAAACTCTTGCTTTTGAAGAATTATTTTATCTTCAATTAGTGATGGCTCTAAAAAAACAATCAATTGCCGCAGGCGGTAAGGGTATCAAGTTTGAAAAGATTGGCAATAGGTTTGAAAAATTGTTTAAGGAGCATCTGGGATTTGAGCTTACAAATGCTCAGAAAAAAGTAATTAAGGAAATAATTGGTGATATGCGTTCAGCTAAACCGATGAACAGGCTGTTACAGGGTGATGTAGGCAGCGGTAAAACTATTGTAGCAGTATTTTGCTTTTTGGTTGCAATTGAAAATGATTACCAGGCAGCATTTATGTGTCCAACTGAAATACTTGCAGAGCAGCATTTTAAAACCCTGAAATATTACTTTGATAAGCTGGGCATTAATGCAGTTTTACTTGTAGGCGGACAAAAAAAGAAATTAAGGGAATCAATTCTTGATGAAATTATTACCGGTAAGGCGCAGGTAGTTGTTGGTACTCATGCATTAATACAGGGTGCTGTTGAATTTAAAAATCTGGGTTTTACCGTAATAGATGAACAGCATAAATTTGGCGTAATGCAAAGAGCAAAGCTTAAAGCTAAAGGTAATAACCCTGATGTACTGGTTATGACCGCTACACCTATTCCAAGAACACTTTCGCTTACCGTATATGGCGATCTTGATGTATCTGTAATAGATGAACTGCCGAAGAACCGCAAACCGGTAAAAACAGCATTAAGAACAGAAGCAGACAGAATAAATGTATATCGATTTATTAAGGATGAAATTAAAAAAGGCAGACAGGCATATATAGTTTACCCTATTATTCAGGAATCCGAAAAACTTGACCTCAAATCTGCTGTAGAACATTACGAATTACTCAGGAAGCAGGTTTTCCCTGAACTAAAGCTTGGGCTTGTGCATGGAAGGTTGCCGTGGAATGAAATTGATGAAACAATTGAAGCGTTCAAAGAAAAGAAGATAGATATCCTTGTTTCTACCACTGTTATTGAAGTTGGGATAGATATTCCAAATGCAACAATTATGCTGGTAGAAGAAGCACAGCGTTTTGGGCTTTCTCAGCTTCACCAATTACGCGGAAGGGTAGGAAGGGGCGCCGAGAAGTCATTTTGTATTTTAATTTCTGACAAACCGGGTGAGATATCATCCCAAAGGCTAAAGGTAATGACGGAAACTAATGACGGCTTCCTGATTTCCGAAACCGATATGAATCTTCGCGGTCCGGGTGAGTTTTTCGGCACAAGGCAGTCAGGTGAGCTTAAATTTTCTGCGGCTGATCTTAGTAAAGATATGGGTTTAATTGAAAGAGCAAGAGAATCAGCGTTTGGTTTAATTGCGGCAGACCCGGAACTGAGAAAAATTGAAAATGTAAATATCCGGGACCATTTCCTTATTAATTACAAAGAATCAATGGAATTGATAAAAATAGCATAATTATTTTATCCTAAATTAAATAAATAAAGCAATGTCAAACAGAATTAAACCGCTAATTGTTCTTATTGTTATTGCTTGTATTTTCTGGCTGGAAATGTTTGTTCTTAAGACATACAACTTCTGGCTTGAAATGACAATAGCAGCTTCACTTCTTGCAGCCTTGGGGCTGTATTTTAATCACAAAAACGGTGAAGCAATTAACTACAGGCTTTATGTTTTTGAGCCTAAATTTATTCTTATAGGTATCTTATCTGCGGCTTTTTTGTATCTTGTTTTCTATTCAGGTGATATAATTTCCAGGATAATCCTCCCCTTTGCTGATAGACAGGTAGTTGGGGTTTACAACAATAAATCATTACTTGATCCACGGATTATAGGCTTATTGCTTCTATTTATTATCGGACCTGCTGAAGAAATATTCTGGCGTGGTTATGCGCAGGATACACTTGCCGAAAAATTTGGGGATAACAAAGGCTGGGTAATAGCTTCTTTGATATATGGCGCTGTTCACATTGTTGCAATGAATTTTATGCTTTTTATGGCGGCATTGATTTGTGGACTATTCTGGGGTTGGATTTTCAAAAAATACCGCTCAGTTTGGCCCGGTTTGATATCACATGCATTATGGGATGTAACTATCTTCGTAATTCTGCCAGTGCGTTAAATTAGGGGATAAAAAAAGGGAGGTTAAAATTAACCTCCCTTTATATTACTTGCGTAGTATGCTTATCTTATGAATTCAACCAAACCGCTAGCTACAGTGTTTTTCTTGTTATCAAGAAGGAAACATCTGTAGATACCTGGTGAATCCACTCTTAAATCACTTGATTCAAAATAGATGTATTTCATGTCAGAAGAAACATCAAATTCAACTTTTTTGTAATAATCAAAAGTGTAACCGTTGTATTTATCAAACTGAATTGAACAATCTTTTAAACCTAAAGCATAGTCGCATTTTACCATAACAGTAATAGGACCGGCATAAAACCTGTCACTAATTGACTGCTCGCCTGATGATCCGTATTTTTCGCAGAAATACATTGCCGGACCATTTTGAGCTTTAATGTTGGTTGTTAAACCTAATACAAAAACTAATGCAAAAAACCCCAAAAACAATTTAAATCTAGTCATTTTGACCCTTTCTAGTTGATTAATAAAGAACTGAATAATAATTATACAATTTAACAATAAAAAAGTTTCAAAAAAACATGCATTTTATTGCTGAAAATAACAATAAATTCATTATATTTAATGCAATATAGTAATTATCTTTGTAAACTGCTATAATACTACAATGTTAAAAAAACAATTATTGTAAAATCCTTGAAAATTTCAATCATATAAATTTGAATTTGTAATATATATATTTGAAACTCTAATGAATTACATAGAACAGAAATTTAGTAAAAAATCCCAAAGAACTGAGTTCATAATCCCTATACTGAACATTTTTTCAGACTCTATTGCCATTATTGGATCTTTCATTATTTCATATTTTATAAGATTTCATTTTTCTCCTTTTGTAAAACTTTTCCCTTTTATGGGAGAAATTCCGCCGTTAAAAGGTTATCTCATTCTTTCAATGTTTGTTTTACCAGTTTGGCTTCTGATATTTCAATCAAGAAAGCTGTTTCGCCCAAAAAGAATAGTTTTTATTTTTGATGAATTTTTTCTAATTGGCCGCCTGGTTACTTTTGGTATTATCTTCTCTTTCGGTTTCGTATTTTTTTACAGGATATTTCCGTACTCCCGTGTAGTATTTATACTGGTCTGGATTATTTCAGTTTTCCTGATCACAATAGGCAGATACATAGTATTAAAGTATGAAAAAACTCTATACAATAAAGGTAAAGGTTTAAACGACACTTTAATTGTCGGAAATACTCAAACAGCATTTGATATCTTAAAAAAATTTTCTGAACATAAGTATGCGGGCTTTAATATAATTGGATATATTGAAGATAATAATAGCTCTACAGAGGGATTATTACCTGAAAAATTAAAGGTTGGATCTTATTCTGATATTGTTCAGCTGGTTCAGAAAATGAATATTGAAACAGTACTGGTTACAATTCCATCATCTCAGCATGATAGGTTATTAGAACTCATGAAAGCATGTGAGGGAGAAAATGTAGAATTCCTGATGGCGCCGGACTTTCTGGAAGTAATTACATCCTCTGTGAGGGTTCAGGAAATTGACGGTGTACCTTTCCTTAAGATCAAAAGTATTCCAATGAATATTTGGAACAGGATCTTAAAAAGAGGCTTTGATGTAGCATTTGCATCATTCATTATGATTATATCCTCGCCATTATTTGTTATTCTTTCATTGCTGGTAAAATTCACCTCGAAAGGTCCGATTTTTTATAAACAGGAACGGCTCAGCATAACTGGTAAAAAATTTGAAATGGTTAAATTCCGCTCAATGGTTGCAGATGCTGAAAAGAACACTGGCGCTGTTTACGTTACTAAAGGAGATTTAAGGTATACTTCTGTGGGTAAATTTCTGAGAAAATATTCACTTGATGAACTTCCTCAGTTTATCAATGTATTAAAAGGTGATATGAGTATTGTAGGTCCAAGACCTGAAAGGGAATTTTTCATTAATCTGTTCAAAGGAAAGATACCAAAATACCTTGAAAGACACAGAGTAAAATGCGGCATAACAGGCTGGGCGCAGGTTAATGGTTTAAGAGGAAGCGATTCATCGCTTGAAAAAAGAATAGAATATGATATATATTATATTGAGCATTGGTCAATTATATTTGATCTTAAAATAATCATTAAAACAATCAAAGAGATGTTCTTCTCTAAGGCGGCATTTTAATTATGATAGAAGTAATTGTATTTTACGCGCATGCAGTATTTTTTGCTTATATATTTGCTAAAAATTATGTAGAGGTAAGCGCTATAAGCGCTTATTTAAGCACAATATTTGTGATTATTATTTTCACTGTAGGGTGGACCTTCTCTGCATTTGTAATAGGATTTTTCATACCCGAAGAAGGATTAACAAGAATATTGACTAAAGCCGCATTTTCGCTTGGGCTATTAACAATGCTGGAGCTTATTTTCTATAAATTTTATTTCGCTAAGGGTAAGCCTGTGCCAGAACAAGCTTGATCTAATTCAAAGCCACATCCCTGGGCAGTATTTTAATAAGCACTTTCCTGATCTGCATTCCGGATTTTAATGAATAAATCCCCAAAGTTGCTTCTCCTTCGATTCCTTTTGATCT
>JANPBV010000305.1:0-3207 GCA_031430615.1 Ignavibacteria bacterium | reverse complement strand
AGGAATATATTTATGTACGATGCCTATGGCATCGGTTAATATTCGATTAATTTATCTATAAATATGGAATCCCTACGGGATTCTTGTCCCAAAGTGATGGATACCCATTAAATCTAAACCAAATGCAAAAAAATGTCGTGTGCTAAGCAAATGAATAGAAATTACTATTTTCTTACAAAATTTCTAATAAATAGGTTTGCTCCCTCGCTGCTAAACTCCAGTTTAACAGCTACTTTTCAGCAAAGCTCTGTTTTTCGCGAAAAGTAAACTTTCCAAACTGGAGTTTGGAAAGGAGTGTGTGGTTTTGCGTAAGGTGAGTTACTTAAATAAATTAAGCATTAACATTTTTTGCCGTGTACTAAGCAAATGAATAGTATTTACTATTTTCTTACAAAATTTCTAATAAACAGGTTTTTATTATCACGTATATAAAGTAATTTGATACTTCTCTCATAACTAACCTATTTACGGTATTACGTAACCGAATATAGTTAGCTAAATTTGGACATCTAAATAACTAAAAACATTATTATGTGTCACGGGGATATATTAATAAAAACAGGAGGATTTATGTTTAACTATATTAAGTTAACACTTATTGTCATCATCATGATGATTTTTACAAATATTTCTTATTCAGTACCGCTTAGCGGAACGTATAGTGTTGGTTCAGGCCAAACTTATACTTCATTAACCGGCTCAGGAGCTACAGGCTTCTTCAATGCGGTTAATACCAATGGATTAAGCGGAAATGTAACTGTCAACATAACATCGGATATTACTGAATCAGGCAGCGTTGCATTAAGTCAATGGACTGGAAGTAATACTATATTAATCCAGCCGCAAAGTGCCGTTGTAAGAACCTTATCTGGAAACGTAGCTGCGCCATTAATTGATCTAAATGGAGCTGATAGAGTTACCTTTGATGGAAGGTTCAGCGGTTCAGGCAGATACCTGAGATTTGTAAATTCAAATACAGGCGGCCAGACATTCAGGTTCCAAAATGACGCAACATTAAATACAATTACATATTGCGTAGTTGACGGCATGAGAGTATCATCTACAAGCGGTATTATAGATTTCGCTTCAACAACCGGAACGACAGGTAACGATAATAACACAGTTTCTAACTGTACTATTAAAGATGCATCAGGCGGAACACTGCAAAATGCGATAGTTTCTAATGGCAGCACAACAGCCGGCAAGTATAACGATAATATCACAATTTCAAACAACGAAATAGCCGATGTTTACAGAGATGGACAAACATGCTCGGCTATACTATTATTAAACGGAAGTACAGATTTTACAATTTCAGGTAACAGCATTTATCAAACAACAACTAAATCACCTGCATTAGCAACAGTTTGGAACATAATAAATGTAAATACTTCATTAGCAAACAATATTACTATTAGCAATAATTACCTTGGTGGCAGTTCTGCAAACTGCGGTGGCTCAGCGTGGACAATAAGCGGAGCATCATCAAACGCATGTTACTTCATACGTTTCCAGACAGCAGGAACAACAACGGCATCAAATGTTAACGGTAATACAATTGCTAATATCAGCTTTACATCCACCCCATCAGCACAGGGCGTTGGATACTTTGCAGGTATAATTATTGAGTCAGGTCTGGTTAATATAGGAACAACAACCGGAAATACTATAGGTAATACATCTTCAACCGGCAATATTACAATTACATATAACGGAACAACCGATAATATTATTAACAGAGGTATAGACCACAGAGGAACAGGCAGTATCAGCAACAATACAATTGGTTCTATCAGTATAGCGGGCAATAACAATAAAACAGTTCGTCTTGAATGTATGTATTTTTCAGGAACCCCATCATCAAATATTACTATAAGCAATAATACTATTGGCAGTTCATCAACTTCTAACAGTCTGCAGCAAACATCATCAACATTTTCATTTCAATTAACCGGTATACACAGTCAGGTAAATTCAATTCTGGCTACTATAAGCGGGAATACAGTTTCGAATTTAAGGGTTACCAATAATGCAACAACTTCAAGAATTCGAGGGATATATCAATCAAGAAGTACAAGTGCATCAATATCGATCACAAATAATACAATCAGCAATTTATATTCAGCTAGTTCCAGTACCAATAGATACCCGGATAATACATCACTTATAGGGTTGTTTACCGGTTCCAATTCAGTTACTCAGACTATTTCAGGAAATACAATCAGCGGTTTATACGGAACTGATAATTCAGATTCTTACGTTATGGGTTTTGGTTTTTACAGCAGTGTTGCAAAAGGCACATTTGAAAAAAACAGGATATTCAACTTAAATCATTCATCTTCAACAGGGTCATCAAAGATATGGGGTATAAATGGTTTCTGGGGCAGCTGGAATATATATAATAACCAGATATCAATTACTAACGGTGAACCCTCAGATAATTATGGGCAAAATAATGAACCAATTGCTGAAAATAAAACAAATACAACTATCAATAACAGCCCTGATAATACTGAAATTTACAAAAGCTATTTAAAAGATTCTCAGATTCAGGTAAATTCAGATAGGAATAAAGATCACTATAATGAAATTGATGCCTCAACAAATGGTGTTGAATTAAAAGGTATTCATGATGAAGCAGAATTTCAATGCTTATACTATTACAATTCAATTTACATTGGCGGCACACAGAGCTCAGGAAGCTCAAGTTCATGGGCTTATGATAGACCGCTTTTGACCTGGGCAACAAATGCTTCATTGAGAAATAATTTATTCGTTAATGCCAGAACAGGCGGTACAGGCAGTCATTACGCAATGGGAAATGAAGTAGGATATGCAAACTGGACCAGTACATCTGCAGACTATAATGTTTATCTTGCTGTAAATTCATCTAAGATAGCAATATGGGGTTCTACAGATCTGACAATTCAGCAATGGAGAGATTCCTCTCTTGGCGATAAACACGCATGGAGCACTACAACAGGTGTTATTGCACCAACTAATCTGTTTACTAATGTTGCAACCGGAAACCTTTCTATTAATTCAGGTAACTTCGAAGCATGGCTGGTTTCCGGAAAAGGAATATCAATTGCCGGAAGCAGCTCAGATTATGATGGAACTTCCAGACCAACTGCAGTAACGGGCGGTTGCTCAGATATTGGCAGTGATGAATTTTCTGCTACACCACCAAATAATCCATTAGCTGCA
>JANPBV010000304.1:0-2513 GCA_031430615.1 Ignavibacteria bacterium | reverse complement strand
TAAACCTAATTATTCATACTTTCACTGTATTACGGTAACCCTAAATTTTCTAACGTGTAGGAGTTAGATGCATTTAAAAAGTGTCGATTTTAGCGTTTTTTTGAGAGGTAAGTTGAAGAATTACAATTTTTGATGATTTTGGAGGATTGTGAAACAAAAACCTTAAAGCTTCAGCCACTAATTTCACAAATTACACGAATAATTACACCCCATTGTCGGTGCTACGACTGCTAAAGCAGTTTGTCCAGCAACATATTATATTTGTATAAATAAAGAATGATAAATATGAAAATAATCTTAATATTATTGTTGATATTTTGTTATCAACTAAAAGCTCAGGATAGTACTATATCAACAGATAAACCTTTATTATATATTTATGCTGAAAAGTTACCTCAATTTAACATAGAAGGTGGATTAAAAAATTACGTTTATTCAAATATCAAATGGCCTGATATGTTTGATGGTGAAGGGACATTACTTATTTCATTTGTAATTCAAAAAAATGGTAAAATTAAAGATATTAAAGTTATCAAAAGCTTGTGTACTCAATGCGATGAAGAAGTGATTCGTGTTTTTGAATCAATGCCGGATTGGCAGCCTGGTGAAGTGGATTCCAAACCGGCAGATATTAAATTATATTTCCCGGTCGAGTTTAAGCTAAAGTAATTTTAGTATTACATTATTTTTGTAGTTGGTGAAACTGAAAAAGCATTCGTTTGCAAAACCCCGGATTAATAGAAATATGAATAAAATATCTATTTAGCAATAAAATAACTGATAGCAAGAATAAAAATGTAGACCAAAACCTTAATAAAATTAATACATAATACTTTTACTGCCGTAGCGGCAAAACTATTCCTGAAAAATGATTTATATACCCAGAATTCATATAAAATTCCGATTATTAATGTAATAAAGCCTGCATTATTATTGCTAAAAAAAATATACAGTAAAAACAGCGCTGTATAGTATATGTTCTGTTGAGCAGTTATAAATAAGTTTAGAACAAGATTTTCAGCATAATTGTAACCGGATTTTTTGAAAAAAAGGAACGAAAAAAAAGAGACCACGGGAACGGTAATAATGACTATATATGCTGCGTAATCATTTGTGAAAGTTTCGTATTTAGTTTCTGAGCTAACTATACCAAGTTTTATTCCAATAAGGATATTAACAGAAAAAGTAATAACAAAAAAATTGAACGGATTCCAGTATGGTCTTGTTTTGCCTGAAATATAGTCAATTATTACAGTTCCGGGTTCAACAGTTAATTGCTTAATTGTATAATAAATCCCTCCGCTATAATTATAAAATGCATTTATCCATTCAAGGAAGAGCTTTCTAACTGAATACCTGCTATTAATGGCTTCCTGCCCGCAGTCAGCGCAGTAACTATTGACCATGCTGCTTCCGCAATTAATGCAAACTTTTGCTAAATTTTGTTTATTCTCTTGATGCATTATCTCTAATATAAAAACAACTTTTCAACTAAGAAATGGATAAACAAAAAACCCCTGCTCTACTGTAGAACAGGGGTTAAAATTTTAATTTATTTTTAATTAACAGGCTTTATAAGATATTCAGTTTCCTTACTTCTTTAAAATTACCAACAACCAGCCTGTAATAATAAGTGCCGTTTTGTAAATTTGCTTTCCTCAGGTCAGCGGAGAACTCACCTGCTCTTTTATTATCATTAACCAGCACAGATATTTCTCTTCCGTTAACATCAAAGATAGAAACTCTTACATATTCATTCTGCGGAATTGAGAAACTAAGCAGTGTATTTTTTGAAACTGATAGTATATTAGCTTCAGAAATTTCAGTCTGCGATAAGTTTACTATTTCAATTGGAATAGCTTTATCAGGGTTGTTAATATCACCGGCTTTAATATTGCCGGCTGTGCATAAAAAAAGAAGCATTGATAATATCATGATCAATTGCTTCGCTTCTTTACGGTTTTGGGTCATGTTAGATTTCATATAAAATTATCTTTCTGAAGTAGATTTATTATTTAATAATCTCTTCTGCTATGGTCTTTCCCTACCGATTAGTGATACAAATATAGCCCACCATCCCTGCCTAATACAATCAGAAACCTAAGTAAATATGTAATTACACTTATAACCTATATTACCACATTTCACTGTATAAAATAAACGCTATTTCTTCTAACGTAAGGGGGGTATATGAAATTGCAATTTGTGCTGATTTTAGGGGTTTTTAAAGGTTTTAGCGGATAGTGAAGTAATAACTCCGCTTTAATAATAACAGAAAACCCCGGTCATATACATGAGCGGGGTTCTGAAGCTGTTGTGCTTTTAGAAATGCTTATTAATTTATTCCTCAAGCGGGGTAACAGCAAAGCCTTTTAAAATTGCTTATTTGCTGAAGTAGATCCTGATACCTTCTGCTGCAAATGGTAATACTGCAAACATTGTGAATCCTAATATTATTAAAGTTGACATTTTATTTTTTTCCTAACTTTTTTATTATTTATTATTTTTAAGTT
>JANPBV010000303.1:0-4184 GCA_031430615.1 Ignavibacteria bacterium | reverse complement strand
TCATTAATGAAAAGCGCTGTTTACAGCGATATGACCCGTCCACTAACAGAAATTGTAAGTGTCGCCCTTGGTGTATTTATTATATGGTATGCAGGTAAAGAAATATTTTCGGGTAATTCATTAGCACCTGAGGAATTCATTGGTTTTTTGCTGATAATATTCCAGCTAATGTCACCAATTAAAGATTTCAGCTCGGTATCAAACCGTATACAGGAATCATACGCATCAGCAATGAGGATATTTGAAATAATTGACGCTAAACCTGATATTTATGACCACCCAAATGCTCATGAAAAGAAATCTTTTGATAGCAGTATTGAGTTCCGTAACATTAGTTTTACTTACAATACACTTGATAGAATGATACTTGATAACATCAATTTAAAAATTGCAAAGAACGAAAACATTGCGATAGTTGGCTCAAGCGGCGCGGGTAAATCAACAATGGTTGACCTCCTCCCACGCTTTTATGACGCAACATCAGGTGAGATTTTGGTTGATGGTATAAATATTAAAGATATTAAATTAGGCTCACTAAGAACTTTATACGGAATAGTAACCCAGGAAATAATCCTGTTTAACGATACAATAAAAAGCAATATTGCCTCAGGTGAAGAAAATGTACCGATTGAAAAAATTATTGATGCGGCTATGAACGCCAATGCTCATGATTTTATCATGCAGACTGAATCGGGGTATGATACAGTAATTGGCGAGCGGGGCTTGCGGCTTTCAGGCGGTCAAAAACAGCGTATAGCAATTGCCAGGGCATTGTTAAAGAACGCGCCAATTATGATACTTGATGAAGCAACATCATCACTTGATACGGAGTCAGAACATCTTATACAGGAAGCAATTGAAAGACTTATGATGAACAGGACATCAATTGTTATTGCACACAGGCTTTCCACCATTAAAGATGCTGATAGAATTGTTGTTATTGATAATGGTAAAATTGCAAGCGTCGGCACTCACGAAGAACTGCTTAAAGATGAAAAGAGTATTTACAAAAAGCTTTATGAATTACAGTTTGGGTAAATTATTTTTTTAAATTGCTATACCAATTATTTTTTACATTTTGTATAATACAATATTTAAAATGTTATGTACTTTTTGTCTTGACATCCCGCATCAAGTGCGGGACAGGCTCCAAGTACCAAAAAAATCAAGGCTTATTAGAATCAAAAAATAAATCAAAGCCATAATCTTGAAAATTTCAGCAGTTGTAATTACGAAGAACGAAGAACTGAACATTAAGGAGTGTCTTGAGACCTTAAAATGGGCTGATGAAATTGTTATAATTGATTCAAACAGTACAGATAATACTAAAGAAATTGCGGCAGCATATACTGATAAAATATTCCTTTCAGATTCTGATGTTTTTTCAGAAAAAAGAATATTGTCATTTGGAAAATGTTCAAATGACTGGATACTTTTCCTTGATGCTGATGAAAGACTTACTCCTGAATTACAGGAAGAATTAAAACATTTAAATCCTGCTGAAAATACTTATGGCTACAGAATTAACCGCAGGAATTATTATTTCGGGCAATGGTTAAAGCACTCAGGCGTTTATCCTGATAGACATATAAGGTTATTCAATAAGCACTTTGCAAATATCACTCCAAGGATAATACACGAAGGAGTTGAGATAAAAGGAAATGTTAGTGACCTTAAAGGAGAAATGATACATTATTCATTCCGAGATATGACGCATATGATGGATAAGATAAATCTATACAGCACCCTCGAAGCCAGAGAAAAATTTGAAAATAATAAGCAAATATCAAAATTAGGTGTATTTACTCATGCCTTTTCAACTTTCCTGCGGGTATATATTTCGCGTAAAGGATTTAAGGATGGCTCAGGTGGATTTTTTATCAGCTTTTGTTATTCTATGGTAAGTTTTCTATCACTATTAAAGCTTCTAAAATTGCAAAAGAAAATTTAGGTAGCTCCTATTACAACAATTAAACAAAATATTAATAAGTATACCGATATCCTGATATATGTTTTCCTGGGTATGGCAGTATTTACCTCACAATTTTCCATTGCAACATCATCAATCGGAATTGGCGGGCTGATAATTTTAACCATATTTAAGCTTGTTGTATCAGAAGAAAATTTTTCAATTGATAAAAACCTTTTATATTTATTTGGAGTATTTATTTTGATTCAAATTATATCTTCCGCTGTTTGCGGCAACCCGGCTGATTCATTTGACCACATATACAGGAAAATATCGTTATACATAATTTTCTTCGCATCAGTATTATTTATTAAAGATACAAAAGATCTTAAAAAGTTACTCATAATTTTTATAGTATTTACTGCGTTAATTTCTACAGTTGAAATTATAAGGTTCGCTATAGAATACATACCAAATCCAACAAAACAACTTTCTGAATACAGGCTTGAGTATTACGGTTACCCTGTTACAAATGGTGAAATAAAAATGATGATACTGCTTATTATCACTCCATTCTTCATGGTAAAGAAAAATTATTTAATGAATAAGATATATCTTGCGCTCTTAAGTTTGCCATTATTAATTACATTCTATTTAACCAACGCGAGAAATGCTGTACTTGCGCTATTTACTGCATTAATTGTTTTAGGATTATTGAAAAATAAATATTTTCTTGCAGGTTTGGTCATTATTGTTATTTTGTTTTTATTATTCGCTCCCCTGCCTGTTAAGGAAAGAGCTATAAGTATAGTTGACATGAACCATCCAAGCAACCACTCAAGATTCGTAATGTGGGATACCGGCGTTAGGATAATTAAGGATAATTTAACATTTGGCGTGGGTGATGTTGATATAAATATGGTTTACAGGATGTATAAAACTCCCGAGTACCACGGCGAAGGCTCTCACATGCACAGTAATATTTTTCAGATACTGGTTAATTTTGGCGTTGCCGGATTTATTGCGTGGCTGGCATTGATGATATATATTTTCTTCAGGCAAATAAAATTATGGATTGTTACAAAAAAATATGAATTCCTGAATATACTTGCTTTAATTTCTGTAATATCCATTGTCGCCCTTCAGGTAAGCGGATTAACTGAATGGAATTTTGGCGATGCTGAATTTGCCGCAGTTTTCTGGTTCAATTTAGCGCTGGCATTCTTAGCGGGTAAGTTTATGTTAAGGGGTGATAATGGTTAGGATAAACGCTGTTGTTATCACATATAATGAAGCCGCAAATATTAAGGAGTGCCTTGAATCTCTGAATTGGTGTGATGAGATAATTGTTGTAGATTCCGGCTCGAGCGATAATACCTGCGAAATTGCTCTTGGGTATACAAACAATATTACAATTTCAGGCAATAAGCCATATGGGGAAAAACGCAATATCGGAATTGAAAGAGCTACGGCAGACTGGATTATATGGTTAGATGCTGATGAGAGGATTTCATCTGAGCTGAAAAATGAAATTATCAGTTTGATAAATTCTCATAAAGATGACTTTGATGCTTATTATATAAACAGGAAGAGTTTTTTCATTAATAAATTCATTAAACATTGCGGCTGGTATCCTGACTACACTCTCAGGCTATTTAAGAAGTCAACAAATATTAGATTTAATGATGCTCTTGTTCATGAAAAAGCAGTCTATTCCGGCGGTACCGGAAAGCTTAGAAATGATATACTTCATTACACTGACCGGAATTTTGAACATTACCTGGATAAATTAAATAATTATACTTCGCTTTCTGCGGAAGAGCTTTCAAAGAAAGGAAGTAAATCAGGATTTTTTGATATTATTTTTAGACCTGCATTTACATTCTTTAAAATGTATTTTTTGAAATTAGGAATATTAGACGGCTACATGGGTCTAGTTTTAAGTTCATTATCATCAATTCATGTTATGACTAAGTACTCTAAGCTATATTTAATAAACAAACCTAAACATTATAATTAAAAGGATTTAAAGTATGGATAGTAAAGAAAAAAATACTCAATTATTCATGTACCTTGTCGGCTCATTTGAAATGTCTGCAATGATGGCAATGGGTAAGATTAAAAATCCCATGACAGATAAGACCGAAAAAGATATGAACCAGGCGCAGTTTTCAATTGATATTCTGGATATGATGAAAGAAAAAACAGCGGGTAATATTTCAGATTACGAAGCTAAATATCTCGAAAATACCACAGGTCAGCTTAAGCTGAACTA
>JANPBV010000302.1:0-3628 GCA_031430615.1 Ignavibacteria bacterium | reverse complement strand
ATGTCAGCCCAAACTACAAGCAGTATATTGATGGTATCACCTGATTCATTTACGTATAATAATGAAACAGCAAGCTCTAATACATTTCAGAATAAACCTGAGTTTGACAATCAGACACTTCGCTTAAAAGCCCTTAAAGAGTTTAACGATATGACAAAAAAACTGATAGAAGCCGGTGTTGATGTTTACATTCTTGGTAATGATACTGAATTTGATGTACCTGATGCCGTGTTTCCCAATAACTGGTTCGCTACTTATGAAGATGGTACCGTAATGCTTTTCCCAATGCTGAGCGAAAATCGTAGGCTTGAGCGTGATAAAGATATGCTTGTGGAAATAATGGATTCTGCCGGGTTTAGAATTAATAGATTTGTAGATTACAGCGAATATGAACAACAGGGATTGATACTCGAAGGAACCGGAAGCCTTGTTTTGGATAGGAAAAACAATGCTGTTTTCGCAATTGAATCTGACCGTACAAACAAAATTCTATTTGATATATATTGCGATGAAATGAATATACCTCTTAACAACAGGATGTTCTTCCGTGCAAACGATAATACAGGGAATCCAATTTATCATACAAATGTAATAATGAGTATTGGCGAGGGTTTCGTTGTAATTTGTACTGAGTGCATTGATAAAGCCGATAGGAATAATGTCTTAAAAAAGCTTGAAGAACTTAAACTTGAAGTAATTGAAATAACTTACCAACAGTTAAATAGTTTTTGCGGTAATATACTGAATGTAAAGAATATTAATGGTGAATCATTAATTATTATGTCAGTAAACGCCCGCTGGAACTTTGAAGACAGCCAAATACAAACTCTCGAAAAATACGGCAGAATAATTGAAGTAAATATCAACACAATAGAAAGTGTTGGGGGCGGCTCTGCCAGATGTATGATGGCAGAAATATTTCTTCCGAACAAATAAATTAAGGGCTGCGGAATAAATAAGCTCTTTGAATGCTTGTTACTGTATAAGAATTTACCTGAACCTGTTCCAATTGACTTAAAGTTGATGAGGTTGGTTTTACCAAACTTGAGATAACTTCAAAAACAATTTTGTCAGCATCTAATTTATATGATATATCCAAAAGACTATTCTCCACTTCAAACCTGCTTACCAGTGTATTTTCAAACAAATTAGCTTCAAGCAATATCCCGTCTTTTTCATCAACTACATATTTCCCATTTTTTTTATCAATTGTTCTTAACAAATACTTCCTGTCATCTTTAGTTGAATCTTTATACACAATCCTCCAGTTATATATATTTGCTGAATCAGTTTTAGTTATATGCAATTCCATATGAATTGAGCTCATTTTATCAGTTCCTGCTTCATTTAAAATTACAAGCTCCCCTTTCCATATCCCAATCCAGCTATCGTTAATCTGCGAAAAAATACCGGAAGTGAATAAAAATAAGACCAAAAATATTTTTGTTATTTGATATTTACTATTTGATATATGCATGATTTATTTCAATGGCTCCATTCCCATAGCCTGCCATTCTTCATAGCTTGGTCCGTAGAAGCCCGGGACTTTTAATCCAGCCTGCCTCATCAGAACGGTCATCTGCCCGCGATGGTGCGCCTGGTGTAATATCAAGACATTCAAAGTTGTTCCTCTTTTCCATTTTTCCCCATACATATCATCAATTTCTTCTAAGGTTGTATCCTGCCAGTTAACTTTTATTTTTTCCACAAGTGATTCAGAAGCATTCTTGTAGCATTCCTTCAAGTCAGCTGCGCTTTTTTCATTCCAGTGTCCGGTTGTAAAATCCGGGGAGAAGATTTTCAACCCTGTTTTTCCCATCATTTCACTTACTGTTTCAGTTAAATGCCACCCTAGGAAACCAAGAGACCTGCCTGAATCGTTTACTTTCTGTTCAAGTGAAGCATCAGTTAAATTACCCAATACTTTTAAAGTTGCATCGCTTTCGAATGCCCAGTCACCCAGAAATTCATTTAATGTTGTGTATGTCATTTTTTATTTAATGTTTACAGTTTGAAATGTTAATACTGCAAAATTATTGATAGTTTATCAAATAAAAAAGTCCGTCCCAAGAACTCAGGACGGACTTTCATTTTTGTACATTCCCCCAAAACATACATTCCCCAAAATTTTTAATGCAATAAATCTTTATGTATCTCTCAATACTTTAATGGCAATAATATACCTGCTGTAATTTGCAGGTATATAATATCTTTTTTGCTTTCAAACTCAATACCATTGCTGTTACCTGAGTCATTTAAATATGAACTATATACCTCATTTGAAAAATAATTCTGTTTTGGGAATACATTAACCCATACACCCTTGATAGCTAAAACCATATCGGTTTTTTTGGTTAAACGGAACATCATCCCCGCAGTTGCGCTCATTCCAAGCCTGCTTGCGGGTTTGAATTTAGTGTAAATGTTTGATACTGAATTATCAGGATATGTTATATCAGATTGCCAGGCGCCGAACATGAGATTATAATCAAGTTCATAGCCAACAAATATGCTTTCTTTTTGCTTAGGTGAGAAATTATACTCAACACCTGCGCCAAGATTAAAAATATTCCATTTAGTCCTGTTCATTCCTTTATCTTCACTGTTATAGAAAAGATTATAGCCCAATGATCCGGTTAAACTGAATTTTTTATTCTTTGAAACAGCATATTTTCCTGTGATTCCTAAACCATAACCCTGCTGCATCCCAAGATTTTTGGAATTGAAGATATTACCACCTTCAGGTTCATACAAACTGGCGAAGTCACTTCCTTCTCCATTTGCAGAGCTAAACACATACCCAAAACTTCCGGTGAACAAAATAGAAGCCTTCGGTACTTTTCTCTCAAACTTGCTCTTCACTTTCTGCTGTGAATACAGAGATAATGTGCAAAGACAAATTAAAGTAATAACCAGTTTTAAATTATTCATGTTACCCCCTTGTTTTACAGTAACACAAATTTAAGCTAATATATTCTGAAAACACTAACGAAAGGGTTTATTATGCCGGTTTAATTGGTATGCTAATTGTCAGGTTAAAATATGACAAATAATATACCGTGAAATAAGTAGAATTATGCTTAATTAACTATTTTTTATATATATAAGTTAACTATATCTTCATTATGAATGCTCTACGGTTATTTTTGTTACATCATTTGGATCGTATTTAACAAATATCTCTTCCCCAGCCTGAAATTTTGGGACAGATGTTTCCATGAAAACACCTATAGTTTTACCATGAAAAGCAGGTCTATCTGTAGGTAAAACTTCAATATCAATTTCAGCAGCCTGGTTATTTCCGTTAACCAATATCCCAAGCCAAGTGTATTTGGTTACAATAGCTTTACATGAAATTCCATAAGCAAATATCTCTTTATTTTTTGCGTCAATATCTACCAATTTTCTTTCTGCATCAGTTAGCCCCATGCCTGCCCAGGGTCCTGAGGGTACTGAGTTTGAGCTGTATGTACCTGAGTTTTGCCCAGAGGCTCCGCCTGAACCTTCATAATTAATAACAATACTATTCTTATCATTCAGGTCTATTAATACCGGTATCATGCTGCCCTGCTGATATATTGATGTCTGCAATCTTGAAATGAGCTGCTTTGTTTCTACCATATAAGTC